>RDOE01000046.1 GCA_011364975.1 Promethearchaeota archaeon | reverse complement strand
TTTTCGATAAAGAGTATCATGAAACAATAAGAACTATTTCTGCCCCCCATATGATTTCAATTATGTTACAAGAATTAATGTTAAAGGAAAATGATGATTTACTTATTCTGGGAGCAAAAAGTGGCTATATTGCGTGCTTAGCACACAAATTAGCTCCTAATGGAAAAATTACCATTTTAGAAGCTAATCCTAAAATAGCTAAAATAACTTCAGAGAATTTGAAAAAACTCAATTTAGATAATGCTATACAAGTAATTATTCAAAATCCGTTATTAGGATATCCTGAGTTAACACCATGGCAAAAAATTCTTGTTACTGGAGCTATTAAACAAGAACGAATCTATCCTCTTTTAAAACAGCTAGATCCTAATGAAGGCGTATTATTTGCACCAATTGGTGAAGATTTTATCCAAGTTTATACCCAAATCATCCGTTATGATAATGATTATTATGGGAAAAAACATCTGCAAGTTAGATTTACTCCCTTAATTACGGAAGTTGAATTAGATAATTTAAAATTAGCTAAGGATCTAGACCTTTCATTTACAGAGAGAGAATTAGAAGAGATTAAAGAGGAGAATCTCTCAATAAATAATGATAGTATAATGATTGACTATTCTATAAAAATATTAGACAAAGTTGAATTAAAACCACATGAGGAACCACAATCCAAAATCATAAATCCTGGAAATATATTTAAGGTTTTTCTAGAATTTATCGATAGAACGATTGATGAACTAAAAGAAGGAAAGAATTTTAACCAGTGGAGCGATTCCATATATAATTTTGATATAATGCTCGAAATTCTTAAAAAAATTAAGAATGATATAAAAATTGATATTGAGACGTTATATAATACATTTGGCCAAATTAAACAAAGAATTGGAGAAATTGAAAAAGATAGTAAACTAAAAAAAGGATTGTCAGAAAAGAAAAACAATCTATTTGATAAAGAGTTAAATGAGGTTAATCTTTTCCAGAAAAAAATAAAAGAAGAAATACTTCAACTTTATAAGCAATTATAAGAAAATAATTAATTTTTTAAAAATTTCAATACTGCCTTCATAAATTCAGGTAAATCTGCTGGCATGCGTGACGTAATTAGATTGTTATCAATAACTACCTCATTATCTTCAAAGTTAGCTCCCGCGTTTATCATATCATCTTTAATGGCAAAATAGGCAGTAGCTTTCCGATCCTTTATAATCTTTGCAGAAATTAATACCCATCCCGCATGACATACGGCTCCTACTAATTTCCCTTGTCTATTTATTTTAGAGACAAAATTTAAAATATCTGGTTCTCTTCTTAAATAATCCGGGTTTTTAGTCCCACCTGGAATAATGACTCCGTCATAATCATCTGGTGTTACCTCCTTTATTAACTTATGAGGTTTTAAAGGGTATCCATGTTTTCCTATAATTTCTCTACGATGCAAACTAATTAGTTCTATTTCATAACCTGCCTCAATCAGTCTATACATTGGATATATAAGTTCTGCGTCTTCAAATCCATCAGTTGCTAATAATGCAATCTTCTTTCCCGTAATTAAATAACCTCCTGATTTTTTTTCAATTATAATTTCTTATATTTCTTGTATATTGTTATTTATTTGATAATTTGGTTTATAAAATATTATTATTAATCAAAACTATAAATAAGTAGTTAAAATAAGGATATTTTGTAGAATGAATTAATAAGTGCCTACTTTTTTACAAATTTCGATAAAGAATTTCACATTTTTTAAGGAAATTTCTTTAAAAATGACAGTGCTTGGTCCAATTATAAAATGTCTATTTTCTTTTAAGGCACCCATTAAATATCTCACATGATCTTCAATTTCTTTAGTAGAACCATATGGTAATACATAAGAAACATCTCCAAAACCTATTATAACAAACTCTGGAAAATTATCATTGATGTAATAAGGATCACACCCACCTTCAAATCCTTGAAGACCCAGAAAACCTGCATCAATAAATGATGAGATTAAATCAGTTACGTCTCCGTCTGTATGTAGTTGAGGGATCATTCCGGCATCCTTAATCAATGAGGTAATTTCTTTATAATTCGGACAGAAATCAATTTGCCAACGTGTTGGTGGGATCATTGTACGCCCTTTATATGCAACATCATCCAAAATAGTAATAACTTTTCCAGAATTTCCTGTAGCATTTATTAATCCTTCAATGTTTATCTTTGTTAACTTGGCATAGAAATTGATCAATTTCTTATACAACTTTGAGCAATTTCTATAATGTCTACTAAATTCTATCATTCCCATTGCTTTCCAGACCCGGTCAAATATTCCATCGACCATTAGAATTGGAAAGATTTTTGATGATATTTTTTCATAATATCGTATTACCTTCTGAATTTGTTCGGTAGAATCGACTAATTTTAAGTTTGATTCTAAGTTTTCAAGTATTTCTAGTGTTTTTATATACCCCCCCTCATAATATTCAGTATTATGCTTAGTTGATTGCCCATTTTCTCCAATTTTAAGAGTTACAGATGTATTTTTCCGAATTTTAATGGGTTTAATTTTATAACTAGAAGGGAATGGAGCAAATATGGAGTCAAAACCTAAAATCATAGGAATATCATAATAATAATTCCGATATAATATTCCAGAGTAATTATTCATTAATTCACTCTTATTTTTCTCAATAAACTCCTCACGTATATATTGAACATGAAGAGGAACACGATCTATCTTTTTTCGCTTCTGATCATCAAAAACGGCTAGATATCTTTCGTAAGCATTCATACTAAATTATTTATTCGAAATATTTCTGGTATAATCGATTTAAAATTAAATCCAAAACTAACGTCTAGAATTATTTATGAACTTCAGTTTAATAATTATTGTGATTTCATAGAAGATAAAAAATATACATGAGGAAGAGAATTAAAGAATAGGGTTTATTTATTTCAACACTTTATCTGGAATAAATCCTAGATTCTTTTACGATCTCTCCCTTAACTCTCGTTATAACAGCATATAAAGGTGTAAATTCAACTGTTGAATTTAATTCTGGAACATTTTCGCTCTCAACCGTAAAATCATAATTCCAGGATTCTTCTGGATTAAGTAAGCGATTTGGAGTCTGAGATACTACTATTTTCCCTCCTGATTCTACTTCTTGAGATACTTTTACTTCTTCAATTCTTATTTGAAAGTTAGATTTATTAATAAAATCCACACTGCAATTCCATATATCAGGTTGAGAGGTCTCAGTACGATGAATTCGAGAAATTGAATCCGTTAAACCTCTTATTTCGGGATTTAATAGCGTTAATTTGAAGTTATTAATTAAATACGTCCCCTTTAATGAACCAAGAGAAAAAGATTCTATATTAGTAAATTTTACCTTTAAAGTAATTTCTAGTTCAGCCTTTTGTTCGGGTTCTAATATAGTAATATCCCAATTTAAGATTTTTATTCCATCATTCACATTTATACTAGCAAATCCTATAGTAGGGGTTTTTACTTCAATATCTTGAAAAATTTCTGGTAAATTTCTTGTAATATTTACATTTGATATTGGATGTTTACGAAGATTGATTAAATTAAGCTGTAACTTATAGTCGGTATCTGGTTTAAAAAGAGAGATATTAGTTACTTTATCTATAAGTTCTTTATTAGAATAAAAGCTTTCAATAATTTTTAAAGAGGGTTCTTTCAGATTCTGTATATCATAATTCATTATATACTCTTGACTTGGATTTAGGGTTCCAATATTAATCTCTCTTGTATTAATTGTTGTATGCACCGTTTCTTTTAAGTCACATCCTAAATTCCATAATTTACTTTCTTTCGATGGGTTTTTTATGGTGATCCTGCCACTACCTTTAATTTCTTTTTTATTTAATGATTCGTCTAACAGTATTTTTTCATTTTCCGTGATATCGATAATGATTAAGTCTGGCACTTTACCAAAAACCGTTAATTATCCATTTTGATTCATTTCTAGTAAATAAATTATTAATTAAGCAAAACATTTTAATAATATAAACTTAAGGAAAGAAAGAGTTTTTTAAATAAAGTGATGATCTATTAATTATCTTGCATAATCGAGAGAATTTACTTTTCTGGCAACTTATTACTCAGTTCAATTCATTAATGAAATCCGCAATTGAGGGGCCTAATTGTACAGATCCTAAAAATTGTAAGGGAGATTGTTGTTCAATTAAAATCGATGTCCCAAAAGTACTTGCGGAAGAATATGTAAAAAGAGGTTATGCAAGTATAGAGGATTTTAATAGAAGTGATAATTTTGCATTTCATTTAAGATTCAATGAAATAACCGGAAAATGTTTCCTCTTTGATAGGAAGATTAATGGATGTTCAGTTCATAATTCTGGAATAAAGCCACCTCAATGTTGGATATATCCAACAGGGTTTTCAAATTTAACTGATGAGAGAATACGTTGTAAGAAGATGTCTGGTTGGACAATAAAAGATACATCGGACGCAATTAAAGCTGAAAAAATTTTGCAAAAATACGTATTTCTTTGTAAACTTGAAGCTAAAGATGAATTAAAAAAAATTAATACCCGTGTAAAGTCATCTCGTCAAATTAAGGAAGAGGATGGTTGTTTTAATTTATTAAATAAACTAAAAAGTATTAAACCCAGTGAATTGGCAGGAATTATTGATAAGTGGGATTATTTAGATACTTTACTGGCTGATGGAATGTCTCTTCAAATGAAAAGGTTTTGTATAACATATAATCCGAGATGTAACTTTCTTCCAGATAATTATTTTGAGTGTAATTCCATTTGCGAACCTATAATTAATAAACTTTTTAATTTTATAGCCAATTCACTTTATAAATTCATATTACAAAATGGTCAAGACCCAGAAGGAGAGTATACCTTACTTAAACTTATTAATTTCACTAAATTAAGTGTTTAAATTAAGGTATAATGTTTATCAATCTTTTTTGTCGGCATATATGGTTTTATAATTTAAAATGAAATAGCGTAGATTTTGAAGATATTACCTCCGTATTACTTATTTTTATGATTCTTCAAGATAGTTATCTAAATAACATTTAAATATTACCTAAGAAATATATTTAAATAAAAATTAATGTGATATCATGTCTTTAGGAGAGAAAGGTTTAACAGAATTAGCCCAAAGAGTTTTTTCTGAAAAATACGATTTCGTTATCGGTCCACAAAAATTACGGGGTCAATCGGGAAAAACGTGGACCTTCAATGCAATAATTAAGGATGAAAAATACGGGAATTACGGGGTTTTTATCCGTGATTGGAAGCGTGAGATTTCAATCACTCAGTTGCGTCAACTTCATAAAGCCTGTATTGATATACCAGATATAGAAGGAGGAATTATGATATGTAATATCGCAACTGATTTCTCAAGAGATTATTCCTCTCAATTTGGGATACAATTACTTTCGAGAGGTCATCTTGTCTCAAAACTAAGGAATAGAGAATATCAATTCTAAAATTTAGTATTTTTCTTAATAAACTTCTTACAATATATATTCACCTTAGCAATTTTAGAGCAAAGAGAAACTTATTTATTATCACATATTATTTAACCTAAATTTCTAATGTTAATTCATTCAAATGATTTTAAAGTGATTAAATGCTTACAAAAAGAGTAAAAGGTGTGGAATATGCAATTAGAGAAATTGCTGCTGTTGCAAGCGAGGTTGCTAAAACTGGTAAAACGATATATAATTTAAATATAGGAGATCCTGTTCAATTTGATTTTAAGACTCCAGAATTTTTTTCTTCAGCTTTAGCTAATGCGAGTAAAAATGGGAAAAATTATTATGTAGATTCCTTAGGAGTAATTGAATTAAGAAAAGAAATTAGTGGATTGTTAAAGACAAGAAATAATTTAAATGTTAATGCAGAAGACATTCTTATTACTTCAGGGGTTACCGAAGCAATCCACTTTATCATAGCTAGTTTGATTGAAGATAATAAAGAACTATTGATTCCAGGACCTTCTTACCCACTATATATTAATTATACAAACTTTTTTGATGGTAAACCAGTAGAATACGAACTTAATGAGGCAGAAGGATGGGAACCGAACATTGATGATTTAAGAAAAAAAATTACTGATAAAACTCAAGCGATACTCATCTGTTCACCTAATAATCCGACAGGCGTGTTATATAATGAAAAAAAGGTAAAAGAAATTATAAATTTGGCCGGGGAACATAACTTATTTATATTATCAGATGAAATTTATGATCAAATTACTTTTGATAAACCCTACGTATGCCCGGCATCTTTAAGTAAAGATGTACCGATAATTGGACTAAATGGATTTTCAAAAACTCACTTAGTTACAGGGTGGCGTTTAGGATATCTTTATTATCACGATCCTAATAATAAACTGGAAGAACTTAAGAATGGAATTAAAAAACTCGCTAGAGCCCGATTATCAGCTAGTTCAATAGCTCAATTTGCTGCTATTGATATATTAAAGACACCCAGTGATCATACAATTCAAATGGTACGAAAGCTTAGAGAGCGACGAGATTATTCCTATAAACGAATCCGTCAAATAGAAGGCCTCGATTGCGTTAAACCAAATGGAGCATTTTATATCTTCCCAAGATTAGATTTAGAAGGCTTAAAAAAGTGGAAGAACGATAAAGATTTCGCAATTGAGCTATTAAAAGAGACTGGTGTGTGTACGGTATATGGCTCTGGTTTTGGAGACTATGGAAAAGGGCATATTAGACTTACTATATTACCAAATGAGCAAATTCTAGAAAAAGTGTATAATGAGATAGAAAATTTTATAAAATAATTTTAGAGAATCTATAGAAATCTCTCATCAAGCACTAGTCCACAACTAGGACAAAACTTTTTCATTTTAAAAGAGAGATTATTTTTCTTCATACAAATTAATTTTCCTAATTTTCTTCCCAAATTTGTATATATATCATTAAACATAAAGTTCTCAACGGAAATTACTCGAAACTTAGCTTTTTTGTAAATATTTAATTTTTCTTTTTTTCTCTGTTCATATCTCTTCCCGGAAAAGCCCCAATATTCAATAAAAATATTATATTCTGGTAAATACCAATCAGGTTTAATTGTTCCAAAAGCAGTTTTTAATTTTTTTTCGTAAACATGGTTTAATCCAATTAAATAGAGATAATTATCTATTATTAGTTCTCCTTTCGAGCGAACTACATGCCCATCTATGCATTTAAAACTGTTAGGGTAAGTAGATTCTTCTTTTGCTCTTTCTTTATATGCTTTTTTTCTAATTATTCTATAAATTAAGAATATAATTAAAACGCTTAATATAACAACTGATAATAAGAAAATAAAGCCTTGGCTCATTTGTCTAAATATTATCCTCTAATTTAAGGGGTTTCAAGTATTATATGAAAATCCATATATATAAATGAAAGGACTTAAAGAAAAAAGTATATTTTTCTTGAATATCTATTATATAAACTATTAAACTACTAAAGTCTAAGAATTTTAAAAATGAAGAGGGTTATTATTCTCAAAAGATCAAAAATACTTCTAGCTAGTGGTTAATAGATTTTTTATTTAAATTAGCGGGATTAATATAATATTAAAACTTAACTAAAAACTAGGGAAGAACTAAATGATTATAAAAATCAATTCTATAGAAAGTACAATAGAGATTTTTTATAAGAATTACGTACATCTGCATGGATTTATTAAGCTTGAAGCAGAAAGTGATGAGAATATCTATATAATTATTACTCAAATACTTAATGAACAAACCATCGCAGATTATATTATCACTCGTCAGAAATTAAAAAATGTTCAAATTACAGACTATATTAAAGCAGAATTAGAAACAGAATTAGAATACGTAATCCAAGGACGACCGATAATCTTTATTAAAAAAAATAAAAAAAGTTCAAAAGAAGAAGAATATATTACAAATGTCTTTTTTGAAATTGAAGATTTGATGGAAAAGCAAATAATTAAACCACATTTAATGAAAATTTCTGATGATCAAAATGATATTTATAAGTATATCGCGCATATTTTCCCTCCAGATGGTATCTTCATGGGTTACTTAGCTTCCCAGCGTAAAGTCCAAGTTAATTTTCCTTATAAATACTTAATGTACCATTTTTTTATTGCAGGGGCTACAGGTATGGGAAAGTCAAATTTAAATCAGGTTTTTATTGATGGTTTATTGCAACATAATGCTAACGTAATTTTGAGTAATAAGGGAACTAAAATCTCTATGCTTGCAATTGATATGCATGATGAATATGCTCTCGGATGCAGGAATTTCGGAGTATATGATATTTGCAAAGCAGTGAATTTTAATAGCCAATTATTTGGTTCATGGTTCTACCTTTATCCTAATAAAGGAATTCCTCCCTCTGAGATTAAAAGCTTAGCAGAACCATGTATTATCAACTATCAAGAAATTAAGCCTGAAGATTTATTTGCTACAGGTACATTTAATGATCTGCAAGTTGGAGCCATCTTTTCTGCATATAGAAGCGATCCTGAGAATTATATTGAAAACTTATTATTAGATGGATATCTACCTCCTGGTGGTCATGATGAAAAAACGATGGCAGCTATAAGAAGAAGAATGCATTGGTTAGAATACTCAGATATGTTTCAATCAAATGCTTCGAGTAAATTAGCTGATATTGTTAACAAGCTGGAAAGGGGAGGAGTCATTATTTTTAATGCATCTATGATATCTGATCTAGAGCAATTTCTTTTTAATGGTGTTTTAGCGAGAACGTTATTTGATATTAGGAAAACGCTGAAATCGTCTACAGATATTACCACATTAGAGCAAAAGTTGAAACAAACCTTACCAAAGGGATTTTTTCAGAACTATAAAAAAAATATAAAAGATTTGTATCTTAAAACAGGAAATATCGTAAAAGATCCATCAGATTTACCAATAATAATATTTACTATAGAAGAAGCCCCTAGTATTTTACGCCCAGAAATGATGAAATACAATAATGTGTTTAAAGATATATCACGTCAAGGGCGAAAGTTTAATTTGGCATTAGAAGTTATTTCTCAACAATATTCTCCTATTGATGATACTATTTTATCGAACATGAACACCGTTATTAATTTACCATTAAGATCAGAGAAGGAGAAGTCGGTTGCTGCTAAAACTTTAGGAGGAGGGATTCAACTTTATGATTTAGAATCACTCACGGGAACAAGGGGAATCGCATTAATTTCGGGTATATGGCTAACTAACTTTCAGAAACTTCGAATTCCCTTATATGATGATTATTTTGAACAAATTTCTAAAAAATATTATGAAAATTTCGCAAAAAAGGCTAAATCGCAAGGAATTTCTCCTCCACCAACAGCACTACCTTGAAATTATTATAAACATGAGGTTGATGTAAATTTCATTTGACTTTGAATTAATATCGCTGGAAAAATCTTTTGAAGAAAGACCAGAAAAATCAATTGACGAAGAAGTTAAAAAATTTAAAGATTACATTCAAGAACGAAGAGTAAAATGGACAGAAGAAGAAAAGATTGAATTAGAAACAGATAAATTTGACAATGATGAAAGTCTTAAAAATACTAATTCCATCTTTATAGATATGCCTTATCACATTATTAAAGATGAATTAATCGATTATATTGATGATGGTTATAAAATAATCGGCTTTGATGAGAGTTCAAACGTCTTAAGTGGTACATATGCCAAATTAGCATCTTTTAAATTTGGTGAATGTCAAATTATTTTTGAGAAGGGCAAATACAATATAGAAAAGATTATGTACAAACCGATTAGTACTTATATTGAAGATAATGAACATAAACTTATAATATACCAAACGGTAATAGAGAATTTTATAAAAACTATTAAAAGAGATTTCTATATAAACAATTTAAAAATTAAAGTAGATAAATTAGTTAATTGGTACAAATCGACATATAAAACAAAAATAGAAGAACACATTAATGCACATGATTTTTACTATCCAACGATAGGGCATGTAATAGACAGAATAAGAACAGCTGACGAAATTTTAAAATCCCTTATTAGAATTAAAGATGTAAGTAACTGGGGAAAAAATGAAAATGTAGTTTTTCTTGGTGATGGAATTCAAATGTTTCGGCAACACATTTTTCCACCAAGCGCCTTTACTGAATTCTTTTACAAATTTATTGAGACTTTTAATATAAAGTATTACAGTTTTTCAAAAACTTGTCGTCTAAGAGATGCTCAGGGTAATTTTATATTACCTATATGGGCGGAGATATTAAATGATAGTAATTTCTTAGTAGAATTACCAGATCTCTCAATATATACTAAAAGTAAAGCTTATATTGCAAAATTGAATCAATCTAGTTCAGCTTTAAGATTCGATGTTTGTGACTATTTAGATACAAAAGATGCCATCTATGCTTTGAAAAGTTTAATACCCTATTCTCCAAGAGGATATCCCTTGAGTTTAAGTGGGGCGCATGAAGCTAGCACATTACTCGTCTCAGAATATAATAAATTAGAAAGTGCTTTTTTAGAGTTACAATTCAATAAAAAAACAAAAAATTATGCGCAAGAATGGAGGAAAAAGGTGTTAGGTGAATAAAATCTTAAATATTTATTACAAATCGTTAAATGGAGTAAAGAAATTTGGTTAAAATTATCCATATGGCAGACTCTCATCTAGGATATAGAGCTAGAAGGGGAGTAATAAACAAATGGGCTATTGAAAATTATTCTAAACCGTATGAACAAGAAATTTATGATATTTTTCTAAGGGTAATCGATGAGATTTCTAACCTTAAAGATCTAGACTTCGTTGTTCATTGCGGTGATATGTTCCATCTTCCTTCAGAGAATAGTTCTTACCCTCCACCAGAACCTGCTCGTAGAACTTTAAAAGAAGGTTTAAATCTATTTTTTAAACAAACAAATGAAAAAGTTCCCTTCATATATATTGAAGGTAATCATGGTGTGTTTAAAGGATATGATTATACTCCTTTTGAATCTCATTTTGAAAAAGAAATATATCCTAATTTATACTATTTCAAAGAAAGGGATTTAATAAATGCTATTAAATCTAATTCTCCTTTGAGTTTAGAGTTTAAGGTTAAAAAAGTTAGATTTTACCTTTTTCCTTATTTTGAATTTAATGCACAAGAGTCCTATGCAAATGCTTATGATAATTGGATAGAGCAACAAAGACCTCCAAAAAATGATAATTACATAAACATTGCCTTAGCTCATGGTTCTAATGGTGATAATACATTGCACAATAAAGTATATTCTGATGACTTTGGATATGATTATGTAGCTTTAGGACATGAACATGGGTTAAAGGCTGTTTCAAAAAATCACTTTTATACGGGAAGTCTCTTACCAATGAATTTTAAAGAAGTATATGAGAATCAAGGATATCTGATAGTTGATCTCGATGATAAGAGTAAAAATTTAAATGTAAACAAGGTGTTTATTAATAATTTATTAAAAAGAAGGTTTGAAGTTGTATCAATCGATACAAATCCCAGTCAAACCTCTAAGGATTTAGAAACATTGATAATGAATGAACTTACTGCATGTATTACTAAAGAAGGTTTTGATTATAAAACTTCAGCAAGATTAAAGTTTAATTTTAGTGGGGAAATTACATTTGAAAAAAATTGGCAGATAAATGAGTTAATGTCCAGAATCAGACGAGAAATCTTTTCTCAACCTGAAAAATATAACATACTACAAATAATATGGAATATCTCTGATATTTCAGAGCAACTAGAAGACGACATCAGTGCTGGTATAATTGAAGATTTTATTCTTGAAAAGCCTGATGAGGAATTTAGAAATTTTGTGAATGAAAAACTAACTGAGGATAAAACTAACTTTGATCTAAATAAACTCACTAATTTTGGTATGCAGGCAATAAAAAAAGCTCTTAGGGTAATGGAGAAGCAGCCAGAGGAGTAGAATAATAATGCAAATAACTAAGATTCAATTTAAAAACTTCATGGGGTATAAACAATTGATATTACCCCACGGAAATGAGGATTTACCTAAAGGGTTAATCTTAATAAGTGGTAAAAATTCGTATGGAAAATCTACCATTTTAGAAGGAATACTCTTTGCTTTTTTTGGACCAAAATTATTTAAAGGGCGTAATGCAGAATCATTTATTACTTATGGAGTACAAGATAAAGCAGAAATTTATTTATATTTTGTATTAGATAAGGAGAAATATTATCTTTATCGTAAATGGGGAAGAGGGAGTAGTGTATCCGTAAAATTGTTTAAAATGGATAAATCCAATCAATACCGTGAAATCAAAGATTTCAATATTGAAGCTTTTTTTGAAATTTCTGCTGAACAAGCATTGAGTACTGTATTTGTAAGACAAGGGGAGGTTGAAGAATTAGCAAATAAGAAAGGGGCAGAATTACGTGAAATGATTATTGATTTATTTAGACTCAATATTATCGATGATGCGTTAAATATTCTTGATAGCGAAACTAAGACAAAAAGATTTAATAAAGAGCAGTTAGAAAAATCCAGAGTGCCTCTTGAACGAATTGAAGAAGATATTGAAAGAACGATAAATGAAATAAGTCAATTCAAAAAATTACTTTCGGTTAATACGAAAAAAGCAACTGAAATCGAAAGTAAGCTTAAATCTTTCCCCTCAAATGATATAATTAGTCAATTAGAAAGTTTATATAAACAAATTGAAAATTCGTTAGACAAGTTAGCGTCATTTAAGGAAGATTTTTCCAAGAAATTAAGCAATTCTAGTTTAAAATTAGAGGATTTCGAAAAGACACAAAATGTAGTTAAAATTGTAAATACACTTACTCGTGAAAAAAATAATCTAATAAGCAAAAAGGATTTACTTGATAAGAAAAAAATAGCAACAACAAGAGGCTTAGGAAAAACCAAAGGTCGCATTGAAGATGTGCAAAGCAAAATTAGTAAAATGCAAGAGAGCTTTCAATTTTCCACAAATGAAGCAAAAAATGAAAGTATAAAATGCCCTACCTGCCAAAGTGTATTAACTAAAGAACATTATGAGGAAATGATTCAAGAATTCAATCAAGATCTTATTATTTACCAAGAAAAAATAAAAGCTATAATGAGTTTATTAGATAATTTTGATATTGAATTAGATGGTTTTCAAACTCAAATAGATAAATATAATGAGCAATTATTTCAAATCGAAAATTTAAAAAGTGATTATGAAAATATCTTAAAGTATCAAAAAGAATCTGTTCAAATTCAGACTGAGCTTGATACAACACTTAAAAGTATCAAATCTCAAATAAAAGATCCGAGCCCTGATAATATTAAAAAACTAGTTATTGAAAAAGAGAAGTTTGGAACAGAATTAATTTCTATAAAACGTGATATAGAAGAAAAAAAAGAATATATTGAATCAAATAAAAAAAAAATTGAAAATCTCCAAAAAGAAATCGAGCGCATGAAAGAACTGGAAAAAAAAATTGGTGATTTAGAAATTGATCTTGACCATTTGAATAAAGCTAAAGAATATGTGCGGAGATTTGTGACCGAGTATATGGTAGTTAAAAGATTGGTGAAAAATATCGCTTTAACCACAAATAAATATATTAAAGACTTTACTTCTGGACAATACAGTGATTTATTACTCGATCTTTCTGGCAGTAGAAAAACCGGATTATCTCTTAAAATAAGAGATAATTTTAATAATGTGCATGAATCAATTGAAGTTCTTTCAGGGGGTGACAAAACCGCTTTAGGAATGGCTTTAAGATTATCCATTTCAGAATTAATGAGTAAAATAAGACCAACAAAGGATTCCCCTAAGAAAAATCCAAAGATTGATTTTTTGCTTCTGGATGAACCTCTCGCAGCTTTAGATGAAACTCGTAGAGAGAGGATTCTCAAACATCTCATCAAATCACAAACCTTCTCTCAAATATTTCTAATCACACACACCGCAATTCCTACCGATATTCATACCCACAAAATTATAGTGGATAAGGATCATACAACTGGGATCAGTACAGCTAAATTTGAAAAACAAAAATTAGTACAATTGATCTAATTCAATAATTTCCTTACTTTAATTTGAAATAAAAAAAAATTTTGAAATTATTAAATTATCATATTTTTTATATGTCTCGTGCTTTTACGGTTTTTCTTCCGTTTCCTTGGGCACGTTGTACTGCTCTATCTAACATCCAGGTTATCATATTATTTAAAGCTTCTCCATCCAATACTCCTGAGCTAGTATTCATATCCTTAGATTTAATATATTCTCTTACTTTTGATTTTACGAATAGGGGTTCTACCTTACCTGTTTTTTTAGCCATTTTCAACTATTCCTCTTTTTATATTTTGAAATAAAGGTAATAAAACAAAAAACTGTGTTTTATTAATATTTATTATTACCATTTGTATTATTAAATGTTGTTAATTTGCGTGGAGAGAATTTATTTAATTTAGGCTTTCTTTCAATTCTCTTTTTTAGGTAATATAAATTAAATTTTTTTAGCAAAATTCATTTAATAATAAAAAAAAGGATCAAATTTGGTAATTATGCTGCTTAAAAAGTTCAGATTTTATATTATAATTTTGATATTGGGTCTTTCCATTAACTACTATCTTTTTACTCTAAATGTGGTTGCTAATCCTTCTGATCCTATGAGAGAAGTTAGAGCAGGCTGGGATGTTTTACCAATATATGAAATTCCTCATCCACCCGGCCCAAAATGTATAGGTCAAAATAACGATCTATACTATATTGATAACCTCAATTTAGTTGTAATGAAAATGGATGAATTTGGTGTTCATACAGAATATGTCACGATATCGATTTCACTAAGCGATATTATTTATCAACCTATTTATAATCGTTTTTTAGGAATAAATGAATTCGGATTTTATACTATAACTGCAAGTGGGTTCACTTTTTTGAAAAATTATTCCTATGGAATACCTTTAACAACAATGACGCTCGATCCAACAGATGATTCGTTCTATTGTGGTTCAATATATAATGGGACAGATATTCTAAAGTTTGATGCTGATGGTAATTTCCTTGCAACAATCCTTCCAAATGTCCAAGGATGTAGTCAAATTATCTTAAATAATAATCAGAGTATTCTATATTTCGCTGAAACATATCTGGGTTCGATTTCTATGATGAATTTAACTACTTCTGATATAACAACCTTAAGAAACGGAATTGGACTTCCAGGAACACAAGAAGTTATCGGTATTGACGTTGATGATAATGATGAGTTATATTACATGACAGCAGATGGTAACAACCGAGGTTTCTATAAATATGAAAATAATTCTTTTGTATTACTAATGGCGTCAAAGGTAGGAATGAGTACATTAACTTGGTCTACCAAATTACAAATGTTCGTTGCAGCAGGAAGTTTTGGAGGATGCCTAATAGGTTATGACCCAGGGAAATCAGAAGCAGAATTGCTTACTCCGACAGTAAACTCTAATACAGTAATAGAAACATTTGAGGGTAACATTTTTTATGTTATAGGAGATACTATATATAAAATAAATGCATCAGGACCAACTTATTTTAGTAAGAATCCGTATAATATTCCTATTTCAAAACTTATATTAGATGTGGATAATAATATTTATGCTTTGTTATCAAATGATACCGTAGCGATTGTACGAGTCAATCAGGATGGTTCCTTTGAGGATTGGTTTGAGAATGAAATTCATGAATGGGCTAAATCCATTCACTATGACGTAAAAAATTCTGAAATTATCCTCCTAACAGAAAATTCTCCTCAAAATAAGTCTAATATTTATCGAATACCGATAAATAATCCAATGGATTACCGTATAACAACAACTTTTGAAAATTCCACCAAAGTTGTTGGAGTAACAGATGTATATGGAAATATTTATGTTTATGAGGCGTATAATAACACTCTTTTTATAATACCTGATGGATCAATGGATAGAGAAATTATTACAACAGATTTTATTGATTTTTCTGATATATACGGGGCACAGGTTGTTGTTGAACCTCCTTTGGGTTATTCAACGATTGAAAATGGTATTTTAATTGGGAGAAATGATGATTTACAAATCTGGCTACTAGATGAGAATCTAAGAATAACTTTTGCAATTAATAATCGAGGTATTGATAATTCAGCTATTTTTCAAACTTTTAATCAAGATATAATCTGTACACAATCAACCTTAGTCCTCAAGTTTATTTATCAAGAACCAGAAATTCCTACAATATCCTCTCCATCGCTCTTTTACATAATTGCAATATTTCTAGGTATAATTAGTATGATTCAAATCCAGAAACGAAAAAAAATTATTAAAATTAGTTTATAGTCCCCTTTAAAACTACTTTTCTTTTTTTAATTCTTATTATATTTCTAAATAAAGAATTATCAAATTACTATGGGAAAGAAAAGTTAATAATAAAAAAAAAGAGTGGTTTTTAAATTGTTTAACCGATGAGGATTATTGACTTTCCTCTGTTTATTTTGGAGGAGCTAGTACAATTTCGATACTTGAAACATTATTGTTTTGTCCATTTTCTCCTTCAAGCTGTTCGGTACTAAGTTTAATCTCTTTGTATTCTGTACCCTTTAAGAATCGGTTTCTTAAAATTTCACATACATCAACTGCATGTGAGATCGCTCTACCTCTGGCCTTAACGGTGCATTCTTCTCCTTTGTTAAGAATCATCATAGTGGCCATAACGTAGTTCATTGTAGGTCTTCTGCCGACAAATACGGCATTTTCTTCTTTGCTAGGCATTTTTTTATACACTTGATTTATATAGTTTTTTTCTTTGTTTTTTAGATTAAAAGTTTTTTAAAGTTTTTTTTGTAGTATTTGTACTATGTTTTGATGTATTTTCGTAATTTCCATAAGTAAATTACGGTTAGTACAAGTAATTCTAAATCTTTGAAATTTTAAAAATTTTATTAAGTCAATAATAGATTAATCAAGGTTTTTTTAAAAAAAATAAAAAAAGGGAAGTTTTGATTACATACCTTTAAGTCTTACTCCTAATAAAAACAAAATCCATGAAAGAAAGACTAATCCTAACCCAATCATGACCCAAATTTGGAACGATGAGAATCCTGTTACAGTGATTACGGGAAAGGCTAATCCAATAGGAGTGAAAATCAATTCTATCAGTATAAACAATCCTCCAGCTAATAAGAGGAACGACAGAAATACAGTAAATTTACTTGGAGGGGTCCATGCCATTATTAAACACCATTTTTCTATTTCTAAATTTTGCTGCTATTAATGTAGTAATTTATAGTTAGTATAAGTAATATAAAAAATTATTATATTTAATCTAAAAGAAGATAGGATTACATCGTAAAACTCCGAGGTTAATCACGTTTTTCATTACTGATTTCTTCATCAGCTTTTTTATCCTTAACTTCATCCTCCTCTTCACCTTTCATAATATCTCGAATGATACTAATGATGAGGAGTGCGGATATGATTACAAGGAGTGGTATTAACAGTCCAGATCTAGTGAGAAAAATTTTAACCCAACCAATATAAGGTATACCACCTATAACTACACCGATAACATTTGACTCTGGAACTGGAGCTGCATCAGGTAAGGAATTTGCGTCACCTTTTGTTCTAAAATACCAAATGTCGCCAACAAAAAATTTATCAATTACTCTATGAACAATAGGTTCCTCTGGGGCTCCAATCCATAATCCTCTTGCATCAAAAACAATAATATCTCCATCTTTATCTTCAGCAGTTCCGTTTTTTATATCCTCAGGGCTAGTTCCTTTAACAAAAAGTAAGTCTCCTTCATGAATAGTAGGTTCCATTGACCCAGAAACGACAACTACTATAGGAGATTCTGTATTAAGAGCAACTTGAAGGATGAAATACACTAAAAAAGAGCCAAAGAATGCAACACTAATCATAACTATAGCAAAAATTACTTTTTTATTAAGAAATTTTTTCTTTTCTTTTTCTGTTGCGCTTTTCATGTATTTATCTTCTGTATCCTTAGCCTTTCTTTGACTAGATAAATAAATTTAAACATATAAATTTTGGTTAATCCGATAATAGGGAGTTCAGATATTATGGACAAATAAATTAGTAATAACTCCAAGATCGGAATCACTCGATTTTGAGAAAATATTTAATAGTAAAAAATCTTACTCTATTCTTATCAGTTGAGAAAATATTTCGACAATTTTATGACCTCTTTAGGGTGAGGGTTTATTTTATGTTTATGGAAGATCCATTATTAAAGGAATACATTATTAAGGATATAATCCGTGGAATTGAAAAGGAAGGATATAATATAGAAAAGTCTAGTGTAGACGATTTTTTGAATAATTTTGTAAAGCAATATGACAGATTACCTAAAAAAAAAGAAATAGGTCCAATCGTAATAAGCTATATTAAATTAATTAAAACACAATTGTCTCAATCTACTATTGAACAAGATAATGGGAACGGAGGCTCTCAAACCAACTCCTTTAATTCATTTATGAAAGATTTATCAGATCAAGAGAATGAGATAAATACAATAAGATATAATAAATCGCTTTATCATTCTGGTAAGGTTTTAATTATTCCAAAACCAGATGGTCGCAGATTGTGCCCTATTTGTGCTAATGAAAACTGGTTTAAGATTCATGAATCAATTGATAAAACAGATATTATAAGCCATTTCCCTCGGATATATGGAAAAATCTATACCTGTTCAGGGTGTGGTTGTGTATGGAAAGAAAAATAGACTAAAATTATTTAATACTTGAAGTCCTTTTTAATTCTATTTTAATATACTAATATCTAATCATATGATAAAAGCTTGAAATGATTAAAAAGGCAGAAACTAAAAATTTTAAATTCTTGAACATTTAAAGTTATATTATTCATTTATTTAAGCTTTTAACAAACAAAAATTACAAGTGTTTAAAATGAAAGCGGATTACGCTATTATATATAATCCAATTGCCAAAAAAGGGAAAACTAAGAAAGACTTAGAATTTGCATTCAAATGCTTAGATAAACTTAATATTTCATATAAATTGGTCGAAACTGAGTATGATAAACATGCTATTGAATTAGCGCAACAAATGGCTAAAGATGGTTATCGTGTTATTGGGGCTGGAGGAGACGGAACTGCAAATCAAGTGTTACATGGAGTAGTAACCTCAAATACAGGAGCATTATGTGGATTTATTCCTATGGGTTCTGGAAACGATATACCTGCTGCAATAGGGATAAAAGCGGATATTAAGAGAGCTTGTGAAGTAATCGCAGAAGATTATTCAAGTAAAAGTGATATCGGTTATGCAAAGACTGATGAGGGAATTGATAGATATTTTTTAGGTATAGGAAGCCAAGGATTTGATGCAGAGGTAGCGCGAAGATCAAATGTGAAAGGAGGAAAAAATTATAATTTAATTATTTTTCAGTGTCTGTTTTCCTTTAAAAGTAAAGAGATAATAGTTAAAATGGATAACGATAATTATGAGAATTTGGCAAATTTAGTTGCTGTTGGAAATGGTGGGGCATACGGGGGTGGAATGTATATTTGTCAACGTGCTAAAGTCGATGATGGATTATTTGATATAAGTATTGTTGATATTAGTAAATTAAAACTATTAATTCAATTTTCTAAAATGTATAGCGGCTCACTTTTACCTCATCCAAATGTATTTGAATATCAGAGTAGGAAGGTAAGGATTGAAATGAAAAACGTTGATGAGGAACCCTACTTCTGCCAAGTTGATGGAGAAGTATTAGGTCCACTTCCAGTGACTTATGAAGCAATAAAGGATGGACAAGAATTCATTCGTCCGAAAGTAGACGAACATGCTGAGGCTTTCAAAGAAAAGTATGGAAAGTATTTCTATGAATGCGAAGAGAGACGTACTAGGTAGTTCAAATGCCAGATTGGAATGACATCTTTACTAATCGCGGTAAGGTGTTTTTAGAACCGCATCCGGATATGCAAAAACTTACTAGGTTATTCAAAGATAATAATTTTAAAAAATTATTAGATTTGGGATGTGGTACTGGGCGCCATCTACTTTTTTTGTCTAAAGAAGGTTTTGATGTATATGGTTTAGATGGTTCTCCAAAAGGTTTAGAGATAGCAAAAAATTGGTTGTCTGAGGAAAATCAGAACGTAGAGTTAAGTTGTCAGAGAATTGAACAAGAATTTCCTTATCCCAATGAATATTTCGATGCAATCATATCAATACAAGTAATCCATCATAATTTATTGAAAGATATAATATTTACCGCCCAAGAAATAGATAGAATATTGAAACCAAGGGGATATATTTTTATTACGGTACCGATCTTAAACGTCTTTAGTCGAGAAGAATGGGATTTAAAGAAAGTTGAACCAAAAACATTTATCCCGCAAAAAGGTCAGGAGAAAGGTATACCTCATCATTTTTTCACGATAAGAGAGTTTAAGTCAATTTTTAAATCATTTACTCTATTGGAAACGTATATTGATAAGACAAATCACAGAGCATTTTTAGCCATTAAAGATAAGAATTAGATAATATTGCTTATTTTCATACCTCGATTTAAATTTTCATTATCTCTTATTCTCCTAAGTTTATATCTTAAATATAAAATGATGGATATAACTCCAATAATAGATATAAGAGAGATCAAAATAATTAATGTATCTGTATCAAGAAGATTGATATCATTACTCCATTGAGAATTGTGGTTAGAAGAATTATAATAATTGTTATAGATAAATTGTTCAACAGTTTTTCCCGTAACCTCTAAACTATAATTTGATATATGTATTAGATCATCTTGGGTCGTATGATGATAGGGCCAGTTTGGATTATTCCAAAAGTTGATAATTAAGTCGGCTGAAGGAATACCATAATCGATGAAAGCAACATGATCGTCAGAAATTGAGGCAACAATTGGATTTGAAGGAAACTGATTAGTGTATCCTAATTCGCGGCCTGTTTGGAATAATTCATCTAATAAAGAAGATGTTGAGCGTTGTTCATTAATAAATTGAAGATTGGTTCCACCAACCATATCTAATAATATCATTGCATCAAAATTTTCCTTAGAATTATTGTAGAATCCTGTAATATCAATTACAAACCTTTCAGAACCTTCGCACCAATCCCAACCTGATATACCAGGCCCTAAATCGTACCCTTGATCTTCAGCATCAAAAAACAGAAACCAAATCTGTACAGAGAGTTCATCTTTCCTTTTAAATAATATATTAGCTAATTCAATTAATACTGCACTTCCACTTGCACCATCATTAGCACCGGGAACGGGTGCATCAGTATCAACCGGATCCTTTGTAGCTCTTGCTCTTGAATCATAATGAGAACCTAATATTAAAATGTTTGAGTAATTTAGATTCATTTTAAACAATAAATTTTGGCACCCTACAGAATTTACTGTAAAATTATGGAGAATGCAAGTAAAATTTGAGTCAATCTGTTGAAACTTGGATATAATATATTTGGCACATTCATCTCTACCTTGAGTACCTGGAATTCGATAATGAGTAGTGTTAATATTCAATTGATCCTCTATATATGAAAAAGCTTGGCTTTCATCAAAATTTAAATCTATATCTATATTGTAAAAAGGATTTTTATTAAAAATGAATAATGAAATAATTAATCCCGAAGTGACTAGAACTATAATTAATATGATAATTATTATAGTTGTTTTACGTTTGATTTTAACCCACCAAATGCTAACTACTAATCTTAATTTAAATAATAAAATAAAAAAATTAAATAAAATTTTCCAAATTGCTTAAATAGGTTTAAAACCTAAATCTATTCGAGTTTCTCCACCCTTCAGTTCTGTTTCAATAAATGATACTCCAACGGGTGTTCCAATAAGAATAGTCTCTGGTTTTGATTCATCAACACCTATTAATTGTCCAGAAACCATAGGACCCTCATTGAGCTTTATAACTGAAAAACAATAGGGCTTCTTCATAGAATAACCTTTATTGACCATAAATGTTGTTCCAACTCCAATACATGAGAATGCTGCAATTTTTCCTTTACCAGACATTTCAATCCATTCTAATTCAGTAGAATTGCATTCAGTGCATAATTTTCTTGGAGGTACATATAGGGCGTTACATTTTTTACATTTGGAACCCATTAATTTTTTACTTTGAATGTATTCCAAATAATTCTGAATCGTAATCTCTTTCTGCTCTGACATTTTCATTTTCACCTCATTTTTGATATATCGTGACTACACACGTTCCACCACTCCCCCCAAGGTTATGAGTAAGAGCTTTTTCAACATCAAATTTTACTTGTCTATTCCTTTCAGCAATTCCTCTCATCTGTTTAAATATTTCTACTGCCATAGCCGCTCCAGTTGCTCCTACGGGATGTCCTTTAGATTTTAAACCCCCTGATGTGTTTATTGGAAGGATTCCATCTCTTTTTGATTCTCCATTTTTTATAGCTTCGGCTGCTTTTCCTTTTTCATAAAAACCTAAATCTTCCATCGCTAAAATTTCAGCAATTGTAAAGCAGTCATGCACTTCAGCTATTTGAATATCTTTTGGTTGTAAACCAGCCATTAGATATGCTTGCTTTGCGGCTTCTTTTGTTGCAATAAAGCTGGTGATATCATTGCGATCATGTAAAGAGAGTGATGCACTTCCTTGACCTGTACCGGTTATCCAGATTGGTGTATCGGTATATTTCTTGGCAACATCTTCGGCAGCTAAAAACAAACAAGCAGCACCGTCAGTAACTAATGAGCAATCAAATAACCTTAAAGGTGAGGCAATCATCGGATTTGAGGAACTTTTTAAAAAATCTATTTCATCTTTCCATTCGGGAATACTTCCTCCTTGGCTTTCAGCCTTTTTTATTTTGCTTGCCATAATATCTTTAATAGATTGCTGCATCTGAGCAAAAGGATTTTCTTTACCATTTTCATGATTTTTTATCCCCACTCTCATTAAATCTTCTGGTGTGGTACCATATTTATGAAAATGAGCAGAGGCAATAGCAGCATATAATCCCGGGAATGTAGCTCCAGCAGGATATTCGAAAATATTATCGGAAGCTGTTGCTAAAGTATCGGTTACTAATGTTGTAGACACCTCTGTCATACTTTCACATCCACATACTGTAATTACATCATGTACTCCTGATGCGATAGCTAAAATTGCTTGTCTAAACGCAACTCCGCTACTAGCACATGCACCTTCAAATCTTGGAGCTGGTTTTGGAGTTAATCCCACTAAGTTTGCCATTTGTGGTCCTAAATGTCCTTGATGGTTAAATAGATCTGAAGAATAATTCCCAACATAACACGCATCAATCTCTTTTGGTTCTATTCCATTATCTACCCTATTTAAAGCATCAATCCACGCGTCAACCCAAAGATCAGGATTTCGTTTAAGAGGAAACCATTGTCCAAATTTACTCATACCCGCTCCTACAATTGCGACTCTTCTTGCTAATTTTCCCATTTATTTTCCCTTTTTTTATAATTATGAATAAATTTTAAATTAATTTAATTGAATTTTCGAATGATTTTATTTCTTATTTTTTCTATTATGAATTATTATTAGTTTTTACTAATATCAATGAATCCGGATTTTGGGGAAAAAATCTCAAAATAGTATATATCTTAGGCTTTCTGTTCTTTTTTTAACCAATTTGGAATCTTAAAATCGGTAACGACGATGCACATTCCATGTTCCCAATCGGGATAGGGCTTAATATCCAAAATAGGAGTATTATCCAGAGCATCAAGTCCTTCTACCCAAAGGATATTTTTCTCTCGTTTCATTAGCTTTACTAATGTTAATCCGAATGGATTTGGATGAATCGGTGATCGCGTAGCAAAAATTCCTAAAGGTTTTGAATCTTTTACTTTACCTGGATGATGTACGTAATCATTATCTTTTATTTTATCCATCCAAAAGATGATATAAATATGAGAAAAATCATCAATTCCATCTAAAGCATCATTTAAATCTTTATTAATTATTATTCTTGAAATAAGACTCCTATCTTTATCATTTTCTTCTCTTGATTCCCTTTGTACAAAACCTATTGGAATGATTTGGATTGATTTCATGATCAAAGATAAATTAAACCAATATTAAAAAGGTCTGATCTATCATTCTTATAAAAAAAATTAACCCATTATTTTTCATTAACTCCTATGTTTGAGGATGATGGTGGAAAAACCTTAAAAGAAATAATATTTCAACAAACACGCCAATAGTACTAAATATGAAAGGAGCAACGTAGTTTAAATTTTCAACTAAAAATCCCCCAATGTATCCTGTAGGAATGTAGCCTATACCTCTTGCGAACGAAATTATGCCATAAGATTCCGCCTTACGATTCTCACCCAAATTAGTGAGAATTACTTGTTCCGCGGGAACAAAAGTACAAACAGAGAGAGCAAGTGATGCCATCCCGATAATCAAGATTGGTATAAGCCAAAGATATATAGCTGTACTCCATAATGAAAACGCTATAATATTCATTAAAAAAAATCCCAATCCGAATATCTGACTTAAAATTAAGGTTGTTTTATTTCCAAGTTTATCAGTGATTCTACCCGCAGGTATTTGAAAAATCATATTAGTTAAATTAAAACTTATGGATAGGAGAGCAAGATCTCCTTTTGTTAATTGATAATAATCTCTTAACCCTGCATTATAAATGGTTAAGGAAAGTCCATAAACAAAAATGTCGAGTGTAAAGAAAATAAGAATTGACCTTAATGTTTTTGTTTTAATAACTTTTAACCATAGATTTTCCTTTTTCTCGGAATTATTATAAAAAGTTAGCGAATTACGAGACGCCATTTGATTTTTATTTGATAATAAGAATCCAAATATTAAACCTTCAATTGCTAATATGCAAATAAAGATCAAAAAATACATTCGCGTTTCAATCCAGGATGCAATTATTAAAAAGGAACTGCCAGTTAAACGCCCCCCAAAGAACGCAAAAAACATGATCCCATATATAAAGCCTTTAGATTTATCTGTGTTTTCTGCGATTGCGAATTGGGAATTTAAATTATTAAGAGTAAATCCTAAAAAATATATCATGATACCAATTATGGCATAATAAATTGCGCTTGGATTAGAAATAATAAAAAATGTAATTCCAATGATGGTTATAGGCATACTAGCAGTAATTAATATCTTTCTATGATATTTGTCAGATATTTTGCCAATTAACGGCATTGGTAAAAATTGCATAACTGAACCTATAGAAACAATAATACCAGTTATTAGAAGAGAATTTGTGAGTTCTAATAAGAAAGGTTGGTAAACTACGTTAAATATATCTAACCCAAATCCATGAAGCACTCTAGTTAATGATATTGCTAAGAGATTTCTCCTCTTAATTTTTGTTATCGGTGTCGAAGTAATGGGGGCATGCAAAACCATTCAAACCTTATTAAAAATAAATGTGAGGAATTAACCGTGCTACAATAAGATTTCGGTTTAATGTCAGACTAAGTAATAGTGAATATTTTTATCTCAATTTACATTAATTAATAATTATGTCAGATTTAGAACCAGTCAAATGGGAGGACTATAAAGTTGGTGATTCCGCCGAATTTACTAAAACTATTACTGAAGAAGACGTAATGAAATTCGCTGAAGTAACTGGAGATTATAATCCTATACATGTTAATCCAGAATATGCAAAAACTCAGATGTTCGGTAAACAAGTTGCTCATGGCGCATTGAGTTCGGGTTTAATCTCAGCAGTATTAGGTACCAAATTATTTGGACCTGGTATCTTATACGGTGGACAGACTGTTAAGTTCATCAAACCTGTTTTCTTCGGTGATACTCTTACTGCTATTGCTACGGTAAAAGAAATGTTTACTAAAAAAGAAGGAAAATTAAAATTTATAATTGCAGAGACCATTGTAAAGAATCAAAATGGTGAAGTAGTGACTTCTGGAGAAGGAACAATCGTCTTCATGTAATTTTATCCAATTTTTTTATTATTCATATTTTGTTAGGTACCGGCAATTCTTTTAGGTAATCGGGTTTGAGCTTTAAGATTTTCATGCAACAACCGATTTACTAATTCAAATCGTGTTTGCTTAAAATTCTCTTCGAACCATAAATTATGTAACTCATCGGGATCATCCTTTCTGTCATAAATATCTCCAAAACTCACTTCTCCATTATAAATTGTGAGCTTATAATCTTTTGTTATCAAATGACGCAACCTTGAGT
>RDOE01000045.1 GCA_011364975.1 Promethearchaeota archaeon | reverse complement strand
ATATATTTTAACATTTATCATAACAAAAAGATATGAAATCAATTGGTCCTTCAAACAAATGTAACCAAAATGCTGGGAAATCCTATGTGCAAAATCCAAAAGATTTTACAATACCTTTTTTCTTACTCAAATGAGTAATCAAACCCATATTGTAGTAAATAAAAAGAAAATGTAATAGATTAATTTTTATTTAGCTTATTAGTAATGCTTTTTCTTCTTCCTTGCTTTTTGTTTTTTCAAGGAAATAAGGGTCTATAATAGATGAAATCTGTTTAAAGTCGTAATGTCTTGCGTTTATTGCCTTAAGTCGACAATTGCTGGAGCATTTTCCGCAACCCTTGCAAATCGCAGGATTTATATGAGCTTTTTTTGTGATTACACTTACATCTTCGTAATTTTGTTTTACTTCTAAAAGAGTGATCGCTTTAAATTGGCATAAATCAACGCACTGACCACAACCATTACATTTATCTTCATTCACAAGCATATCCTTAAAGTAGCATTGAATTGATAATAAAAAGGAAAGGAATTTCAGTTTAGTAGCTGAAATTCTTTTTACATTTAGAAATCTACTGGCTCGTCCCGCTGCACCATTTGCTTGAGATATTGAATCTTGTATATTTTTTGGCCACTGAGCACTTCCGCATATGAATATTCCTTGATCTGAAAACTCCAAGGGTCGTAGTTTATTATGAGCTTCTATAAAAAACCCATTCGGATCTACTGGGACATTAAGGATCTCAGATAACTGTTGTATACCTTCTGGAGGAACCATAGGGGCAGATAAGACGATTAGATCGGTGCTAAATACTAATTCCTTGTGTCGATCTAGATCGTCCTTTAAACGGATCTTGTATCTCTCGATATTCTCATCTATTTTAACAATTTCAGGGATGTTTTCTAAATCATATCGCAAAAATTTAGCGAGATCGTCCTTCTGGCTAAAAATTTCTTCAAATTCTTTTTTAGCTTGGTGAATGTCCCTAAATAGAACTAAAACTTCAATTTTAGGATTTAATTCTTTTAGGATTTTAATGTTTTTTATGGCATTATTACAGCATACATTTGAACAATAAGAAAAACCATCTTTTTGTCTTGATTTAACGCATAAAATAATGGTAATATGGCGTATCCGCTTAAGCCAAGAGTCTCCTTCTTCTTTTAATTTTTTCTCTAATTCTAAAAGTGTAATAACATTAGAGTTTTTGTCTATATATTGAAATTGTCCAAAAGGTTTGAATTCTTGACTTCCGGTGGCAACAATTATAACTCCAACAATTTCTTCGTGAATTCGGTTATCTTTTTGTATGAATTTAACTCTGTAATTGCCTATTGAACCTTCCACTTTAATAATTTGAGAATTTAAATGAGTTTTAATGTTTTTATTATCCCTTATTCTTTTTATTATTGAAGTTAAGAACTCACTAGCGTTCATTCCAGTAGGAGAAAGGATATTAATATGATTCAAATTACCTCCTAATTTATTGTCTCGTTCAATTAAAATTGTTTCGAATCCTTGAGAAGCAATGTCAAGCGTAGCTGTCATTCCTGATATTCCACCCCCTATAATTAACGCTCTTGGTGTGATCTTAATTATTTCTTCTTCTGACAATAGTCCAACTTCTCTCTCGGCATAGCCTTTATACCTCACATCATTCAACATAATAGCTACTTGCCCAGCTACTCCACTCGCATGGCTAACTGTTTCAGCAATATTCAT
Source organism: Promethearchaeota archaeon (assembly GCA_011364975.1). Lineage (GTDB taxonomy): Archaea > Asgardarchaeota > Lokiarchaeia > Sigyniarchaeales > SOKP01 > SOKP01. Next base: position 25,502 of record RDOE01000045.1, on the reverse strand, counting down.
AGGGCCTTGGCTAAAACCGCACAAAAACACTCCCTCTCTAGAAGTAAGTGATTTGTCAAAATAAGATTTAGATTGGAAAAATTGGTATTTATCTAATTCGATTTTTAATAACTTGGCTAATTTATCTGTTCCTTTTGAGGACACTAGGGGTGCCGCTAAAACTACCATATTTGCTTCATATTCCTTATCTTCCCCAGTTTTTAAATCGTTATATTGAATTATCAAATTGTTTGTACTAGAATTTTCTTTAATCATCTTGATATCTGCGTGATGATATGCTATACCATATTCTTCTTGTGCTTGTTTAGTGTATTCGTAAAAATTCTTCCCAAAAACTCTAATATTATGCCTAAATACTGATACTTCAATATCATTTGAATATTGTTTAGTAAGGATAGCATTCTTAGCTGTATACATGCAACAAACTCGAGAACAATAAGAGAGGTGTTTCTTTTCATATTCCGAATCAGCACACTGAATGAAAGCTATTTTTTGAGGTACTTCCTCATCGCTAGGTCTTAATATATTTCCTCCAAAGGGTCCTGTAGGACACAATAATCGCTCGTATTCTAAGCCATTTAGAACGTTTTTATACCCATAACCCCATTTTTCTGATAATTCTGCGGCTAGCATATCAAAACCAGTTGCAACCACTATAGCGCCTACTTTAAGTTTTAATTTTTCTTCTTTTTGTTCAAAATCGATTGCTTCACCTTTACAGACCTTCTGACAGACACCACACACGCCTCTATTTAAATATAAACATAATTCAGGATCTATTAAATACACTGGAGGAGTTGCTTGAGGGAACGGCATGTATATTGATTTTCTTTTTCCTAGATTCATATCAAAAGGATTGGGTGCCTCTATTTTCGGGCATTTTGCAGCACAATCACCGCAACCCTTACACTTAGACTCATCAATATAACGTGGTCTTTTAAGAATAACAACTTCGAAGTTGCCCGACTCACCCGTTATGTCCTCAACTTCAGATAATGTGAATAACTGAATATTAGGATTTTTATAAACCGCTACCATTCTTGGGGCTAGAACACACAAACTACAATCATTAGAGGGGAACAATTTATCAAGTTGAGCCATATGACCCCCTATAGAAGGCTCCTTCTCAACTAAGTATACTTTAAAACCTAGTTCTGTTAAGTCTAAAGAGCTTTGAATTCCCGCAATGCCTCCACCAATAATTAAAACTGAAGCTTCCATATTTTTAATGCCTCACAAAAATAAGAAAATTTCCTTAACATATCAGTCAAGAAAATATCTCCTAAACATAAATTAAGGATAATTTCTTATATAAACCTTATGCACATTTTTGATCATAGAAAAAGTGTCGTTCTACTTTTTTTGATCATAGAAAATTCAGCAAATGTGTAATTCTCTAAATAATCGATTAAATTGTTGATCGATATCTTGCATTTGGACCTATTTGTAAGAATTCTAAAAATTTTTCTAAAATTATTGAAAAAGAAATAAACGAAATTTATGGGCTTTATTTATATTAAGATGCTATTTTTTAACAAATAGTATTCTCTTTGGTAACTTTTTTATCCAACACAAGGTCTCGTGCGTTATTATGACAGAAAATAATATTCAAGTGGCAATATTATTAAGTAAAATTTAACTTAAACAATTCAAAAACACCATAATTGGTTTATGAAATGAATCTTGTGACGACAATTATTCTCGTTTTTTTTTTAGGGATGGAAATTCTAAATGTAATTACCCTCTATTTTAAACCAGGATCAAAGAAATCGAATGCTGTTGGAGTGTTTAAAGCATGGGAAAAATCTAAGAATGACTCTGAAATTCATGATTTTGTGAAATATTTGGTGTTCTGGGTTGCAGGAACCAAAATAATATTTATCTTATTAATTATCGTGATTATAATATTTGGAGATCCGATAACCCAGAGTATTTCAATTATCGCGTTGATAATTTCCATAGCAACATTTTATTGGAAATTATTTCCTCTAATAAGAAAAATGGATAAAGAAAACCAAATAGAACCAAAAGGTTATTCTATAGGATTAGGCATCATGATCACAACGATGATAATTGCCTTGTTCATTGCTTTTTTAATACACTTTTTGCAGAATTGATTTATTTAATTTTCCTATTTTTTTTAATTTTGATTAATATCAAGAAAGTGGATTTAATAAAAGAATAAAAATATTTGAAAGGATTTTTCATTGAGAATTTCTATCATTTCCATTTCTGAAGCAACTGGCAAAATGAATAGAAAATAGACGAGAAAATCTTAAATAATATGGCATAAATTATTATAAGCGAAATTGTTATCTTTTTCTATTTTATCGAAAACGAGGATAAAGATAGATATACAAGAGACGATCCAGTAAATGATATGGGTATTAAGAAATTACCTAAATATACATAAAAGGTATAGGGAAGAATAGGTCCTCCAATTAACCAATTAATATACCCAGTTAAGAATGGAAACAAAGTTGAAGATAAAAAATACTTTAGTAAAATCTATGATTTAAAAATTATTAATGAATTTTATTTAAACTTTAAATTTTTATCTTATATTAGAGATTACTGTAAAAAAATAAACTTGGGAAAATATTCATGAGTTTTAGAATTGAAAGTAAAGAACAATTTGTCGAATTATGGACTAGTATTTACAAAGCTGAAGGCAAGCCTGATTGGTCGCATATCCTCCCATATTATGATGATAAGATATATTTTCGCGATTCTGTTCAAGAAATCCGAGGTATAAAAGAATTTAAAGCAATGACTGTACGATTAGTTGAGCGATCTAAAGATTTAAGAATGAAAATAGTCAACATTCTTTTTGAAGGGAACATCATTTTTATTGAATGGGAGATCGGGTTAAGTTTTAAGAGATCTCCTAATTCGAAGTTATTCGGGGTAAGTCGTCTGACATTGAATGATAATGGAAAAATCACAGATCAAAGAGATTATTATGATCTCTGGGGTGATATCATTGATAACATTCCATTTTTAGCCAAAGGGTATCGAAAGTTCATGAGGAAAATGTTCGGGTGAATTAATTGAATAAATACTTGAAACAGTATAAGATATCTACATTATTGCGAAGCATTGCCTTAATAAGTAATAAAGCAGAGCCATTGGAATGTCAAGATGATTTTAATGGGCGTTTAGTGGCTATAACTGGCGCCACATCAGGAATCGGATATGTAACTGCACGAGAATATGCTTCACATGGAGCTAATCTGCTAGTAATTAATCGAAATGAAGAAAAAACGCTTAATCTCTGTGAAGAAATTCACCGAGATTTTGGTGTAGAATGTGATTTCATGCTTGCGGATTTTGCGCACATTTCTGAGGTCAAGAAAGTTGGCGAAGAACTCGTAAATTCCGATCTGAATATTGATGTCTTCATTCATAACGCAGGTGTCTATTTACCCGAGAAAACAATCTCTGACGATGGTCTTGAGATGGTTTTTCAAGTGGATCATCTCGGCTCTTTTATCTTAAATTATATTTTAAAGGATAAACTTAAAGCTCAGCAAAAATGCAGGATTATATTAGTAAATTCTGAGGGCCACCGTTTTGCTATTCTTGGTTTGAAATTAGACGATCTCACCTGGGAGAAGCGCCACTATTCGGGACTCAAAAGCTATGGATCGGCAAAAACTGCCCAACTTCTAACAATGATCAAATTTAATGATTACTTCCAAGATAGTGGCGTGACGATTAATGCAGTGCATCCCGGTAATGTAAGAACCAACATGGGAGAAGAAAATCCTGGATTCTTCAAGAGGGTCATCATCAAACGCTCTTACAGACCGATAGAGATATCCGCTAAATCCTTATACTATATTGGAGTTTCTAAGGATATTGAGGGCGTGAGTGGTAAGTTTTTCAACCTTACTTATGAAGAAGAGCCCGCACCTCCCGCCTTGGATCGAGAGCTCGCAGAAGAGTTATGGGATTTAAGTATAAAATTAGGCGAGTTAGCATGACGACTACAAGTCATGAGTTTATCATTGTAGGAGCAGGGATGGCAGGTTTAACCGCTACGGCCTATTTATCAAGGGCGGGACATGATGTTCTTTTAATTGAAAAGAACGAAACTTGTGGTGGCTTGCTAGGTTCAATCCAAAAAGATGGTTTTGTTTTTGATACTGGCCCGAGGTCCATTGAAAATTCAGGAGCTGTGCGACCCTTGTTAAATGACCTTGAAATTTCACTTGAACTACTTAAAAGTCCGGTTTCGATTGGTATTGAGGATAAAATTTTACACTTCACCTCAAACGAAAGTATATATGAATATCAGTCCCTATTAGAAAAATTATATCCCGATAACAAGGAGGAGATTGCCGCAATTTTCTTATTAATCAAAAACATCTTGAAAGACATGGTCATTCTAAACGAGATTGATAATCCAATTTTCAAAGACATGAAAAAAGATATAGGTTATCTTTTTAAGGAACTTTTTCCGTATTTAGGCAAGTTCCTTCTTGCTAATCGCCGGATAAATCGAAGGAAGGATCCTGTTGAAGATACTCTAAAAAAAATGACTTCAAACCAATCACTTGTCGATATTATGACACAACATTTCTTCAAGAGCACGCCTACTTTTTTTGCCTTAGGATATTTTCACACTTACCTTGATTATTTTTATCCAAAGGGCGGTACAAGAAAAATTCCCGAAGCAATCGTACAAAAAATCATTAACTGGGGAGGATCAATTTTATATGGTACAGAAATACACGAGATCATTCCTTCTGAAAACAAGTTAGCTGATATCGATGGAAACACATTTTCCTATGAAAAGCTTATTTGGTGCGCGGATTTGAAATCTTTATATCGATTTCTTAAATTCCGTGATTTAGAGGAAAAAGTTTCTCGCAAGATATCAATTCAAAAAGATAAGTTACTATCAAATCGAGGCGGAGATTCAGTCTTTTCTTTATTCCTAGGGATAGACGAACCCCTCGAGAAATTTCAATCGATTTCGAACGGTCATTTTTTTTATACTCCATCAAAAAAAGGTTTAGGAGAATCAACTTGGACTACATTAAAAACAATCATTAAGAATTTCGAAACAACTCCCAAAGAAGCCATTATGAATTGGTTAGACGAGTATTGCCAACTGAATACCTATGAGATTTCCATTCCAGGGCTTAGAGATCCCACCTTATCTCCAAAAGAAAAGACTGGATTAATAGTGAGCATTCTATTTGAATACGATCTCATGAAAAAAGTCCAAGAGGGAGGATGGTATGAAGAATTCAAAATAGAAGTCGAGAATCGCATGGTAGAGATTTTATCAAAATCCGTATATCCGAGAATTAAGGATAAGATTCTTTTTCGTTTCTCTTTAACACCGATCAGCATTTCAAACAGAGTAGGAAGTTCTGAAGGAGCAATAACAGGTTGGACGTTTGAAAATCCCATCCCTGTGGTTCAAGATATTCTTAATATGACTAAATCAGTGAAAACTCCTATTCCAAATATACTTCAAGCTGGTCAGTGGTCATATAGTCCTTCTGGAGTACCCATTGCGATCCTTACAGGATTGGCAGCTGCCAAGAATGTAATGAAAAATAAAAAATGAGAGCTTTACCCAAACTTATAGATAGAGTCTTATTAGAAAATTAGTAATAATACAATTATACTGATAAGTACTATGTAAGAAATTAAGACCATTCCATAAATAGGTTTTTTTATATCATCACCTGACATGGTTTTAAATCCAGTTCTGCTAAGGAAAGACTTTATTTGAAGATCTAAGTCCTTTTGATTTTTAACCGCATGTTTTTGCAGGTCTTGCCTGATAATGAAGTGCTGATTATAAGGAATGGTAATTGCGTTTACTGGCTTAACAGGATCAATAATATTATTCAGATAGGAGTTAGCCTTGATTGAAATATATTCTAAAGGTATACTTATAGCTTCTTTTAGCATATTTGGGTCAAAAATTAGGCTGAAAGGCTCTGAAAAATCACTTTTTAACTCGCCGCCATAGTCGACACAAAAATTTCCTTCAATCCAGAGGGATTCGTCTAATTCCCTTGAATCACCTTTTTCTAAGTCAACAGATAGAATGAATTCTTTATTGTTACTGCGATTCTTAATATCAACCAGTAACTCCCCAGAATATGTGGTTGTATACACGGCTGGATCGCAAGTATATCCACAAAATCCATTCTTTGGATCATAGCTGTTAGTATTTGTTTCATAATCACAAATGATCCAAGATAACAGCCCGGTTTCTTTATTGTGAGCAATAATATAAAATTCGGCTCGCATACCAATAAATCCTGATGTTCGAGCGGTAAATACGCTTGCAATTACCATGGGAAACTTTGCTTCGTTCTTAAAGAAAGAGGTCTCTGCTAATTCGTATCCATCGGGTAGCATCTCTTGGGCTGCTGAAGCGTTCGTTATCTTAAATGACACAAATAAACCATAGGGCTCTACTATGAATCCCATGTAAGGAATTCTTTTCTTCCCGCTCTGTGTAAATTTATGTTGTGTCTTTTTAGGAAGAGATTTACTGAAACTGCTTAAAAAGCTGATGGCAGTTACATCTTGAGGCTTTACAAGAGATTCTATTTTTTTTACAAAATTCCTGTTTTCTTCTTGGTTCATTTACATAATCCTTATTTTTTATTTGAATTCCATCTTCATAGATTAATTATCAATAAAATAACTAGTGAAATAAAAATTACCATAAATAAAGAGATTCCCATTAATAACATTATCTTTATATTTCTTGTTGAAAAGGTTTTAATTTCTTTCATATCTGCAATCTTGTTATAATTCTCGATCATGTCATTAATATCTTTGATATAGGTGCGACAGCCTGGACTGTCGGCAATATAGTGCTGAGCGAAGGGGAAACATAACGCCTTGCATAGCTCGGGCTCTGCTAAATCTGGGAAAAGTGTATTATACTTTATGTGAATATCCTCAATAGGAATTTCTAGAGCCTTCTCAACCTCAGCAGGATCAAATATTACGGCAAGCGTATCATCATTTTTATTATCTGAGAATTTTTTACTGTGACCGATAGATGAATTTCCCATTACCCAAAGGGGTTGATCAAGTTTGCGCATTTTTCCATTGGTAATATTACCCGTTAAGATTATCTGTCGGTCAGTTTTGTCTTCTTTAAAATCCAATAGTAGATCTCCCTTTGAGCTAGTTGTATATATGGCATTTTTACTGTTTCTATCTGCAACTCCTACTGAAGGGAGAGCAATTATTGTATTGCTCAGAATATCGATAAAAATCCAGGAGATAAGACCGGTTTCTTTATCTTCCGCAACGAGATATGATTCTAGCCTAGAACCCCAAAAAGTACTTGCTCGGGTATTGAAAACCCCCATTCCCAAATAGTGTTCTGGTTCTTCATCAGCAAAAATTCTACTCTTTTTCAACTTAAAACGTTCCGGCAATAATGATATTGCTTTTTCGATATTTTTGAGCTTAAAAAATAAAAACAGACAATAAGGTTCAATTACAAAACCCATGTATGGAGTCTTTTTTGAAGTCTTAATTAATAGCTTTTTAAAAAGGGAGCGAGGTAAAAACCGTTTGAACGTTTGGAAGAAATACAAATGGCTAACTTCCTTTGGATCAATTAAGTTTTCCACATTTCTGATAAATTTTTCATCATCTAAAATTTTCATATTCTATAAAACCTTCAAAAATAGAAATTATTACCTATATTAAAGCATCGTTATTAATTTTTATAAATTATACACCTATCACTAAATATAATCCCAACTAAGCATAACTTTAAAGAACTTTTAAAGGGCCTAATTCGCTAATTTGGTTGGTAAATTCTGTTATTAAGTCTGCGAATCGTTTTCCCTCTGATGCGCTTACCCATTCTAATCGCACTCGTTTTTCATCGATTCCAAGTTGTTTTATAATAATATTATGTAGCCGTTCAAACCTTTCTCTCGCAAACTCATTACCAGAGATATAATGGCAATCTCCTATATGACATCCTGTAATTAAAACTCCATCAGCACCCTCTTTAAGAGCTTTTATCACAAAAGATGGATCTACTCTCCCCGAACACATTACTCTAACAATTCGCATATTAGGGGGGTATTGAAATCGAGATACTCCCGCAAGATCTGCTCCTGCATAAGAGCACCAATTACAGCAAAATACTAAAATCTCTGGATTAAAGTCCGGGTACTTTTCTTTTACTTTTGCTTTTGGCATCTATCTTACTTTGTTAATTTGTTAAGTTTCTAATAAATATGACTCGATCATAGCAGATATTTGATCAAAATCGTATTGTTTTATAGATATTGCTCCATTTGGACAGGTTGCGGCACAGGTACCACAACCCTTGCAGAGGGCTGAATTAATGAACGATTTTTTGGCGATTAATGTTATATCTTCAAACTCTTTAATTGATTCTAAAATATCTATCGCATTATAGGGACATACCGATTCACATTTTCCGCAACCAATACAATTCACAGGATTAACTTCCGCAACAATCCCTGAAGTTTTAATTTCTTCTGCACTTAAAAACCTGCTTGCTCTCGCAGCCGCCCCATGCGCTTGTGAAATGGAATCTTGTATATTTTTTGGCCATTGTGCACAACCGCATAAAAATATTCCCTCTGTTGCAAAATCCAATGGTCTTAATTTTACATGAGCTTCTAAAAAGAAGCCATTTCTATCTAAGGGGACCTTTAACATTTTTGCTATATCATCTAAGTTGTCTTCTGGAACAATAGGTGTTGATAATATAATCGCATCAGTGTCAAATTCTAAGAAGTCTTGAAGGTTGATATCAAAAAATTTTATATTATATTTTTCTGGCTTTTTATTTACTTTTTTAACAACAGGAAGATTGTCTAAGTCATATCTCAAAAATATAGCATCTTTCCGGCGCTTACGATAATATTCTTCGTATTTCTTTTTAGCCATCTGAAGGTCTCTATAAAGAACAAGAATTTCCAAGTCTGGTTTTAACTTTTTTAGAAGCCCTACATTCTTAATAGAATTACCACAACAGGTATTTGAACAATAAGTTATCCCCTCAACTTGTCTAGCATTCACACATAAAATTATTGTTATTCGATTAATCGTTTCCAGCCATAACGATCCTTTCTCCTTTAAAATCTGTTCCAGTTCTAATTGGGTAATAACATTTTCATTTTCAGCTTCATATCGAAATAATCCTTTTGGTTTGTATTCTTTGCCGCCTGTTGCTACAATTATCGTTCCTATACTTAAATCTTGAGGTTTATTTTTAGAATCAACAATTGTGACAATATAATTTCCTACATATCCTTTTATATCTTTAATCTTAGCATTTAAGAACACTTGGATTTGTTTGTGTTGTTCAACTGACTTTATTATTTGCTTAATGAATTCAGAAGCATCTTGCTCAATCGGATAGAGAACATTTAGATGATTCAAATTTCCACCGAGGATTTGTTCTTTTTCTACAATATAGGTTTTAAATCCTTGATCGCCAATATTCAATGCTGCACTCATTCCGGCAATCCCACCACCGATAATAAGAGCAGTAGGTGTGATTTTTAATGACTCTTCTTTAAGAGGTTTTAAAAGTCTTGATTTTGCAACTGCCATTCGTATTAGATCCTTTGCTTTTTGGGTTGCAGCTTCAGCATCATCCATGTGAACCCAAGAACATTGGTCACGAATATTTACCATTTCAAATAAATATTTATTTAAGCCTGCTTCTTGACATGTTTCTTGAAAGAGAGCTTCATGAGTTCTCGGAGTACAAGAAGCTACAATAAATCGATTTAATTTGTGATTGATTATAAGTTCTTTAATCCGCGCTTGCGAGTCAGAACTACAGGAATATAAGTTATCCTCACAATGAACAACATTAGGCAGTTGGCGTACATATTCTGCTAGCAAAGGCACATGAACATACTTTCCAATATTAATTCCACAATGGCATATTAAAACTCCAATTCTAGGCTCATCACTCGCTTTAATCTCTAATTCAGGGATCAATAACTCCTTTTCTTGCGTCTTTTCAAATTTTACCGAATTTAAAAAAGCAGCTACTTGTCCAGCTACTCCACTCGCATCTGCAACCGTTTCAGGAATGTCCATTGGACCTTGACAAAATCCACTTAAATAAATACCCTCTTTTGAAGACTTTGATTTATGAAAATAATCTTTCTCCTTAAAAAAGTTATATTCATCTAAATCAATTTTTAAAATTTTGGCAAGTTCCTGAGTGCCATTAGAAGGAACTAAGGGTGTTGCTAATACAACTAAATTTGCGCGGAAATTGTTAAATTCTCCATTCTTTAAATTTTCATAATGAATAATTAAATCCTTAGTCTCAGGTTCCTCTTCTATCTTGCTAATTTTTGTTTGGAAATATTTTACTCCATATTCTTTTTGAGCCCGTTGGGTGAACTCATAAAAGTTTTTACCATAGGCTCTAATATCGTGACGAAAAACATAACATTGAGATTTGTCAGAATGTTCTTTAGTTATTATCGCTTCTTTAGCAGTATACATGCAACAAACACTAGAGCAATAAGGAATTCCTTCGTGTAAATCTCTTGATCCAGCACATTGTACAAATGCGATTCTTTCAGGTTCAGTATGATCACTTGGTCTTAAAACATGCCCCCCAAAAGGCCCAGAGGCACATAATATTCGCTCGTATTCAAGAGCACTTACTACATTAGGGTAATTATATCCCCAACGGGAAGACAAGTTTTCAGCGGGCATATCAAAGCCCGTAGCTACAACGATTGCACCAACATTCGTTTGTTTCTCCTGAGGTTTTTGCTCAAATTCTATCGCTTCTGCTTGACATACCTTCGCACAGACACCACATACTCCCTTATTTATCTTTAAGCATAATTCCGGATCGATTAAGTAAACCGGAGGGACCGCTTGAGGAAATGGAATGTATGCTGACTTTCTTTTCCCAAGATTCATATCAAAGAGGTTAGGTACTTCAATTTTAGGACATTTTGAAGCACAATCTCCACATCCTTTACATTTTGATTCATCTATATAACGCGGTTTTTTAAGAACCTTTACTTTGAAATCACCTGCTTTACCGGATACTTCTGTGACTTCATGGTATGTCATCAGTTCAATATTAGGATTTCTAAACACCTCTACCATTTTGGGTGCTAGAATGCAGAGAGAACAATCATTTGTAGGAAAGGTTTTATCTAGTTGAGCCATTCTGCCTCCAATTGATGGCGATTTTTCCACTAAGTATACTTTAAATCCTAATTCAGTAAGATCTAAAGAGGTTTGGATTCCTGCTATTCCACCACCAATTACTAGAACAGAACCTTCCATAATCTCGTTTTTACACCCTAAGTTTCATTTTGTATTACTTTAATATGTTCAAGTAAGAATTCAGAAATATCTATAATTTTTATTGAAGCGATATTTTCAAAATCGCTCTGAATACATGTAAGGTGAATATTACATTTAGGACATGAAGTTAATAACAGCTCTCCAGCTGATTTAGCTTCGAGCATTCTTTTGTATCGCAGGGCTTTAGATTTTTCATTACAATTCATCCATGAATTTATGCCACAACATAATGAATTTTCTTTATTATGTTTCATTTCTTCAAATTTGTAGCCAAATTTTTCCAATTCTCTAAATATTTCTCTTATTTGTGCAGTAATATTAATATTTTTTGGTAGAAACCTACTTAATCTACAAGGATCTTGATAAGTGAAGGTAATTATATCTTTTTTCTTTTTGGGTTCTTTAAATTCAATTTTTCCCATTTTCCAATTTTCATAAACATATTCGATTAAGTGCTTTACCGTAAATTTATCTTTAAAATCTTCAAAAAGATTCGGGTAATCAATTTTTAAGGTTCTATAACATTCCGCACAGGCGGTTATAATAGTAGAAATACCTTTAGCTTCAAACATTTCTTTATTCTTTTTCGCTAATTTAATAAACGTTTTTAATTTTCCTTGACCCCAGTAAATATCATGCCCACAACAAATTTCATCCTTAAGGACTACAATAGGGTCTTTTTCTACGTTACATAGTAATTTTAAGGTACTTGTAGCGATCGTATCTAAATCATTAAATTCATAATTATAAAAGGGTAAGCACCCAACATAATACAAAATATTACCCGCATCAGCAACATTACATCCTTTAGGAATCCAATCCATATTTCTATCAGGAATTATATAAGGCCTACTCATCATTTCGGAGAGGGTAGTATAAATTCCTTTATGGGCAATGTATTCCTCGGGATTTTGATTCTTATTATGTCTCATTTGATATCGTGCCATTCTTACGATATCTGCGAAATTTATGTTTTCAGGGCAGTCTTTTAAGCATTGATTGCATGTTAAGCAATCCCATAATGCTCCACTTTGAAGTACTTTATCTTCAAAACCTTCCAAAATAAGTTGAATAATTTTACTAGGAGTATATTTCTGAACTTTACTTAATTGACACACACCACTACAACGCCCACATTGATAACACCTTTTAAGGAGCTCTTTCAGCTCAGGGGTATAAATCTTTTTTAAGGCATCTAAAGTATCTCCAAAAAATTTCCTTCTTTCAATATCTTTTTTGGATTCAGTTATTTTATACTCCTCCTAACTCTAATTTCTTCATAAATGTTTCTCTTCGTTTCACTTTTGAATGAGAAAAATTTGCTAATTTTTCAATTGTCTTATTCATTTTATTAGAATCTATATCTGAACATTTAATGATACCAGCATCTATTACTCTCTGAAGGATATGTTTACCCATTTTTGTTCGGGGTATAACTGTAGTATATTTATCTTGAGAACCTAATCCCCCAAATGATATATCCGCATATATATTTGTAAAATCACTACATGCATTACATGCGGGTCTCATATAATCGTTTAAATAATTAAAGGGAACATGGACAACTTTAGCTCCTGAGCCCCCATTCTTAAGTTTAAAGATTAAATCTTCTTTAATATTAATTTTTTCGATATCTGCAAACTTTATATTAAAATCTTTTTCAAACTTTTCAACTTGGAATTTTTGAAAAAAGAAGTTTTCATAACAAAACAAACCTAAACATATTTCTATATTTTCTGAGGGAGTAACCCCCAAATCCTGCATACACCTAATAGTGTATATTTGGCAGGGGGTGCCAACTACGGCTAACTTTTTAAATTTATAATGATTTAATTTTGGAATTGATTGAGTATAAGTACAAAATTTTTGAATCTCATCCAATTGTGGCGATATATCTAGTTTTGCACCTGAAGCTTTAAGTAAATCATATTTACTGTCAGCAAAAGTCGCTTCTCTTGAAAAAGGAGCATCAGTTTGAGACACCACCGCGCCATCTATTAATTTTTGTTCGATTAAGAAATTAATAATCGAATTAACAACACCTCCATCGGTTCCATACTCGAGAAATTCTTTATCCTTTGCTTGACAAGAGTAAACACGCTCGTAATGGCCGATAGGCATAGATTCAAAGTCAGAAAATTTATAAGTTTTATTAAGTTCACTATCAAGAATATGAGTCTGTGGACAAATATAATAACAAATGCCGCATTCAAGACACTTATCTTTATGCTTATATTCCGGGGGACTATAAGGATCCTTAAATCCGATTACATCATATTCTGCAGAACTACAGAAGCTAACACATCCACCGCACTCCTGACAAATACCTTTATTATGAACTTCTTCAATAAGATCTTGAAAAGTTTTAGAGGTCATATTAATCACTTTAAAATATTTTTTTATTTTCTTAATTCAATAGGTTTACATTTTGTTCGTTTAGATCCAGCAATTCTTTCAGCAAGAGCTTGCCCCGGTTTAACTTCCTTAAGATTTTGAACCTCTACTAAACCACTCTCAATAATCTCACTGAATAATTCATCTCCATTTATTGAACGTGTTATAACAGATGAGTATCCGGCTTTTGAACCAATGGAACCTACTGAGATGTCAGCATAATCTGATGTGAGGTCTTCGCAGTAGTGGCAATTATCCCTTGCATAAGATTGGACTTCTTTTAACTCGACTGCCATTTCCTCACCATTTTTTAAGTTTATAATAAATTTCCCGCTATCAATATTCATTTTAGTTAGGTTAGTTATTTCTTGAGAAAATTTATCCTTCGTTAACTGAATAATATTATCATAAGAGAAAGATTCCATGCAAAATAAACCAATAGTATATTTGATATTCTTAAAAAAAGGTAGACCACTTGGAAATAATGTCCCTTTGAAGAGTGCTTTCATCATACAAGGAACTCCTACAACAGCAATTCTCTCAAAGTTTTTTGCTTTCTCGATAATTGTGAGAGATGGAGAATTAGCATATTTCGTACCTCCTGTTTTATATAATTCTTTTACGCTTTCTACTATTACAGGTTCGGGTCTCCAAAGGTCTTTGGAATGTTGGACTGCGATGATAGCATCAACAATATTGTGGGTTAGAAGATATTCCAAAATGGAAGTTACAATGCCTCCATCTTGACGCACTTTTTTAATCTCCTCTTTTGTTGTAGTCGCAGTATATGTATTAATGTAGGCACCCATTGATTCCGAGAAATTTAAGGTTTTATTCAATTTTGAAATTGTACTATATGCTTGATCAATCGAGAATGAGCGGGGACACACTGTATAACATAAACCGCATTTCATACATATTTCGTCATCTACATCAAGAGTATCTGCTGATACGTTTATGGCATTTACAGGACAAATTGAAGAGCACCATCCGCAATGACAGCATACCCCTGAATTAAATACTATTGAAACCGGTTCAAAATAGTGTTCTATAACATTATCAAGAAGTTCTTTCACTTGATATCTATAGAAGTATTCTTTTTCTTCAACCTCTTTCTCTTCTCCTTTTATTTTCTTAATAACCATTTTGGTCTTAACTTCTATGAGTTCTTTAATGTAACCTTGCTCTTTTAGATAGATAATATCTCGTACGACATTTTTTGCTGGAAAATTTTTAAGATGTTCAACAATTTCATATAAAAATAATGGTTTTTTACCTTTTAATAAATCTGATACGAGTTTACGTTCGGTTTCAGCATCAATTAATGCATCCAAAATTTCGTAAAATTCATTTTCGGAATATTTTCCTGCTTTTATAATATCATCTTTAGCTTCAAAAAAAGCTCTCACTTGAAAATTTTCGGATGCCCTATAGGTTGCATCCATTAACTCTTTTGGCGCTATTCCCTCAAATAGGTTATTATTTGCAATTTGAACCATATATTTTCCAATTCTTATATATTAATGATGAATTCCATTTGGAATTAATTTACTTTTTTAAACACCTTTCCTTCGCATAGGTAGTCATCTTACAACTACTATTTTTTTGTAAGAATCATTCCACAGGTGTTATTATTGCTTGCTTTTTTTCAGTTTTAATATCCGTTAGTTTAATAGGATTAGGTCCCAATCGATTTATTTTTTCATACGCATCTTCAACACTTTTAACTAATTTTTCTGCTTCAGCACCACTTAACCAGTACATATTAATTCTTTGGTTTCCGAATCCTCTTGAATCCAAAATTCTATTTGCCAAATCAACATGTCGTTGGGCAGTGAAATTACCATTTTTAAATTGACATTCATTAGGTCGTCATCCCACAATCATGACTCCATCCGCTCCAGATTTTATAGCGTATAGAATATGTTGTACATCAACTCTCCCAGTACAGCGCACTTTTATGATTTTTACTGAAGGAGTATACTTTAGCCTTGAAACTCCTGCTAAATCTGCTGCGCTATATCCTCATTTTAAGCAGGCAAACATAATGATCTCATATTTATAGCTCATATTTGTTTAACCTCCCTCTAAAATTCCATCAATTTCGCTAAATAGTTGCTGATCTCGATAATATCTAATGTCTATCGCTTTTGTTGGACAACAGGTGGCACATATTCCGCAACCATCACAATTTATTTCATCTACCACCGCTCCCTTATCATCCATGACCTTAATTGCCATCTTCGGGCATTCTTTTTCACAGCGTTTGCAAATAATACAGAATTCAGGATTTACTTCTGCAGTGATTAGTTCAATATCAATTTCACCAGGAGAAGTTAGTTCTGCTACTTTGCTTGCTGCTGCTCTAGCCTGAGATACCGAATAGGCAATATCTTTTGGGCCTTGTGCGAATCCCGCGATAAAGATCCCCTTAGATTTTGTCTCCTGTGGCATTAACCCAAAATGTGATTCTGTTAAAAAACCGTAGGTATCCGCATCTAAGTTTAATACTTTAGCAATTTGTTCTGTCCCTTTAGAAGGTAATGCTGCCGAAGAAAGAATAACTAAATCAGCACTAATTCGTATAATTTCATCCGTTAAGGAAGAATATACTCGAATATTAACATTTTTTGTCTCTTTATCTTCGGATATTTCACCAACTTTACCTCTAATCATGGTGATTCCAGAATCTTTAGAACGCTGATAATATTCTTCAAATCCTTTTTCATTAGTTCTAATGTCTATATAACAGATAGTAATGTTAGCGTCGGGAAACTCTTCTTTTAATAACTTTCCGTTTTTTAAGGCTAACATACAGCAGACTCCGCTACAATAAGTCCTTTCAGTCTCTCTACTTCCTACACATTGAATAAATACAATTTCTTGAGGTTTTTTAGTATCTGATATACGATGAACATGGCCTTCAAGGGGACCATTAGGTGCTAGTATTCTCTCTAATTGGGATTGTGTTATCACATTTTCATATTCTCCATAGCCATATTCCCCAAAAGGTTCATAAATGTCCCAGCCCGTAGCAATTATTATTGTACCCACTTTTCGTTCTAATTCTTTGGGTAATTGGCTAAAATCTATTGCATCTAATTCACAAGCTTCAACACAAGAAAAACATTCGACACAAACTTCCCGATTCACGTCATAAAGAAAGGGAACTGCTTGACCGAATGCTATATCTATGGCTTTACGTGGACCTAGATGTTCATCAAAGTAGTTATCAGAATATATTGGACAAACCTCACTACAAGCACCGCATCCATTACATTTTTCAACATCGACAAATCGAGGTTTAATTTCAATGGTAACATTATAATTACCAACATATCCTTCAACCTTTTTAACTTCTGCATAGCTTAAAATTTCTATGTTCTCATGACGATTGACTTCTAACATTTTAGGCCCACAGATTCATATTGCACAATCATCAGTAGGAAAGGTTCGATCTAACTGAGCCATCCTACCTCCAATGGTTGATTTTCGCTCTACAAGATAAACCTTTATCCCTTGATTTGCTAAATCAAGAGCAGCATTCATTCCAGCGATTCCACCACCTACAACCAAGCATGCTTTTTCTACTGGTACTGTTTTAATTGGAACCGTTTCTAATGTTCTTGCGCGATCTAATCCTGCTTTTACTAAGACTTTTGCTTTTTCGAGGGCTTCTTCGTTATTTTCCGTACACCATGAACAATGTTCCCGAACGTTAACCATTTGAAAATAATACGGGTTAAGTTCAGTTTTTGCTATCGACCCTCTATATATAGGCTCATGGGTTCGTGGAGTTCAAGCCGATGCAACAATACGAGTCAAATTCTTTTCTCGGATATCTCCAATAATCTCGTTTTGACCACTTTCAGTTCATAAAAACGAGTGAGTTTTTGCTACAACAACCCCATCATTAGTTTTGGCAAATTCTACAAGTTTATCACAATCAACTTTTCCTCGGATATTAATTCCTCATTGACAAGCGTAGTATCCAATCCGTTGCATTTCAGAATTTTCCATTTTTTTGATACATTCACCCCTTTTCTACAATTTTGTATATTGACAATATGAAACATTAAACGTAGTAATTATGATCAATTTCAGTTAAGATTTGAACTGTAAATACAAGATTTATTAATCTTTTTCACAATTACTAATAGTTATTAAACTTTTGTTGTTTGTAATATTTATATTTATTTCTTTTTTGAGGTAATTAGTCATTTTTAATAGCTTTTGTGATCAATCATAATAATTAATTATCAAAATTTATAGTAAATTCTACATTTTTCTTGTTGGTTTATTCTTTAACCTTTTTAAGAAAATTTAAATAATAGGGTAGGTATTTATTAGCCTAAATAGACCCAAGTCTATATAGTAATCTAAAAAAATGAGTTTTGAAGGAAATGACATTAATTTTTGGTTATTTTCAATATTTTGATTATGAACTTTTAGTTGCGGTAATTATTCCAAGGATTATATTAGCAATATTTTCAGTTATTCTTAATTATTTTATAATTAGATCAAGTCAAAGAGGATTAGATGAAAAAGACAAACCAGAGTTATTATTTTATATAGGAATCATTAACATCGCATTTTTTATTATACCTCTTTCAATGCCAACTATAACTCAGATTAACCCTACAGATTTCGATAAGATATTAACTGTGAGTTATGTAGTTTTACTAGGTCTAATGCAGTCTTTACCTTTCTTTATCACATATGGTGTGCTTTTATTCAGATTTGGGAGAATAAATGAAGCGAGGTATCATATCTATCTCAAAATGACGTCTATTCTTTGGATTATCTCTAATGGATTTAAAACAATTATCATTGACAATAATTTATTTACAGTTATAAACATTTTAACTGATTATTCTCTATCTTATGGAATTATTTCCATCTTTCTCCAAATGTCTGCAATTTTTGGAATTATTGACTTAGTAGGATGGGGTATATTTATCGTTCATTCAGTTAAAAATAAGGATAATAATTTACTAATAGCGGGGGTATTAAGACTAATTGCCTTTGTTGCGGTAACCATTTATAATTTGTTTCTCCCATCTCTATTATGGTCTTAAACTCCAACCTTTTTTTCCTATTTTCATTTTATTGAATATCTATCTCTTAGTTAGAGTAATTTTTGATGATAAATCAGGACTGATTTTTGACAAATAGGTTTATATTTTTAATAAACCTATAAAAAATTAATACATGGGAATTAAATTCCCGATGAAATCTAAAGACAAATATAATAGTACAAATGACAATTATTATAGGCTATTTTCAAGATGAATATACTATATCTCGTATAATTTTAGCAGCATTAGTAATTATTCAAAATATTCTTATTTTCGAATCAGGAAGAAAACAATCCGATGATATTAAAAAACCACACTTATTAAAGAGAATTGCAGTTATCAATATATTATTTATAATTATCCCGTTTGTTTTACCATCTATGAGTTTAATTGTACACGATCCTATTGAGGCACAAACTGAGGGGATTTTAGTTAATTTTTATTATATTTTTCTTGGGTTATTAGAGTCAGTACCATTTTTTGTTACATATGGGGTATTATTATTTATATTTGGAAACATAAATAGAGAACAATATCAACCATTTCTTCTAATATCTGGCATTTTAGGATTATGTGGTTGGGGAATATATGTATATACATATAGTAATATATATCTTATATCTTGGGCGTTTATTTTAACAGCCAGTTTGGCGTATATTATAAATTTATGCGCATTCCCATTACTGATGATTCATGGAGTAAAGAATAGTGATAAATATTTACTTTGGGCTGGTATTTTGGGATTAGTACCTTTAATATTTATTTTTATATAAAATTCGATAATCCTTTTTTTTTTATTTTAATCTTAAGTTTAAAGAAATAAAGAAAATAAGATTTCTCGTTTAAACCCATAAAATTAAATCATAAATTTTCATCAATCATAACTGAAACTAACTTTTATTATTTTTCTATTAAAAATTTCATTTTTCAAATTAAAATCTAAGATAAAGTGTTATAAAATTCCTACATACTATTGATTTATTTCATATCAATACTATAATATTTAGAATCAGCTACACATGAGGGCTCATTTATCGATTCATTTAGGTTTTTCAAGCCTAAATTTGTAATTAAGGCTCGAATTTCCGCTAATTCTTTTTCTAATGCTTCAATTCGCCTAAAATTGTTTGAAAGAATCCGCCTAATAAATTTATTTTCAGACACTGAGAACGTTCCCGACTTTCGCTTGAAAAATCTAGACCTGCGGTAAGGATCTGACTTTTTTAAGAGGTGAATCTTTACCATCCATCTAACGAGAGGCATAAAATACTTTTTACTACCCACCTTTTTTCTTACTTCATTATAGTAATCATCAAGAGTATGATGTTGATAATTGAGTTTTTCTTGAGATTGCATTGTATCCATGAATCCGCAATGAAAATCATTTTTGGCAAAGGCAACTTCGGGAAAAAAGTCTTTTCCCAACCCAAAAATTTCCATCATATTATTTAAATATTCTTTATAACTTGTTCTACATTTGGTTCCACCAGCAATATGTAACGTTTCCCCCCATATCTCTTTGTTTTCAACAGCGCGAGCAAGAGCATATCCAACATCTTTTGTATCACAAATTTCTATTGATGTATCTAATGGCATATGGAACATGAGTGGATCCATATCTAATTTTTCAACTGAAGTAATGTAGCTTAATCTAAAGATAACAAAATCTAGACCAGAATCTCGAATTGCTTTTTCTGCAGAAATCTTTGTAAGCGCATAAAAATCATCTTTGCTTGGCTTGAGGGGATCAGATATTTTAATTAGTGGGTTTTCCCGACGATCCCCATAGACAGCAATAGAGGAAGTAAAGACTATTTTTGGTTTTTTTTCTTGGTTTTTCATAGCCTCAATTATGTTAACTGTTCCACCAACATTAACTTGCTCCGCAAGTTTAGGATTAAAGTCTGCTAATGGTGGAATAATCGCGCCTAAATGAATAATGATGTCCTGATTCTGAATGGCTTTTTTCACAGACCTATAATCACGCAGATCACCCCATAAAATCTCTACTCTATTCTTATACGTTTTTGCTATTTTCTTATTCTTTCGATTCTTTATCTCAAATACTCTAATCTTGTAATTCAGTTTTAAGAGTTCATTTAATGTACTTAAACCTACGTTTCCAAAAGCACCAGTTAGTAAAATATTCATGTAATTTTCCTCCTTATAATAATTATTAAAAAAAATTCAGTAACAAAACCCTGTTATATTATTATAAAATTAATAGAACTATTAGATCTATTTGGTTGCGATCGCAACCTTCAAAAAATAGGTCATATTAATATCATTATTACAGAATTTAATATTGAGATCGTTCCATGAAAATAATTCGACTACAAATTCCTGGAAACTTCCTGCAGCAGGTTGGATTTGCGGAATTATTTGAAGAATTAGAATTCGTAGAAATTTTAAATGCATTTCAGTATGATCAAGAGCATTTCTTTGCATTACAACGAATTAAGTTTAAAAATTTTCAAGATAAAAATATTTTTGAGTATATCGATAAGCACTTTAAACCTGAAACCTTCCAACTGTTGGAGCGAAAAGGAAATGAGATTCTTTGTGTAATCTATCAAAGCAGACCTACCGGATTTTTTCCAATAGTTAATCCAGGTCCATGGGCATTTATTTTTCCAATTCATGTTTCCAAAGAAGTATTATTGATTAATATAATAGCTCACTCGGCTTACGTAAAAACGTTGTTTAAAACATTATCGGGGTTAACTGAGAATTATACCATTATAGCAATAAATGATATTGATGAAATAAAAAATTCGGAAAGCAACATATGGGAATCAATAATTCCTTTTCCAAATTTTACTAAAGCACAAGAAGAGATTGTAAAATTTGCAGCTAAAAATGGTTATTTTAATTCTCCTAAAAGAATTAGTGCAAAGAGGATTGCTGACCAGTTTAAAATAACCGAAAGCGCAGTAAATAAACATATTAGAAACGCAACTAATTTAGCAATGGAATACTTTTTTGGGAAATATTTCTAAATATTAGAATAACTTTATGGAACACCCTCTTATTTATCAAAGACCTTAACTTCTTTTTCCTCGATTTTCGATCATTTTTTTCTTTTTCCTAATTATTTATCCATCTTATTACTGATTTTAGAAATATTTTTATACCCAATTGATCTAAGATGATAATAATTAGAATTTTTATTTTGGTTTTTAAAAATTATCCTTAATTCTCATGATAAATCCAAACATATCACCCGAGGAAATTTTTCAAAGAAGGGAGGAATTTGGTGTCGAAAATTCTTTTAAATTTTTGTCAGAAATTTTGGATAATGAACAAGATTTTAATAAAAGAAAAGGAGCAATTAAATATTTAAGTTTGGTTAGCAAGGATGCTCCTTACTTAAAAAAGGACTGCTTTAACACCCTTGAAAATATACTAATCTCTGAAGATGGGATTGAAATTAAATGTGAGGCTGCAAAAGGGTTAGGCAAATTGAGATATAGTGAAGTCCTTAAACCTTTAAAATGGTTTTTAGAACAAGGTGTTGAAGATATTGACCTAAAAAAAACTATTCTTAAAGCCATATATAAAACTAATTTTGAAATTCCTGAAATAAAGCTATTTATTAATGAACTTGATTCAAAGTACAATACAATAAGGGAATATGTCAAAAATCAGCTCATAACTGTAAAACCGGGAATTCTTGTTAATTCTTTAATAGATTTTTTGAACAAGGAGAATATTTCGAACTCCCATAAATCGGAGATTATCAAATTAATCGGGTATGAACTTAAAAGTATAAATTTAACATTTGGAGATTTAAGTTATATCGAAATTAAATATCCTGAAATTGTAGCAACCCTAAAGATTAATAGAAGGAAAATACTTAACGAAATTACTCGAATTTTGAAGGAAGAAGATCAAGAATTAATTTCCTCAGTATTAACCATTTTAAAGTTACTTGGACCTGAAGTAAATAGAGAAATTATAAATTTTTTGATGAATGACGACTTTATTATCAAAAAGAATGCTATTACTTTAGCAGGTAAACTTCATGTTTCAGATGCTGTCGATCTTCTAGTTCAGGATTTAGATAATATCTATAATGAGGTTAGTATCGCGGCTATAGAAGCATTGGGAGAGATTGGTGATTTATCGGCTGTTCCAGAGCTTCTTTCAATTCTCAATATTGAAGATGTAAGTTTTGAATATACGGACTTGGATATGAAATTATATATAATGGATGCAATTAAAAAGATTTATCTCGCTAATTTAAATGCATCCTATGATTATCTTTTTAGTTATTTGAAATCAGATAATGATACGATAAAAGAAAGTATTGCTTTCCTTTTAGGTGAGATCGGTTCTTTAGAGTTTGTAAATCCCATTAGTGCTCTACTTAAGACAAGAAATGTTGATATTAAGAAAAATGCGGTTATAGCACTAGGAAAAATTGGCAGTTTAGATTCGTTAAATCACCTTCTTACTATTTTAACTAACCAAGATTCGTATTGGCTTTTGAAAAAAGTAGCTGTTGATGCCATTTATAACATATATCAACGAAACTGGTATAAAACTAAGGATCACGATGAATCATTAAAAAGATCGCTTAATAAAGATGTTACTGTCTTGATTGAGTATCTTAAGAAAAGTGAGGATGAAAATTTCAAGGTAAAAATAGCTTTAATTAAATTTCTCGAAGATTACGGAGGTAAAAATGCTTTGAGTGCACTATTGACAAGGGTAAATGATTTTCACCGTGTAGTCCGGATACATGCTTCAAATGCCATTAAAAAAATAGAAGAGCAACTTGAATTAGAAAATCAAAATTAAGCTGTATAAACTTCATGTATCTTCATTAATTTGGTATTATAGATTAATTTATTGAGCATAAAGAGCAGTATCGGTCCAGTAACAGGGGTAAAAATAAGCCTTATCCATGGGGTTAGATGGAAATCCTTTTACATATATGTTCCAAACATCGTAATTTAAATCCACAACTCCATAAGCCCAAGGTATATCTTCTTCAACAAGAAGTTGTTGAATTCTGTTATAATATTTTTGTCTTAATGATTGATTTACTTCAATTAAAGCTTCCTCCATTAATAGTTGAACATTATCCCAAAGATTAAATGGATTTCTCCCTGCATCTTTTGCTGCTTCATAGCCATTATAATTAACCTTATTATGTTCAAGGGATTTGTTAGTAAACATTGAGTTTATATAATTGCTTGGATCGTTAAAGTCTGGAAACCATCTTGATAATGTTAGAGCAAAGTCAGCAGTATAACAATACCACAGTTCGTATTCTTCATTGAATTCAGCCCAATCTATATGATCGTCATCAAGTTCTATACCAACTAAGGCTAGATCGTTTTCTAAAAGAGAAAAAAGTCGATATTTGAAATCTGAACTACAATAAAACCCTAATGAATAATTTAAATGTATAAACCGACTAGCTTTCCAAGAACTTTCATTTGAACCGGGATAATTTGGATCCCATTCTACACCAAAACCCATACTTTGCATTATGATCCTGGATTTTGTAATATTAAATTCGGGGATGTTATAACTCCAATTCGCATAAGAAATGCCTTTAGGAACTGGAGATTTAATTTGTACTTCCTTCCCTTCCAACAATTCTTCGATAATATAAGACTTGTTAATTGCGTGTGCTATTGCTCGTCTAAAAGTTGAATTAATGTAACGATTATTCATTCCAAGATATTGAATTTTCACATTAGATCCTGCATTGATTACTTGTACATCTGGCTCCGATTCAAAGATATCTATCATGGAGTTCATTGGATTAAGCAATAGATCAATATCTCCAGAAAGTAATGCGTTATTCCTTATTTGTGAGTCTTTAATAACCGAAAAGATCATACCATCAATATGAGTCCTAACTTGCCAATAATAATCCCAGGCATGGAATCTTACTTCAACATCTTTTTCATAACAATCATATACAAAAGGTCCGGTTCCAACTAAATCTTCAGTGTTAGTGTTTATTGGACGATTTTGCGGTGTTGAGCTTGGGGAAAGGATATATGCCCCGTTAAAGCATAATAATGCTTCAAATGGACCATATGGAGTATTAAACCCGAATCTAAGTGTAAACTCATCAATCACTTCAGTATGATTAATTATAGGTTGAAATGATTCAGATGAAGCATCAAAATATTCAAATACTTTGCTTGCTTTTGCCAATCCATTAATCATAAAGTAACTTAATCGATCATAATTCCATTTTGCGGCATATGCATCAAATTTTGTACCATCATGAAACCATACATCATCTCTTAGCTTAACTGTATAGTTCTTACCTTCCCAGACCCCAAAATTCTTAGCAAGCTTCGGTATAATGTTCATATTAGGATCAGATAAATTATATCCAAATAATCCTTCACAAACTTGATCCTGAACAGCAAATGAACTATCATCCCACGCTACCATAGGATCTAAGTCCTGAGGACCATTTTCCACACCAACAACAAAAGATACGCACCAGTGATAATTCCCTCCACAATTATTAATTCTACGTAAATTTCTATTATGAAGATAAATACCAGTACCTAGAAATGGTAACCCAATCATTATACATAAAAAAATTATCGTCCAATCTTTTTTTTCTAATTCCATTTTTTATTACCTTTTCTACTTATGAAATAAATCCTCCCAGTAGCAGGGGTAAAAGTATGCTTTGTCCATAGGATTAGA
>RDOE01000044.1 GCA_011364975.1 Promethearchaeota archaeon | reverse complement strand
CAATGTCCAAGTCCGTATTTTAATAATAAATAGTCTTCATTATGATAAACAATTGCCGCAACAGAAAATTCATCTAATAAACTCATTATTATCTTAATTTACAACGACAATTTTTCTTTAATTTGAGAAACCAGTTTTTCAGATGAACCGGAATCAGTTAAAAATTCAATATCATGGGCTGATGAGATGCCTATCCCTAATTCTACGGCTCTTTTTATTTGTAGTTGTTGAAAGATAGGACCATTGCTTACTTCGGGAGTTGTACCTAAAATTCGGAGGATTGCAACCCCAACCGCATCAACCGCTATCCTATCGATACCTGCAACAAATACATTCGATTCTTTTAAAGTGCCATCCATTGGTCCTCCATCAACAAAACAAAGGATTCCATCCATAATAATCAGATCCGGTGCGAATACGCTATTAATCTCCGTAATCATTTCTCTTTGATATTTGGAAGAATGTAATTCACCCATAAACTTTTTTGGTACTAATGCAACGGCGTTTTTGAGAGATAATGTAAAATGTCCTCCATACATATGTGTCTTTAAGCAACATGTTTCAATAATGCATTCTGCAGTATCGTATATTTTAGGAAAGAGGAATCCATTTTTCCAATGATTTCCTTCTGGGTTTTTTTGGACAAAATCATCTTTAGATAACGCGGTTAAATCCACTATCTTTACATCTAACTCCTCTCCAAGAGAATAGAGTCCTTTTTTTTTAAAAGTTTCCTGAGTGTCAGCGGGTCCACTTCGTTCAGCGATTGTTATAGATTTTGCCCCTATTTTTTTTAGATTGATGACAATTTGCTTTACTGTTTCCATTGAGCTTGAAGCAGGAGGAGGGTCCGCGGTATTAAAATTTGGCTTAAGGATCACATGCTTATTTTTAATAGAATTAATCCCTAATAACTCGAATGATTTATTTACCCCATAAATGCGATCTTTTGTAGAAATAACAGCTACCTTAGCCATAATATTCACCATAAATTAATTAATAAAGGGTAGGTTTTAAATTAAAATTTGTTTCTTTTAACTTTTATAACAAATGAAAGAGCCATAATGGGATTTATACATTTATGGAAATATTTATATGCCTAATAATAATAATATAAACCATTCTTATTGATTAGAGCTTAATCTATTGTACTTTTTCCAAACTAAATATGGCATTTAATTTAAACAAAGGTTCAAAAAAGAAAAATGGGAAAAAACGTCCTAATCTTTTTTACAATAGTACTTCTAATAACTCAATTTCTAATATATAATTGTTCTGATATTTATAAATCTTAAAATTCATACATATTCTATAGTAGCTGGGGGTTTAGGTGTGATATCCCAGTAAATATTTTTCGTATCAGGGATTTCAAGTAGTTTATATTTCAAATCTTCAATTAATTCAATAGTTAAGTTGGTCACGCTCGCAGTTCGGGCATCCACGCTATTGATGGATCTAATTATCACGTCATAAATACCTTTATGACTTTCATGAAGTTCATATAATACTCTTGAATATCCTTGTATTTGAGATGCAAATCTAGTCAGTTTTTCGAAATCCCATTCTCCTTTAACAGATAAGGGAACTTCATAAGTCCTTTTCCCGTCAATTATTCCGGTTACCCTCCTTAAAAGAACATCAGTTGTTATTGCGGCAAATGCTTGAAATGGTTCTTGTTCTCCTTTATCGTTAATAATCATAGTTTTCCCGTAATTTTCCAAATAATAATCATCAATGGTTGATTCAACAATATCATGAACCTTCTTTTCAAATTTTAAGTTATCTGACGTAACGGAACCGATTATTCGTGCCGAAAGAGCTGGACCTGGAAAGGCTTTCCGATAAACCAATTCTGATGGCATTTTGAAAAATTCTAACATCTTTCTTACCTCTGCTTTAGTAAGACTTGCAACAGGTTGTATTGTAGCCTCAACATCATACTCTATTTCTAAGTTATGTTGACTTTTTACAAAACCGCGAAAATTTCGTTCTTTTAATTCAAGCTCCTCTTCTATAGACATGGTCTCCCTTAAATCTGATATTTTAACTCCGAAGCTCTCTTCAATATCAGGTAAAATAGTACCATCGGCCAATAAATTACAACGTTCTTCTTCTATTACCTTACTTATGGTATCTGAGTACGCATCTTTGAATAATTTTCGCTTAACCTCGGCATCATCCTCTCCAAAAATCTGAGGGAGAAACGAATCTCTAATGTCGATGATTTTGATATCAGGAAATAGTTTCCTAATATATTCTCGTTCTTCTATCCCTCTAATAATTCGCATAAGACCATGATCGATAAACACCGGAATCATATCGATATTTGCCTCTTTTAACAACAAGTACGTTGTAGCACTATCAATTCCTCCCGAGAGTGCGCAAAATACTTTTTTACCTTTGGCATGTTTATGTAAAAATACTACTGCTTTTTCTACAAATTTTTTCGGCTCCCGAGGAGGATTTATCAATCGATGATTAAGCATAGGATAATGTAAGTTATTTCATAAATTAAGGGTAGTTATTAAGTGGTTATGATTTACCTAATTTTTTATACTAGTTCTTTGATATCATAATAAATATAGTTAATTAGGTGAACAAATAAATTTATAGGGGAATCCTATGGATGAACTTGCTCCAGAATTAAGGAAAAAAATAGATGATAAAGTGGAAAAGGCGTTTGCCTTATTTATAGATAAAGTTTCTAAAGGAGGGTCATTAGAGGAACTTTTCAAAACTTTAATCGCCGAAAAGGTGTATAGTAAACTTGGTCCTCGCATGAATCGCTTTGTAGTTAAAAAAATCACAAAACTAATAATAAGAAAAACAGTAGATAAAGTCTGGGAACGACACAGAGAAAAATTAGTTTTGAAGCTTCAAAGCTTAAAATAATGAAATTTTTAGAAAGTACAAGATGATCTCTTATTTTTTTCATGGTATCTTTGATGATACTCTTCTGCTCTATAGAATTCCTTTGCATGAACTATTTCAGTAACTATAGGCTTCTTATATTTTCCTGATTTATCTATTGTGTCTTTTAACTTTTTAGCAGCTAATCGTTGTTCTTCATCAAGATAAAATACTGCAGATCTATATTGAGTTCCAACATCCCATCCTTGACGATTAGGTGTGGTAGGATTATGTATATCCCAGAAAAATTCTAAAAGTTCTTCATAGGATACAATAGATGGATCATAAGTAACCTTAACTACTTCAGCATGTCCTGTTTTATCCGTGCATACGTCTTTATAAGTAGGATTTGCGGTAGCTCCTCCTGTATATCCAACTTCAGTATCAATCACTCCTTTCACCGTTCTAAACTTTGATTCAACCCCCCAAAAACATCCTGCACCAAAAATTGCTTCCTTCATAATACAAGAATACTATAAAAAACTGAGTTAAAATAAATATGGTTAATTAATCATAAGGATAAATACAATATCTCCTAATTAATTAATAAGATAGAAGAAAATAGTTTAGGAAATATAAGGGAATTGAATTACTTTTTTTTTTCTTGTTCTAATTTTTTCAATTCGAGATGGAATACTTTTCCTACCATTGTTTTCGGAATCTCATCAATAAATTCAATAACTCGAGGATATTTCTCAAATCCCATATTCTTTTTTGCCCAGTCAAAAATGTTTTGTTCTGAAACATTTCCTTTAAATTCATCTTTAAGAACGATATATGCTTTAATGTTTTCGTTCCCTTCCTCATCTAAGATTCCAATCACTCCACATTCTTTAATGGTTTCATTGTTGTATAATAAATCTTCAACTTCTGCCGGATAAACTGAATGCCCTTTATATTTTATTAAATTTTTCTGCCGATCTCTTATAGAGATATATCCATCTTTATCCATTATGGCAAGATCTCCTGTCCAAAGCCAGCCATCTCGAATAGTATTTTTTGTTTCTTCTTCCCGTTTATAATAACCCTTCATCATCTGAGGTCCTCTTAAAACGAGTTCTCCTACTTCATTTATATCAAGAATGTTCCCTTCGGAGTCACATATTTTCACTTCAGTACTCGGAAAAGGCATTCCAACAGTACCTGGTTTTACTAATCCTGTAAAGGGATTACCTGTTGCTCCCGGAGACATTTCAGTTAGACCATATACTTCTCTTACTTTAGCACCACTTATTTGTTCGAATTTTACTCTAACATCATCTGGTAATGGAGCAGCACCACTTAAACAATATTTAATGCTGGAGAGATCGTGATCTTTTATATGCTCATAATTATTTAAATTGTTAAATAATGTTGCAATTCCGGGAAAGATCGTTGCTTTAGTACTTTCAATTACTTCTATTACCTCATGTGCTTCTCTGGGATTAAATACACAGGCAATTTTCCAACCCTTATAAACAGCAATATTCATACCAGTTACAAGATAAATATGATAGAATGGTAAAGCTCCAAGAACTACTTCGTTGCCTTCTTCAGTGCCTACAAACCATGCATCTATTTGAATACAATTGGAAATAATATTTTTATGAGTTAACATTGCGCCTTTTGGGAATCCTGTGGTACCCCCTGTATACTGTAGCATAGCAAGATCTTCTGGGTTTATTTTTACATTAGGGGGATTTGCTTCTGTAGTTCGGAGGATATCTTCAAATGTAGGAGGTCCTCCCATCTCAAATTCGGGTGGTGCCATCGGATTCGGAGATAAATAAGGTGCAAGATTAGTATAAAATTTATGTTTTACTCCCGTTTCTTCAATAATTGGATCAACTAATCCAGAAAATCCCTCCCAACCAATATATACTTTAGCTTCACTGTCATTTAATTGTCGTTTAATTTCTAAACTTTTGAATAATGGAGAAATTGAGGTGACAATACCACCTATCTTTAAGATTCCATAAAAGTAGGCGATAAAAGCAGGATTATTAGTGTAGTGAATAGCAACACAATCTCCTTGTCTAATTCCTAATTCATGAAGTTTTGTGGCTGTCCGATATGCAATATTTAATAATTGGGAATATGTAAGTTCGAAGCCCATAAAGTACGTTACTGGGTTATCGGGATATTTCTTGGCAGAATTTTCTAACGAATCGACCAAAGTAATGTTGGGAATTTCTACTTCTTTTGGTACACCTTCTGGCCAGTTCTTATAATAGATTTTTTGATCAGACATAAGGTGAGTTTTATTTAATTATTTAATTATTTATTGTTTTCCTAAAAGAAGAAGCGAATTTAGACTAAAATACAATATCGAGATATTTTTTTATTTATTAAATCTAAAGTAAAAATAAATATACAAGAATTAATATTTTTGATATAAAAAAGTTAGAATTAATAATCGTTTACCTTATTGTAAATATTTTCTAATAGTACATAAAAAGGATGGTTTAAAATGCCGGATCGTCAAGGAGCATTTAAGTTGTGCATATTTGGAGATGGCGGTGTAGGAAAAACTACATTAGTCCATAGATATTTAACTAAAATCTTTAAAGAAGATTTGAAAATGACAATTGGTGCAGATTTTAGCGTAAAAGAACTGGAAATTGATGGTAAGACGGTAGTATTGCGTATTTGGGATTTTGCTGGAGAAGAAAGATTCAAAGTTCTCTTGCCAAGTTTTGCAAAGGGTGCTGATGGGGGTATTTTTATGTTTGATATAACCCGGTATACCAGCATAAGAAATCTTGATGAATGGCTTTCAATTTTTGAGAAAAGTACTAAAGAAAAACAAATTATCATCCCAATTGTTATGATAGGGGGAAAGAAGGACCTTGAACAAAAACGATCTATAGAGGCCGATGATGTGATGAAATTATCAGAAAAATATAATCTAAACGGATACTTTGAATGTTCCTCTAAAACAGGAGAAAATGTGGAGGAAATCTTTGAATTTATAACACGAAAAATGATGGAAAATGAAGGCTTAATTTAGCAAACCAAAGTAAATCAAAAATTATTAAATGGTAGATTATTGGTTCGTTCTTTTAATGATCTTTACTAACCCTTTATCTCTTAGGTTATCTAGCATATCTTCAACATCATTAACTGGCTTTTGAGCTATTTGGGCACATTCCTCTAAAGAATTCATGCCATCACATGCTTTTAAAAGCTTAAACTCATCTAAAGTGAGCATTCCTAATTGCACACTCATCGGTTGTATCTCCTTTACAACAATTGGGATTCTAACCTCACCCTCTTCTTCAATAGTTTTAACGCCTACTTCAGTAATGCTCGGAGCATCGCCAAAGAATGATTTGACTCCAGTCACATCAAAATCTTCATTTATATACACATAAACAGTATGTTCTTGTCCCGATACATCATCAGTATCTTCAAGATCTGGGTGAGGATTTATGTGTTTATGTTCTTTAGTATATAACCCCATTTTTAACCCATTTGCAATTTCCTTTTTATCAACCCTAATATTTACCATATCTGAACAGATATCGCACCAAGCCCAGCATTCTATTAGATTGAAATATTTTTTTACTTTATTTTCTGGCATATCTTTTTCCAAAAATATTGATCTTTAAATTAATAAAATAAGTTTTAAGATCATTATGTTGTTAATTAATTTAAATCTTAATTATCTTAACGATTTTAATATTAATTCATTTCAAACTTTAAAAGGAATTATAAAATAATACCTATAACCAAAATCTCATCTTAGAAAATTCGACGTTAAAACCAAAAAAGATTAAAGTTAATCATTATTTTTCTAAATATTAGTATTTATAGGTTTAGTAATAACTATGTCAAGTTTTAAAAAAAACCTGTGTTTTTCATGTGGACGTCCCATTGCTCCTTATGAAGGTGCTGTTCATTTTCCCTGTCCCCAATGCGGAGATGTGACTATTTGGAGATGTGAACGCTGTAGAACAATGGGTAATACATACAAATGCTTAAAGTGTGAATTTGAAGGGCCATAGCAAAAATTGTTATAAAATTTGGAATTGTGATGATGATGGGAGAATTTGTTGCTTTAATTGATGTTATTCCAGAAGACATAGAGGTTGATTTTGAAGAATTTGTATTAAAATTAAAGAAAGTCCTTCCGGATACTGCCGTTATTGAGCATTTTGATATTATGCCTGTTGCTTTTGGTTTGAAAAAAGTAAGATTACGGGTTAGGTATCCTGAACAATGGGGCGGAACAGATAAATTGGAAAGTTTATTTGGAGAAGTTGAAGGTATTCAGGGAATAGAAGGTATTGCTTTCTCCAAGGCATAAATTTCCTAAATTTTTGACTTAGATTTTATTTTAATTATCTCTATTTTTAATTTATTATCATAACTTTTATAGCATATTAGCTATCTATTTGATATTTGACCCATTCCTTTTTATCCTTTTCAATCAGTGCTTTTATTTGGGGTAATTGGTCAATGTTAATTTTTTCTTTATAATTATTTATGAATGTCTCTAATATATCATGCGCTTGTGTAAAATTATTAGATTCTGCTAAAATGTTATAAATTTTATGAATTTTAACCACTGTTTTGTTTATTTCAGATAAAAAATAGTCACGTTGTACTTTTTCAGCAATCAATGTAATAAAATTTTGTTGTTCTTTAATTTGATTATTCATATTATGTTTGATGGCTAATCTTATGATCTTTTCAGAATATTTGATTGCATTATCATAATCAGTCTCTAATAAACTGCTATTAGCAATATTTTTTAAATCACTAATTTTTGATAGGATTTCGATTTTCGGATTTTTGAGCAGGTCTTCTTGATCTTCTGTATTAACTTCTGCTTTCTTTAGTTTATGTGGTATTTTACTCTTTTTCATCAGTTTTTAATATTATGTGTTTAACAAAATTATCTAATTAAAAGTATTTAATTTTTTTTTAAAAAATTCCAACTCTATGTTGATAGATCCTAAAAAATAACATTAAACAGTTGGATCAATACCTAAATAATACGTTTAAAGAGTTTATCAATTTCTTTATAAGAGAGAAATTTTAGCGTGGGTCTTCCATGTGCACAATGGAATGAATCTTGGCAATTAGCGAGATTTATAATTAGTCTTCGAATATCATTTAATGATAAGTCATCTCCTCCCCGTATACTTTTATGACAAGCTAAATAATTTATAATTTCTTCTTTTACGCGTTCAAAATCATTATCTTTACCAATTTCAGCTATATTGGAGATTATATCTTTAATATTATCTATTGGGGGAACTCTTCCAATAATGGTAGGTATCTCTCGTAATATAAATGTGTTTCCTCCAAAATGATCAAAATAAAATCCTAATTTTTTAATTTCGTTCATATTAGCTAGCAAAAAGAATGACTCACTTGGAGTTAAATCAATTTTAAGAGGTGAAATAAGTTTTTGTTTCTGTTTTTTTGATTGATTATATAAACTAA
This sequence comes from Promethearchaeota archaeon, assembly GCA_011364975.1. Lineage (GTDB taxonomy): Archaea > Asgardarchaeota > Lokiarchaeia > Sigyniarchaeales > SOKP01 > SOKP01. Next base: position 20,138 of record RDOE01000044.1, on the reverse strand, counting down.
TAAAAAATTCTTTGTTAACTCGTTCTGAAGCTGCGTGTTGATCTAAGACATAAATGCCTTCTTCACCGTTTTCATTAATACCTTCAAGAATGATATAAGTTTTATTACTCAATTGACCAGTTTTAGAAATCAACCTCATTTTAGGAAAATTTTTCGCGGTGATGTATTTTTCCCTTAGGACAGACTCAGGGATGTTGTTGTTATCTCTTTCCATTATCTTTGATTTTTGATCTAATAAATCTAGCTGAATCGTTCTTTCCTGAATGTTCTCTCCATTGCTTTCTTTATCCTCGATTGTGAAAGGGCTTTCTGACTTATACTTTTCAATATTCTTTATAATTTCAGGCTCTATTAGTTCTTTGAAATCTTCAGATTCCATATTCTTTTCCAAATAATCTGCTCTTTGGAAATGACTACTTAACTCAGGGATATAATTATCAGGGGCTTTTTTTATAAACAGGTCTTCAACGAAAGCCCTTATAACATTATAGACTTTATTAAAAACATAAGTTTCATTTTCAAACCTGATGTGAAGTTTTTTTGGATGAATATTAAAATCAACCTTTGAAGGATCCAGTTCAATATTTAATATAAAGAATGGAGTTTTTCCTATCATTAATACGCCTTTATAGGCCTCTTGGATCGCTCTAAATATTAGATCACTAATCACGTATCTCTGATTAATAAATATGCTTGAAATGGTCCGATTTTGTCTTGAAATTTCACTATGGCCTAATAACCCTTCGATCGTAAAATTATCTTCTTCATACTTAACAGGTTCCATATATTTAGCAACCTTTTTACCATAAATATGGAATACTGTTGTTTTTAAATCGTTTAAGGCTGGACAATTTAATATGGTCAAATCATTGTGAACATAAATAAAGTATAGGTTTGGATATGCTAACGCATATCTTTGAATAATATCTGTAATATGACCTAGCTCGGTTAGATCCTTTTTGAGAAACTTTAGTCTCGCGGGAATATTATAAAAAATATTCTTTACTTTTATTTGAGTACCAATAGAGCAAGAGATTTCTTTTTTTTCAATTATTTTTCCCCCACTTATTGATAAGAAAACTCCAAGCTCATTATCCGCTGTTCTGGAAATAAGTTCCACTTGACTTACTGCAGCGATACTCGCTAAAGCTTCACCTCTAAATCCTAAGGTCGATAGAGTATTTAGATCCTCTATCGTTTTAATTTTGCTACTCGTATGTCTTTGGAATGCAATTTCAACTTCTTCGGGCGGGATTCCTATTCCATCATCAATAACATGAATCAAAATTTTTCCCGCTTTTTTGATAATAACTCGTATTTCTTTTGCTTCAGCATCGATACTATTTTCAATTAACTCTTTTACAATATTAGCTGGTCTTTCAACTACTTCACCAGCAGCTATCTTTTCAGCATCGATAATCTTTTCAATCTTTCTTCTATTCAACATTAAACGGGATTTAATGACAATTTAGAATGATATCCTTATGTTATAATGTATTTCATTATTATAAAATTTAAAAGCATACTCTATTAAGAACATAATAATTTTTCCTTCTATTCAAGAAAAATATCAAGGAAAATTTTTTCCCTACCATTATGTCATTAACAATTATACAATCATAATTCTTAAAGAAAGCCTTTTAAATTTGGTCTGATAAAATAAATTAACCTAAAAAAGATATTTGTTTAAAAGAAAAAACATTCTCATGAAATTAATTGAAGTATATCCCTTCTACAAATACTTTATTATTTTCTTTATATTAATTACAATTCTCTTTACTGTTGTAAGAATTTTCGTTATTAATTACAGTTTACCTTATTTGATTGAAATTTCTCGGGATGTAGATTTTGATATCTTAATCAGAGGATTAAACAATGGGCTTTTAAATTTTTATGAACCAATTGAAATGCCACCTGGAATTCCAGAATGGCCTCCATATTATTTGTATTTTTGGTATTTTATGTTTCTTCCAATGAAATTAATCCCCTTTGAAATTGGAGTATATGTATGGGATCTTCTTCGCTTAATCGCTGTAAGTTTCGTCGTTTATAAATCCTATAATTACTTTAAGAATAAAAAAGACCTCTTTATTTTTTACTTACTATTATCCGCAGGATTTTGCATTGATGCTTGGTTTAACAATGTCAATTTTATCATCCTATTTCTTTTGTATTATTCTTATGTTGCCTTAGATAATGGAAATAAATGGATTTCAGGTTTATTATTCACACTTTCTACTTTCAAGATAAATTCTATTTTATTTTTACCTATCTTATTAATTACAAAAAAAATTAGGTTTAAGGACCTTTACTATTACATAATTCCATTTGCATTTATTTGTTTACCCTACATGATTTTTCCAAATTATTTCTTTCAAATGATCTCAAATTGGTTTTCAAGCCAAGATACGGTACAGGGTTTTTCTATTTTAGATTCAATTCTATGGAAGGCGCTGCAACCTTCTCATTTGATGTTTATTAGCTTTCTCTATATCACTTTTTTTGAGTAGAAGAATTCAGAAAAAAAAGCTTGTTACGAAAAATTATTCTTCTAATGTTACTTCTTTACTATCTCTATCTTTCGCTAGTAACATGGATAGTACCTTTAATCTTTTCTTCGTTATAGATGTTCCATTTTTTTCTTTAGTTCAAATAATCTCTGCATAGCCTCAACGGGAGTTATGTTGTTAATATCGACATTTTTTAAAACAGCAATAATTTCTTTCAAATCATCATCAATCATAGTTTCTTTCAATATTGTTGGTTTAAAGAAGGTTGTCTGAACATATTTTCTCTGCTTATTTTCTTGTTTATGATGTTTTGGGGTTACAAATTCTTCTGAAATGATCGCTTCCTGCTGTTTGGTAAGCTTTTCTAATTCAAAACTCTTTTTCCCTAATTCTTTCTCTTTAAGTTCTAAATCTTCTTCGCACAAGCTCAATTCTTTTTGTTTTAATTCTATCTCAGCGCTTAATTTTTCCAACTCGATTTTTTTCTCATTAATGATCTTTTTATAATATTTACCTGTATTCTCTTCATTTCCATTTTCTTTTACAGTGGCTCTAAATGGATCCTTGTTCTCGATTTGCTCTAAAATTTCAAAAGCTCTAATAATAACATCATCAGGAATTCCTGCTAATTTAGCAACATGAATTCCATAGGATTTGTCAGTACTGCCTTCTTTTAACTTTCGAACAAAATTAATACTCCCATCATCATTTTCAATTATATCAAGGTGATAATTTTTTACACGCGGTAAATCTACCTCTGTTAATTGGTGATAGTGAGTGCTAAATAACGTTTTTGCATTTAACCCATGGATTTTTTCCAGAGTGGCAAGGGCTATACTTTGACCGTCACTCGTGCTTGTACCTCGGCCCAATTCATCAATAATTATAAGACTTTTGGAGGTTGCATAATTTAAGATCTTAGCAGTTTCAGTCATTTCTATCATAAATGTACTTAATTTTCGTGCTAAATCATCAGAAGCTCCAATCCTTGTAAAAATTTGGTCAATAATGCCTATAATAGCTGACTTTGCAGGCACGAAACATCCCATCTGTGCAATAATACATATTAACGCTACTTGTCGCAAGAATGTAGATTTTCCAGCCATATTTGGGCCTGTTATGATTAATATTTGATTCTGACCGAGATCTAATTGGCAATCATTAGGAATGAATTTCTCAGTTAAATTAATTTGTTCAATAACAGGATGGCGACCTTCTTTTATTATAATAGCATCATTATTAGTCATTATGGGACGACAATAGTTATAATTTTCAGAAATCTCCCCAAAACAAGATAATACATCAATAAAAGCTAAAGCTTTAGCGGTTTCAAGGATTTCGGCTGTTTCTTTAACAATATTCTCACGAATAGTCGTAAATAGTTCATATTCTAAATCATTGATTTTTTCTTCTGCCTCAACTATCTTCTCTTCTAATTCTTTTAGTTTTAAAGTGGTAAATCGTTTAGCATTCTTTAGAGTTTGGCGCTCAATATAATCATCGGGTATTTTTGGGACGAATTTTAAAGTATTTAACGTAATTTGAATATAATAGCCTAAAATATTATTATGTCCCACTTTAAGCCCAGAAGTTAATTTCCATCTTTCTTTTTGTTCTTTTTCATATTCTAAAATATATTTCTTACCGTTATGCAGAATATCTCTTAATTCATCGATTTTTTCATTAAAGCCCTCTCTGATAATATTACCCTCTTTTATAGTTGTTGGGGGGTCCTCTTTAATTGAAACCTCAATTAATCCTCTTATCTCTCTAAATTCTTTGATTTTCGTTAAAAATTTAGAAATTTCGGGAATTTCAGATTTTTGTAATAGAACTTTTATTTTAGGGATTTTACTTAATGAATTATTTATATTAATGAGATCTCGAGCATTACAATGAGTTGAATAATTGATTCGATTAACATATCTTTCTAAATCTCCCAATACTTTCAATTCTTCTCTTAATTCCGAACGTAGAAAAATATCTTCCTTAAACTTTTGAACTATATTCAATCTCTGGTTGATTTCTTCAAGATCTAATAATGGTTGCATGATAATTTTTTTTAATAATCTTGCTCCCATAGGTGTATGGGTGTGGTTGAATATAGAATATAACGTAACATCTTTTCCTCTTTCCCATAAAGAAGAGACCAATTCTAAATTTCTCTGAGTTACATAATCTAAATGTAATACTTTCTCTTCTTGAATAAGCGTAATTTTAAAAATATTAGGGATAATGTCTCTCTGAGTTTCTTTTAAAAAAGCTAATAAACCTCCTGCTGCTTGAATCGCAAACTCTTTACCTTCTAAATCAAAACTATGCAAATTTGAAAGATTAAAATGGCGTATAATCATATTATAAGCCTCATCTAGGTTAAATACATAATCATCATAAGGCTTTATCAATGCGTCATTTAAATCCGTCAAAAAGAGGAAGAAATGTTCATCCTTTTGTAATCTTGTTGGTAAAATGACTTCCACAGGATCAAATTGGGAAAAAATACTTAATACTTTTTCTAACGGAGCCTTTTCTTTTACTAAAAATTCTGTAGTTAAAAACTCTCCAGTAGATATATCCGCAAATGCAATTCCAAACCCTCTCTTCTCCTTTACAATTGAACAGATATAATTATTTTCTTGCGATTTAAGCATATCAGATTCAATAATTGTACCTGGAGAAAGTATTCGCACCACTCCACGTTTTACAATCCGACCCTTTACAGTAGATGGATCTTCCAATTGATCCACCACTACAACAGTTTGACCAAGATTTACTAAATTTTTGAGATAACTGCCCGCATGATGTGGTATGCCAGCTAAGGGATATGCATCATTCCCTATCTTTCTTTTAGTTAAAGTAATCCCCAATAGATTAGAAACCTTTTCCGCATCATCGTAAAAGAATTCATAAAAATCACCCATTCTATATGCTATAATATGTTCGGGATACTTCTCTCTATACGTTTTTTTAATACTAAACCAATGTTGCATCATAGGGGTTAAATCTTTAGCTTTAAGGTTATCAATTGAATCTTGTTCCGTCATTATTTGAATTATTCACTTCTTTAAAATTAAATATGATAGGACTAGTAGTTTTTAATGGAAATTTATAATGATTATTATAAAATTAATAATTCAATCAGAGTTATTAAATCCATGGCGTATTATCTAAGGTTTGGATCCAAGGTTTTGGGAAATCAAATAATTCTGGATAATATTTATAAATTTCTGCTATTGCTCCTAAACACCCCGTCAATTTATGCGAGGTTGTATAGCGACTAAATAAAAAATCCTTATTGTTTAGCGATGGGATGGTGTAATCCAAATACTTAATTATTGCTGCTTTTATATCCTTATCTCTATAATTATGAACAAGTTTTTGACATCGAAGTAAACAGAAAATAGCATCAAGATCAATACAATAAGATACATTTCCATCCCATAATCCTAGGTTATTCTGTAAATATAATGTAGAATCTATAATTTTTTGAGGAAATGGGAGTGGATAATTTAAATATTCATAAATCCAATAATAATGAATCGACCCTCCTAATTCCTGCTTAGTTAAACGCTTTCTTACCTTATGATTCCAGCCTAATCTCCAGAAACCTACTTCAGGATCTGCTTTAATATTTAACCAATCAAAATACCATTTAAAAAAATCTTTGTGAGGATATTTCTCGATACCCAGAGTAGCAATGATAGCCCCTATACCTCCTCCTCGATGAGATCCTGGCCAAAAAAATAATCCCCATTCTGGTGTTTTTCGAAGCCATCGTTCTACTTTTTTTTTTGAAATTAATACATTAAGAAATTTAACCTTATATTTTGGTTTAGCATCCAATAATGTAAGTGCAGCAACAGCAAATGCCGTGGCATGTTCCCATTGTCCAGTGAGGGGATTTCTAAAATTAATATTGAAAAAACTGTCTTTAAACCAACCAGTTTTAGGATTTTGAAAGGATTGAATTTGATGAACCCATTCATCCATTTTAATGTCTTCATATTTAATTAAAAAGTCATCCAATCTATTGGGAATTAACAAATTGAATACCATGTCCGTCAAGCCATACAAAGAAGGTGTTTGATTATTAACTTTTAATGAAAAGTATCCCTTATCCCGTTGTATTCGAAATTGATTAACCCAGTCGAACAAATGGTCTTGAAATCTATTCAGTTTGTATTTGCTCATAATCCTAACTTTATTAGGTAAAACATGAAATAATATAAAAAAAAATTAAATTTTTAGTATTTTTTTCTCTAAGGTTAAATCATATGCCTCTTTCATAGCATCTTCATACATTACAATGGGGAACTTCTTATGGAATGGGCTAATTTTTGTTCCTAAGTAGGCTATCTTGTATAGAAATCGTGGGAAAAATCGGATGAATGGAGTTTTTACTAGAGCGGCGGCTCTTTCAAGTTCCTTTATCGTATTGATATCATAACCTCCAAGAAATCCATCGATAAATGCGTAAAAGTACATAAAAATGAAAATTCCTAGCAAGAATATAAGTGCGGTATTGATAATTTTATCTCCTAAAGGTAATCCCCACATAACTTCAGCTACGAAATACAACACTATAAAATTAATTATCGCAGATATACCCGGTACGATAAAAGATTTGAAAGGATGTATCTGATAGTTTACGATCTTCTTTTTAACAATAATCCAAGCAATAATATCCTTAGTAAAAACTGCTGGAATATAAGCAATAATTACTGCGACCATATTCCGAAATATAATTACAAAAAGAAACATTAATAATGCTCTGGTGGTTTGTTCAATAATCCATACTGCCATTGCATATCCTGTATGTCCCGTACCTTCGAATACAGCATCCACTAACCAAGAATAGATTCCTCCGGTATGAAAAAGTAATAACGGAACCAAAAATTGCACTGCAGGCCCCCCATAATCCTCACCGGCAGCCCCCACTAAAAACTTAGCTCCTACCGCAAATAATACCGAAATTAAGAAATAAGCAAAATAATTGCCCCATCTAAACGCTTGATAGACATAAAGTTTAGTCAAGGTTTTCTTATTATGCGCACTAGATTCACTAAATGCTCCAAGCAGACTATTTCCATATAAGTTTACAATTTGTACAATTTGTCCAAGTGTAAATGCTAAATTAAACCACCCTAGATTATTCGAATAATTCGCTACAAAAATGGATGTAATAATTACTTGTAAGAACCATCCCAACTGCACAAAACCTTCGCCTATAGCCAATTTAGAACCATATCTTAAGGTTTCTTTGAATTCCTCTTTAGAAAAATCTATTCTAAAACAACTTTTAGGCGAAAACCCTAACTTTTTAAACATAATAAAGGTCATTATAAAGGTAACCCAAAAGTCAAAGCATCTAGCGATAGCATATCCAATACCTGCTCCTAATGCCTCTCCAATTACAGGATTAGCAGCTCCCCATAAACGACCCAAATAAGTAAAAATAACCTGTCCAACTAATAGCCATATTACTTCCCAGGCCACATAACTTATGAGGTGTAAATCTGATCGCTGCATTCCTTGAAAAGTATACATAAAAACAAGAAAAATACCTGGGTATTGGATAAAGGAATATGCAATAAAGATCCAACTCATATGAGCTATGGGGGTAAAGGGAAATATTATAGAACCAATGAACGCAACAATAGATATTTGAACTATACCTGTAAATATTTGCCACCAGACATAAATCTGAATATAATGGATTGATTTCTCTGGATTGTTAACGCGATGTTCGGCAAAATACTTAGCTAAGGCAAAACTAGTTCCAAAGTCAAATAAAATCCATATAATTTGAAAGAAATTGTAGGCGTAATTATACCACCCAGCTGCCTGAGGATAAGGTTGAATAATTTGCGGCATAAGAAAGTTAGCAACCAGTAGTTGAGGGAGAACCAAAAATAATCCTAGGAATAAAGTAAATAAAAAGCCTCCTAATTGGCGGTGTACCCCTATTGCTTCCCATTCATCCTCTACATTAACATGATCTTCTAAACGCTTTTCCAAGCTTAGACTCTCTTTTTCAACTCTAAGTTTTTCCTCTTCAGCTTGTCGTTTTAAAGTTTCTATTATTTTTTGGTCCATTCCGGCACTTGATTTCCTTTTAACCACAACAAATAAAGCAACTGCCAAAATAGCTAATATCACTACAATTATCCCGATAATTATTTGATCGAACAAATGGGGGACTGGAGAGTAAGGCCATAACGGATAAGTATCGAATGATAAACCCAAGCTTTCAAATGTAAGTGCATATAGCAGATAATTATAGTAAGGCCATACTTTAAAATCTAAATTGGCACCATCTTCCAACCACCCTGTAAACACTATAATGTCTCCATCTCCCTTTTCTTTTTCTAAAATTGCGGGAGTTCTATAAAGATCAATCTGTAAATTACGTGAAACAGGGTATAGATCTATTATTCTTTCTACTGTAGAATTAAGACTCGCTAATGGAATAATAGTCATGTTATTCAATTTTATATCTGGGGCTGAATTCCAATCAATATTGGTGCTGATCGGGTGGTTTACGTTTCTTACCACAAATAACATAGACTCATTATTTGTATCTTTACTAGATTCATAAGTACCAATATCTATAATATCTAATGTGTCTAAAAGAGTAGCATTTTGATATAAGTTCTGTCCCATATATATTATCGCAGATCCACCATTTTCAACAAAATCTAAAATCGTATTTTGAGAAAGAAGGGATAAATCCGCATCAAAAATTAAAACAGAATCGATCCATGATCCTATCGTAATTAATGAATCTGTATCCAACACTGTGCTTATATTGAAATTATCTTTATCAATATTATAACCTTGTAAGAATAAGCTATCTGAGCCTTTAGTAACGATTAGAAGGTTCCGTTGAACGCTAGGCTGACTATGCCCCGGTCTTATTAAGAAAAATATGCAAAAATTACTGAGGATTAGAGCTATTAGGCTAATTACTAATATTTTTGATATTTTTGTATTTAAATGCACCATGATCAAAATCTGGTAAGTAGATAATAAATTATAGTTTTTTAAAACGGATTTTAATATTAAAAATTATTCAATTTGTTAAGTATTAAAGAAGTCAGAAATCTAAGACAACTCTGGCATAGATTCTTACTTAATTGACATTGTTCAATAATTTTAAGTTACAGGTGTTTTTCTAGCCAAATATACATATCTTGAAACACTTGAGCTCGTCCTTTTTCATTCCATAGTTCATGTAGAAATCCTTCGTATTCTTTATAAGTCTTATCCTCACTTTTGACATTTTCGAAGAACTCTTTAACTAGTTGTTTATCTACGATCTTATCATCTCCAGATTGGAGAACTAAAATAGGACAGATCAAATTTATCGCATTATCCATCACATATTTTATTGAATTATTTAATTCTCCAATAGTTCTCATTGAAATCATATCTAATTTATTTTTATCTGCAATATGCTTTCTTAGTATCTTTAAATCACTAGTTAATTGATTTTGATCAATTTCAATTTTTACGAGCTTATTCGGAGCTAATTTTGAAAAAGAAGTTGCTAGTTTTTTCGCAATTTTCTTGCCAAATAAAGATTCTAAAAACATACCCAAAGTAGGTGAGGATACAATAACACCAGGTAAACCTGCATGTGTAATGGCATAAATTAAACTTATTAACCCTCCAAATGAATGCCCTATAAGAAAAATTTTCTTACTATTTAGTTGTTCCCTTACAAGATCCATAAATAACACAATGTCTTTTTGGATATGATCCATGCTATCAATATTTCCGGGCAAATCATGCTTATTCCTCCAATGTCCTCTCAAATCAAAACTGAAAACTGCATAACCTTTTTCAGTAAAATACTCTCCTAAGGTATGAAATCTATCAGAATGAGTTGCCAAATCATGAATAGCAATTAAAGCAGCTTTAATGTCATTTTCCGGAAGCCATGATTGATAAAATAATTTCGTCACTTCTCTTCCTTCAAAAAATCCCGTTTGATGTTTCATATGTGATCACTCATATAATATACTTTATACACTACTATTCTTTATAATATATAATTTCATTAAACCTTTTAGGATTCAAATATCTTAATTAGAAAACTCAATATTTAATTCGATAAAATTTTATATAATTCCATATACTTCTTATAAAATGATTCTTGCTTTTAATGAGAATACTTACTTAAGGTAATTTGTATGAAAAATGAGGATTTAATCAAAATTGTGATTCATGGTCGTGGAGGACAGGGAGCTGTTACTGCATGTGAAATTTTAGCTGAAGCTGCATTTTTGAGTGGTAAATTTTTGGATGTTCAAGCTTATCCTTCTTTCGGAGCTGAGAGAAGAGGTGCACCTGTACAAGCTTATGCTAAATTATCTAGAACTGAGCAGATCTGGGATAGAGCCGAGATTGAAGAACCTAATATTTTGATTATCTTTGATGAAAGTGTATTAACAAAAGAAATCACAAATTCATTAGAAGAACAAGGGATCTTTATAATTAATTCCGCTGAAGAACCAGCAATTATTTTAAAGATGTATGATCTAAACAAAGCAGGTAACATTATAGCTGCTGATATTAGCAACTTAGCGTTGGAAAAAAATTTAACAATCGATGGAAATCCTGTTATTAATACTCCTATACTAGGGTTACTTTCAAAAGCATTACCAGAGTTGAGCTTAGAAAATCTTAAAAAAGTAGTCATAGATAAAATGGGGGAAAAAATAGGGATTTTAAACGCTGAATTGATTGATCAGGGGTATACCCTTGCAAAAACCCTTATATAACATTACTTTACCTGCTTAAACTATAAAGGTAATTTTACAACAAATTTACTACCCTTATTTCTACCCTCAGATTCCGCTCGAATCATCCCCTCATGTAAATCTACTATTTCTTTTGAGATAAAAAGGCCTAATCCTGAACCTTGAATATTAATATATTCAAAACCCTTCCCATACCTCTCTATTTTTCCAAATCTCGTAAATAACAATTTCATTTCATTTTCAGTAAGTCCAATTCCAGTATCTTCAATTGAAATTAGTGCGTATTCGTTATCTTTATATAAAGTTATGGTGATATCTCCATTTGGAGCTGTATTTTTAATAGCATTTGATAAAAGATTCATGATAACTTGTTCTATTCTGATGCGATCAACTCTAATGATTAATTCTTCTGGAAGCATTAAACTAAGGTTCAATTTTCTTTCTCTAATTGAATACATTAATTCTTTTGCTACATCCCTTATAATCTCAGTCAAGTTATGGTTCTTTTTTACTAATTCAAATTTACTGAATTCAATCCTTGATACATCCGTTAAACTTTCCACTAAATACCTTAAACGTTTACCACCTTTTTCAATTAATTCAATAATTTCTAATTCTTCCTGATTAAGATGATCATTATATATACTCAAAAGAAGTTCACAGCCTCCATTCACTGAGACTAAAGGCGTTTTCAATTCATGCGATACTCTGGAGATTAAATTTTTTCGTATCTGATCTAATTCTTTGAGTTTTTCTAATTCCTGTTCTTTTAGAAATTCCGCTTCTTTTCGGGGTGTAATGTCACTCAAAATTGCTTGAATGTATACTTCATTACCCATTCTCATTAGTGCTGCTTGAAGGTTTGTCCAAAAAACCGTACCATCCTTTCTAAGCATTTTAATATCGATACGATGGAGTTTTTCTCCCTTCAAGAATCTTTCAAAAAGTGAAATAACTGTAGGCACAAATTCGGGATGAATAACAGAAACCTCCATAAATTTTTTCCCAATTACCTCATCTTTCGCAAATCCAAATACGTTTTCAAAACTTGGATTTACATCTATTACAAATCCTTTTGAATTAATCAGAATTATTGAAAATGGAGTATTTTCATATAAATACCGGTATTTCCTTTCAGATTCTCGTAATTTTTCCTCTAAATTAAATTTTTCGGTAATATCAATAAAAGTTCCCTCCACACCAGAGGGGTTTCCTTTTTGATCGTACATTAGATGTGAATTCAACTGGACAACAACTTTCTTTCCATCTTTTGTTAAAGCAGGGCATATATAATTTTTAGCATATTTATCTCGCATTAACTGTTCAACATATTGGTGGCGTTGTTCAGGGACTTGCCAAAAATCAGTGACATTCTTGCCAATCAAGCTTTCTGAATTGTCATAATTCAATATACGATTATGAGCGGGATTATGGTTAATCATTCGGCCATCTAAGGTGACCTGATAAAAACCAACATCCAAATTTTTAATCATATTTCTATACTTTAACTCTGATTCTTTTAACTTGACTTCTGCTTCCTTCCTTTCCGTTATATCCTCTGTACTAACAATAATTAGATCTGGATCCACAAAACCATAATTTACCGATAGGTATTTATCTTCCTTTGATAACTCAAATTGATATTTCATTTCTTTGGTTATTTGCGCTTTTTTTTTTACGCATAAACTCAAATCTTCAATAATGTCTGGACGATTTGAGTACATCTTTGAAGCTCTCATTCCTATAAATGACTTTATTCCTCCGCTAGTAAACTTATCTGCTGCATTATTATAATCCATTAAAATAAAATCGTCAGCTACAAATTTCCAGATATATGCTGGGATTGGGCCTTCTTTGAAAAGAGCTTTAAATAGATGTTCGGATTCTTTTACTTTTAATTCAGACTTTTTAAGTTCAGTAATATTTTTTCCAATTCCTAGGACAGCATATATTTTTCCGTCTTGCTTTAATGGGATACCATAAGTTTCAACGTGTAGATATTCTCCATTTTTTGTTTTGATTTTGTATTCACTACGAGATGTCTGTTTCCCTATTTTTCTAATCTCTTTGGTAACTTTCCATGCTTTAGTTAAATCCTCTTTATCGAGTAAATCAATAAAGGATAAATTTGCGATTTCTTCTTGTTCATAACCTAAGGTAAGTAGGGTTATTTCATTAGCATCGAGGAAGTTTCCATTGAAATCATTTATATAAATTAAATCTAATGAATGTTCAAACAAATCTTTAAACTTAGTTCGAATTGCTTCTCGATTATATTCTGGTGGAACACTCAATTTAATGTAATCACCATCCCTTAGAATATTTCACTAAAGAGATAATGAAAATGTAAAATATATAACTCTTTACTTTTCAAAAAGCAGTCTGTTTATCATATTTCGATTTGCGGGATGGAATGTAAAAAAAATTTAGTAATGCTTTTTGAAAAGAAAATGGAAGACGCTTAGAGTCAATTTCTTATTTTTATTAACAACAAGAAATTTATTTCAATAATAATTACTTTTTATATTGGCTTATATTCATTTATTTATGTGATATTAATGACCGATACAAAGAAAGATTATCAGAAAATTTTGGGATCTGTCCAAAAACCTGTTAAAGGAGAAGCTGGAAAAACGGGTACCTGGAGCGCGAAAAAACCAATCATTGATTTAGATAAATGTATACCTGTAAAATCTGGAAAGCCAAGTTGCTATAATTGTTGGCTATTTTGCCCTGAAGCAGTTATTTCAAGAACCATTCCTCCTGAAATTGATTTGGATTATTGTAAAGGATGTGGTATTTGCATGGAAGAGTGTCCCGTTAAAGCCATCACGATGGAAGAGGTGAAAATTGAATGACACAAACATTACCTATAAAAGGAAATGCCCAACAAAAGATGATGATTTTAACAGGAAATCATGCTGCAGCTTATGCTTTTAAACAAGCAAGAGTAGGGGTAGTTTCAGCATATCCTATAACTCCACAAAGCCCTGTTGTAGAAAAGATTGCTGAGTTTATTGATAATGGTGAAATGAACACTAAATTCGTTAAAGTTGAATCTGAACATTCTGCGTTAGCGGTTTGTTGTGCAGCCTCTGCAACGGGATCTAGAGTCGGAACTGCTACGGCCTCTCATGGGTTAATGTTGATGTATGAAATGCTACCTTGGGCTGCAGGTAATAGATTGCCGATTGTGATTAACTTGGCAACAAGATCACTCGGAGCACCTTGGTCTGTATGGACAGATCATTCTGATTTCATTACCATTAGAGATGTGGGTTGGATTCAGTTAATGTGTGAAACTAATCAAGAAATTTATGATACTAATATTCAAGCGTTCAAAATTGCAGAAGATCCTCGAGTATTTATTCCCACTATTGTTGGGTATGATGGATACATTCTTTCTCATACTATGATGCCTGTTATTTTAGAGAATCAAGAACATATAGATAACTTTTTACCCCCATTAAAGCATCATATTAATTTATCGGATCTTTCTACCATAAAGGGAATTGATCCCGTAACAACACCTCATGTTAGAGATAGAGGACAAGAAGGTACTGCACCTGGATATTTCGAATATAGATATGCGTTACAAAAAGCACTTGAAAATTCTATTGATATAATAAAAGAGGTACATGATGAGTTTGCTGAGAAATTTGGAAGAAGTTATGGGAATGGAATCTACAAAGCAATTCAAATAGATGATGCGGATGTAATTATCTATGCAATGGGCTCTATTGCTTCCCAAGCAAGAGTTGCTCTAAAAAAGATGCGTAAAGATGGATTAAAAGTAGGCTTGGTGAGTTTAAAAACATTTCGACCATATCCTGCAGATATATTAAAAGATCTCTTCAAAGATAAACGTCTTATAGTAATATTCGATAGGGATATTGGATATGGTTACGAGGGAGTACTTTCCTACGAATTAAAGTCCGCGTTATATGGGTTAAAGAAATCTCCTTATATCAAAGGTTTTATTGTGGGATTAGGAGGACGAGACGTAAAAACCGAAGATATCATCCAAGGTGTGCAAAAAGCTATTGAACAAGAAAAATCTGGTATTATTTCACATACTACTGAATTTATCGGCTTAAGATTAAATGAACTTAAAAATTATGATGAAGAAGAATTTTATAAAGAAGCGTGATAAAAATTGGTAAAAGTAATGGATCTGCCTGAAGAAGAATTTATTTACCCCGGAACTAGAGCTTGTGCGGGTTGTTCAATGGCATTAATATACCGAATAGCTTTAAAGGCACTTGGCTCAAATACTATAATTACTGTTCCAGCCTCTTGCTTAACAGTGCTGCATGGAATGCAAGGATTTTGTACAACTAAGGTATCTGTACTTCACACCCCTTTTGCCACAACTGGAGCCTCTGCTTCTGGAATTTTGGCCTCACTAGAGGATAAAGGGCTTGCTGAAGATATAAACGTGGTTGCTTTTGCAGGAGATGGGGGTACTGTTGATATAGGGATTCAAGCTTTGAGTGGGGCGGTAGAACGGGGTACAGATTTTATTTTTGCATGCTATGATAATGAAGCATACATGAATACTGGAGTTCAAAGAAGTGGAAGTACTCCTCCTGGAGTATTTACTACCACCACCCCTGGCGGTAAAACAGGATATAAGAAAAACATGGCTAAAATCTTAGAAGCGCATGGGATACCTTATGTAGCAACTGCCATTTCTTCTTATCCCTTAGATTTATATGAAAAATTTCAAACCGCTAAGGAAATATATGGTCCTAAATATATCCATATTTTAGCACCATGCCCCCCTGGGTGGGGATATGATCCAAAAGATTCCATAGAGATTGGAAGACTAGCTGTCCAGACGGGCTTTTGGCCTCTTTATGAAGTTAATGAAGGAAAATTTATCTTATCAAAAGATAGTAAACGATTTTTAGATGCATCAAAGCGAAAGCCTATTGAAGACTATATAAAATCTCAAAAACGATTTAAAAATGTCAAAACTGAAGAAATAGTGCAATATAAGGATTACATTAAGGCGCTATGGGCAGAAATTGAACAAAGAATTGAGAAAGAATAATTTGCATTTAATATTTCTTCATTTATTTTAATAAAAATGCTTAATCTAATGTAAGTATCTAATATACCGATCAATTTTAAATGAAAAAAATAAAAGCACAATAAATTAGAAATTATTATTACGTTATGCTAAGAACTTATATTTTTAATGAAAGGGAGAATAATTGGATAGAAGAAAATATAGCAATTCTGAATCATGACTTATGTGCTATCTTGGATGAAGAAGAACGAGTAATTCACCTATGGAAGGGTCCTAGAAGCTCTAAGGAGAAATTCAGAAGGGGCATTAACGCAATTGAACTACTAATGAAACAGGACCCCCTTTTAGAATTAAGGATTGAACTTTCAGAAAAAAAATTCCCTATTAAGGTTAAAGAAAAATTAGATCAACTACTACAAGGAGTAACTCAAGAGGATGAGTTTTCAAAATATAGCTTATCTCGATTTATTTCTATACGATTATATTTCTTTTCTCTCTTAATAAGTATTATTTTACCTTTAATATCCTTAATAAATTTAGCCTCCTTCTTAAGTTGGGGGCCCTCTGGCATTAATTTTATTGTCATGGCAGAATATTACGATTATTGGTTAGCTCTTTCCATAATTTTAATCATTATAACCATTTTTTCATTTTGTATCTCTATTTTAATTGGCGTTCTCGAACAAGAATATCAAGTTATTATATATTCCACTGTTGGACTTTTAATTTGCATCGGGATAGCACTATATTTACAGCAAGGAATCTTTATATTTGCATTTCAAGAAGGATCCACCCAATCAAGGTATTTAATAAGTAGTTATGATCTACTTCTCTTTTTTAGTTTAATTGCAGGAAGTATAACAATTTTTGAAATTCCTAATATCCTTAAACTTAGATCCTTTATTAAAATCTATAAGAAATTCATTTTTTAGTTTAATTTATATAAAACTCTACCTATATTAATCCAAAATGTTAAATTAGTACCAAATTATTTTTTAGAATAGTAACTTAAGTTCCTTATCAATAAAAATATATCAAAATGACGGAATCAGCAAAAATATTAAGAGATTTGGAGAAGGAAGATATCCGGATACTAATGGCAATTGAAATTGGGATGAGAAGATCGGAGTATGTTACGATTAGTAATATACGATTTTATTCCCGGTATCCCATGGAAGAGACACTATTCCGCTTAAAGAAAGTCCATAAATTAGATTTAACTATACGAGATTCTTCTCAGAATGAAATTGCTTATACCCTAAATTCAAAAGGTTATGATATGTTAGCCCTTCATGCGTTAGTAGAGAAGAATAAAATAAGCCAACTTGGACCTCTAATTGGCAAAGGAAAGGAGTCGGATGTTTATAGTTGTATGGATGATGAGGAACATATTTATGCTTTGAAAGTGTATAGAATTGGAAGAACAAGCTTCAAAAATATTAAACGCACGAGGAGTTTTCTAGGAGAACGCTCTCATTTTTCGTGGTTATATGCCAATAGGCTTGCCGCAAGAAAAGAATTTAGAGCCCTAAAAAAATTGTATCACCTCAAGCTAAACACTCCCAAACCAGTAGCTGTCAATCGGCATATGATAATGATGTCCTATTTACGAGGTAAGGAATTAGCTTATTATCAGTATATCGAGAACCCCGCTAAAATTTTCAATAGAATCATCAAAGAAGTAAAGATTATATTTCGAAAAGCAAATATGATTCATGGTGATTTAGGTGAATTTAATATTGTTGTTGATGAAAAAGGAAATATCCTTATTATCGACTGGCTACAATGGGTCTCTAGTACGCATCCTAATGCGCGAGCTCTCTTGGAAAGAGATATTGTTAATGTAAGTAATTATTTCAGAAAAAAATATAACGTTGAGAGCAACCCTTCTAAAATAATTCAATCATTTTATAAATAATGATTACTAAGCTTTTTAACTATTTTCCCACTAATTAAATAATCTTCAATATCACGGTTATCCATTACTTTTAGCTCATTACAATATGGGTGTAAGATTGAAATAATCTTTTCCTGATTTACAGTTTTCTTTAGTACAGAAATTAATAATACCGAATCGATTTTAGAGGTTCTAATTATCTCCTTAATTCCTTTTTCCATATCATGAAGGTTCTGAAGACTCGTAATTGAGAAAATACTATTAAACGATTCATTTCGTATTGGCATATTTTCTAAATCAGCGAGGATTAGAGCAAACTTCTCATTTTCCTCGATTTCAAATGATTTCTTCTTTGCAATCTTCAACATGTTTAGAGAGATATCAATACCAACATAAAAAAAGGGTTTTAACCTCGAGGGATTAATCATTTTAAGCAGATAAGGCATTAGAAGTCCAGTTCCAGAACCTGCATCCAAAATTATTTTTGAACCAATTGGTATATATTTTATAAAGTAATCGTATTTTTGATTTTGAATTTTAGCATATCTATTATTATAGTGGACTGATGTTGAATTATATCGTTTAATAATATCTCGCTTTTTATTAGAATGATGATCAAAAGGTTGCAATATGTATCCCTATAATTCTGAAGCCTTTGAATAAAAAGGTTTTAATTCAAAAAAGTTTTTCTTCTAAATATCTTTTTAATAATTATAATAAAATTGTATTTTTGATAAAGTTTTAAATATGTCAAGTCAGAATAATAAATCTAAAAATCCCTTAACCATTTTACAAAACGCTATGGGGTCTACCATTATCTTGAGATTAAAAGATGGCACCGAATATCGAGGGCTCTTAAAAGAGATAGATGCTTACATGAATATGATTTTGGAAGATGCCACAGAAATTATGGATGGTTCTCCAGTTGCTAAGTATAATGAGATCTTTATTCGAGGTAATAATCTTCTTTTTATAAAACCCGATGCTTCTCAGATAATGTAAAAAGAGTAAAAATTGAACATTATACCTAATAAAGCCTCATCGTTTGTATCAGTTATAGGTTATGGTACCTTTATAACTCGAAGATTATGGAAAGGAAAACCAAATATAGAAGTTTGCTTAGTAAAGCACTTTTCTAGAATCCAACCCCCAAATAATTGGTTTCCTTACGCAATACCTTCTGATAAATCATTTTGGGCATTAAAATTTGATATAAGTTTAGAAGAATTGGAAGAACTAGACCAATATGAAGGTGTACCTCAAAATTTGTTTGAACGACAAGAAACATATATAACCTTGAAAAGTGGAAAACAGATCTCTGCGTTTATATATGTGCCAACTCTTAATACTATTATTACTCAAAAGCTTACGCTGGATTTAGATAAATATGATCGCTGGAAAGAAGAAATTAAAAAATATCCTGAAATTATAGAAAGATTTCCTGAATTAGCATTTTAATCATTAGAGTAACTTTGGAACCACATGATTATCCTTAATTACTGCATAAGAAGCAGGATTGGGAGAGAAATATCCGCTATAATTTGCAGAACTAAAAATAGAAAGTAATCGCTTATTGAAAAACCATTTAAAGCCCTCTTCAAATACTTCATGGGCCCTTATTAAATATTTTAGGTGATATCTCTCCATAAATTGATTAAACGCATCTTCTCCAAAAAATTTTATACCAGGACCGCGATAACTTTCAGAAAATCTTTTCAATCCCTCTTTAGGATCGTTCCATATGATCTGCATCAGTGAACTTGCTAAATCTTTTGAAAATAAAGGTATATCTTTCACACATTTCCCTTTTATTTTTGTTAAAATTTCGATATCCTCTGGAATTCCGCCATGTAGGCAAAGAATTCGATTATTTAATATTGCGCAATAAGGTAGCATTGAATAGAATTTAATAATTTGGGAAAATTGCTCTG
>RDOE01000043.1 GCA_011364975.1 Promethearchaeota archaeon | reverse complement strand
CCATTTCAATGCTTAGATCTAGACTCAAATTTTAAATAATAGCGGATTTTATTTTTTATTACTTGAAATTCAATAATTTTAAAAAAAACGTGATAAAAAATGGTATTAATTGTAGCTACAGTAATATTTCCACATGCAAAATCAAGTAAAGTAGCAAAAAAGAATATTGAAATGATTAAAAAATATCCTTCTGATCCTTCTATAGGGAGCACACTTGTAATTGGGGTTAGATCCACGGTAGAAGGAATGCAAGTTTTAGCCGTAGGTGATGTTAAGAAAGGTAAGGTTGAAGATTTCATGGCTAGACTTGCACAACAATATCAAGAATATGCCTTAGAAATTGAGGGTTTTAAATACCAAATAGAAACCTACTTTCATATAGCAGAAGCTTATAAAATTTTAGGAATGGAACCCCCTCCAGAAGAATAAAATAAAGATGAGGTTTTTTTTAATTTCTATTTTTTAAATTTTTTTACTAATTACTAGTATATTGAAATTTACTATTCACTAACAAAATTAATAAAATAATAATAAAATGGTTGAAATCGAGATTTAAACCAAAAAGTTAAGAAAAAAAAGAATATAATTTAAATTTAAATACCAAGCTTTTTTCTATTTGCTTCTATATGGTCAAGCATTGCATCAACGGCCACTGAAGGATCAGTTTCAACATGTAATATCCCACCTGTTACATCCTTACAATCAACGGTAAGTAACTTGATTAAATTAGGTCCTCCTGTGACTGTGGGAACAGGATTAACATAGGTGTACAATCCGAAGGCTAGAGCGAAAATAGCATCTATTGTGGCCTTCTGCTCCATGTATTCAGGGGCAACAGCAACTACAGGCAAATCAGGGATTGCAACTCCTCCCAGAGCATCAGATATGACGCCAACAAGGTCCGCAAGTCTTCCTGTATCGGTACAAGTACCAAAACTAAGGACAGGTGGTATTCCCAATAATTCACATATCTTTTTCAGACCTGGTCCTGCTAAGTCTTTAGCTTCGGGGACACATAACCCAGCAACTTGAAGCCCACCATTACCACATCCCATAGATAACACCAATACGTCTCGCTTAATTAATTCTTTTGCTACACGGACGGTGTGTACGTCTTGACCAGTATCTCTAAGAGTTGTGCAAGATACTAACCCGGCAACCCCTCTTATTGTACCGTCTTTAATCGCGTTTAAAAGAGGATCTAAAGTCCCCCCTAATGCTGCTAAAATGCTTTCTTTCGAAAAACCAACCACAGCCTCATTCATATCTAATCCTGTGACTGGCTCTATGCTCTTTCGACGTTCTTCAAAATTATCAATTGCCATCTGAAGTAATTTAGCGGCTTGTTCTTCGGCTTTTTCAGGGACATAATCTAATCGCTCATTAACTCCTTCAAAAACAACGACATCTGAAACGGGGATTAACTTAAACTTGTACTTCTTAGCGTAGATTGGATCTATAGGCATTGAACAATTCATATCACAAGCAAAAAGATCAATACAGCCACTTGCTAGGATGGCTTCCTGCATAATCCAATTTCCGGTAAATCCATAAAATACATCATCCATTTCCCATCTTTGAATCATTTCCTGACCTGTCTCAATATTAGCAATTATTCTTAATCCTTTTGCGCCTACACTTTTAGCTTTTTCTTGCCATTCAGGTTTACGTGCTAATTGAACCATGGCAAAACCTAAGAACGGTTCATGACCATTAGGTAGGACATTTACATAATCAGGATCTAATACACCCAAATTTACACGCATTTTATGAGGTCGTGGAATGTTAAACAATATATCTTGAATGAATTCATTTACTATTTGACTCTGATATGCCATTGCGATCCCTAAACGCATAGCTTTAAGCGCAAGGCTAGCATAATATCCATCCACATTGGTTAAACATGAACTAGTCGAAAACATCATTTCCCCATAGATACCTCCCGGAAAAATGCCTAGTTCATTCCATACCTTTTTTCTTTCTTCTGGAGCTAATTTTTCGACAATTTTACTCTTTTCAGTGTGAGGGCGATTAAGGTCTTCTCTAACAAATTCCAGAAGATCTTTGGCTACTTTTTTGATATCTTCTGACACATTTAGTCCTAGTCTTCTCGCAAATGTTTTTAGTTTATCAGGCTCACTAATTTTAAAAGGGGTTTTTCCTTCGATTGTTGCTTTTAACGTTTTTAAAGTTGCCTCTGTATGATAATGATATGTAGATGCGCCCATTACATTTCTTAATAACATCATCCGCATAGCCATACCATCAGCGGTGATACCACAAACTCCCCGTTTGTCGATCGAGGCATCTGATCTACACGGGCCATTGGAACATAAATCGCAACGGGCTCCTTTTAAACAAAATGGACATCTCTTATCTGGATCCCCTGAAAATCCTTGAGCTTCAAATCGGTCCCAAATATTATTCATCCCATCCTTTTTAATCCGTTCGTATACTTTTTGAACGGATTTATGATGGGACAATCTTTCTAATTCTATTTTATTTCACCTTTTACATTTTAATATAATATTAATTACAATTTAGCGTAGTTTCACTTAAAAACCTATTTTGTAAAAATTATAATCTTTTTCGCGAACATCTTCTCAAACCCTTATTTTCCTTATAATTTAGAAATCATAATAAAAATGTTAAAAAAGGATGTTAAAGCTAATAAACCTATGAAGGTAGTGATAATAGGTAATAATGTTGCGGGTACCTTTACAGCACAAAACCTTAGATTTCTAAATGAGGAGATTGAAATTGAAATTTATACTCAAGAAGCATATCCTTATTATACCCGAATTAATTTGCCCGAAGTTATATCTGGTAAAAAATTAATTCAAGATTTAATTGTATTTGATGAGGATTGGTATAAAACCAAAGATTTGAAGCTATTTTTGGGTCATAAAGCAGAACATATTAACCTCGAAAATAAAACAGTTCATTTTTCAAATAAAAATAAATCTATAAACTACGATAAACTAATTTTAGCCTTGGGGAGTACTCCTAATATTCCACCTATTAATAAAGCAGTAGAAATGAAAAATAACAAACAAGGAGTTTTCACATTACGTAACATTGATGATGCTTTGGAAATTAAAAATTTTATTGCTTCAATCCCTAATGAAAAAGCAATCGTTATTGGAGGTGGATTACTGGGACTTGAATTAGCAAATCAAATTAAGGACACAAAATTGAAAACAACTGTCGTTGAATTTTTTCCAAGATTATTACCAAGGCAATTAGATGAAGAATGCGGAAAAATGCTTAAAGACGAGATTGAAAGAAGAGGTATTGAAGTCGTTTTAAATGCAACCACTCAAGAAATACTAGGAAATGGTAAGGTTGCAGGAATCAAATTAAAAGATGGTCGTCAATTTGATGCAGGTATTGTATTAATACAAGCAGGAATCAATCCTACTATTGATTTAGCAAAGAATGCTGGTATTAAAACCAATAAAGGGATAGTTATTAATGAATATTTAGAAACAAGCGAAACAGATGTTTATGCGGTAGGAGACTGTATCGAATATAATAACCAAATATATGGAATAATTCCAGCTTGTATGGAGCAATCAAAAATTATCGCAGCCACTATTATAGGTGCTAAAACTAAGGAATATGACGGTACTATCCCCAAAAATACGTTAAAAATCATGGGATTAGATTTAACGTCAATTGGAATAATAAATCCTGTGGAAGGAGAAGGGGGAAGTTGGGATATTTTAAAAAAAGCTGATGTAAAAGATTGCTGTTATCAAAAGATTATCCTTAAAGATAACAAGCTAAAGGGTGCAATATTGTTCGGAGAAAAAAAAGCTGTGTCATATGTATACAAAAAGATGGAAGAGGATGTTAATAAAGATGAGCTTCGAAAATTGCTAGATTTATATATATATAGATGTGAGAAGTGTGGAGATCTGTATGATGAAGCAAAAATGGGTATTGCTTTTGAAGATTTACCCAATGATTATAAATGCCCCAACTGTGGCGCATCAAAGGAGTATTTTAGGAAAAAAATTGATTAAGGAGGATACAAAATATGAGTATTCATAGATGTAAACGATGTAACTATCTTTATTTAGATGATGAACAAGCTAAACCATTTGAAAAAGTTGAAGAAGATTTCAAATGTCCTAAATGTAGGGCATCTAAGTCTTTTTTCGTTAAAAAAGAGCTTTAATTCAAGGTTTATTTAAATCTCATTCTCTTTCTTTTACGCTTTTGATTTATAGTAAATCATAATATATTTGTTTCCTAAACATTAGTTATGAGCTACGATATTGTTATAAAAAATGGTAGAATTATTGATGGGACAGGAAATCCTGCATATACAAGTGATATCGAAATTAAACATGGTAAAATTGAAAAAATCGGATATAATTTAAAGGATGATGCTGCCACTTCTATAGATGCTAAAGGCTGTATAATCTGTCCTGGATTTATAGATATTCATTCTCATACTGATTATGTCCTTCCCCTTTTATCTAAGGTAGAGTCTACAATCCAACAAGGTATAACAACCCAAACAATAGGGATGTGTGGTGATGGATTAGCTCCACTCCATCCTGAGAAAATTGAGCCTATTAGAGATATACTCACGGCGCAATCTTCGCTTTATAAAGAATATGAATTTAAATGGAACTCCTTTTCTGAATATTTAGCTAACATGGAAGATATCAGATGTCCGGCTAATTCTGCATTTTTCGTAGGATATGGAAATATCCGAATTGCTGGAGGTCAAGGATTTGAAAATCGTCCTGCCACCCAAGAAGAGATGGAAACAATGAAACGATATCTTAGAGAAGCAATGCAAGCAGGAGCATTTGGAATGAGTACAGGGCTAATTTATCCCCCTCAGGTATATTCATCGACAAATGAGTTGATTGAATTGTGTAAGATAGTCGCAGAGTATGGAGGCCTTTACTTTTCGCATCTTAGGGGTGAGGATGAGAATTTACTTACTGCAATTAAAGAATTTATAGAGATAGTGGAAAAATCTAATTGTATTGGGGGCCAAATAGCACATTTTAAGGTATCTGGGAAAAAAAATTGGGGTAACAGTATTAAAGCTTTAAAATTAGTTGAGGAAGCTAACTTAAAAGGGTTAAATATAACATTCGATCAATATCCGTATAAAAGAGGGATGTCAAATCTTCCAACTGCTCTTCCTCCCTGGGTTTTGGAGGGAGGAAGAGAAAAATCTTTAGAAAGGATAAAAGACACAGCTATCCAAAAAAAGATTATAGCAGATATCGAAAAAGGGATTAAAGGGTGGGAGAATTGGATTAAAAACAATGGATTCGATAAACTATATATTTCTACAGCTCAAACTGAAAAATGGAAAGAGATTAGAGGAAAATCCATCTCTCAAATTACTAAAATAAAAGGCTTAGACAATGATTGGCAAACCTTCTTTCAATTATTAATTGATGAGAATTTTGATGTGATGATTACCATCGAATCAATGTCCGATGAGGATATAGAAAGAATAATGACTAGTCCGTTTCAAATGATAGGAACGGATGGAGCTGGGGTCCCCGCTAATCCTATGATTGGAGTAGTTCACCCACGACTCTTTGGAACTTATCCGAGAATTTTCGCTCTATACGTGCGTGAAAGACAATTACTAGGATGGGAAGAGGCAATTCGCAAAATGACATCCTTTCCTGCTCGAAAAATTGGTTTAAGAGACCGAGGATTGATTTATGAAGGCAACTGGGCGGATGTTGTTGTTTTTGATCCAAAAAGAATAAGGGATAAAGCAACTTATAATAATCCCATCCAATTTCCGGAAGGTATTATGTATGTCATTGTCAACGGAGTCATTGTTGTAGATCATGGAAAGCAGAAGAGAAAATATCCGGGTAAAATTCTTAGAAGAGCTAGTTAAACCTCCTTCCAAAATACTTTTTTCCTTTCTATTTGAAATTTCATAATCAATGCAAGCCGCTTCATTTTCGATTGTTCATATTCTAACTGGATTTGACGTTAATCCTACTTCTAGCTCTGCTCTCTTTGGAATCGATCTTCATTTTGCTTTAATTCCTGGTATTATAATGCTCATTGGAACTCTTATATTCTGGAAATTCTATAAATTGACTCCAGATAAAGTAAAAGACCATCAAGAAAGAGTCATTGAATTAAAAATATAATCTCATTATTTTCTTTTTTTTTCCTTCGATAAAAACTAATAAAATAGTCCTTTAAGCGCGATAAAAAATCTATCTTATTTATAAATTATTAAATTAATATTTTTAACATAGATTCAATTCATAAATCCAAAATAATCAAGAAAATTAAAAAATAACTTAAAATAGGTGAAAACTCATAGCAAAATACGAATGCGGTGCTTGTGGCTATATCTACGATGAAGATGCTGAAGGCACCAAATGGGAAGATTTACCTGATGATTGGGTATGTCCTGTCTGTGGTGTTGACAAAAGTTTTTTTACTAAAATATCTGATTAAGTTTTGTATACTATTATTTTTCTTTTTTTTATTGAATTCTAATAATCTGGTAGAGTTGCTTGCAGTTATTTATCTTACCTTAGTATGACTCAAAGTGGTCTTTTCTTGCCAATTAATGAAACTAAGTTCTAATTCTAACAAGAAATCATCAATATTCGATGTAATAATAAACCTATTATCTTTAAAATCACCTTCTAGTTTTTTCTCACCCGCTAAATCATAGATAAGAGCTTTGATGTCGTATTTACTCATTCCAAGAAAAAGTTGAGCCTTTTCAAGATCCAAAAATTTATCAATCCTAACCATCCCCAATAATCGGTTCTTTCTTGTCTCAAAATCCATATTTCTTACTTTCATTTCAATCTCATGTTCTTCTTTTAAATTAGGCTCAATTTCTAAATACTTTTTTAATATAACAAGGAATATTATAGCCCCGACCCATGAAATTATCGACATTGGAAAAAATATTAGATACATCGCTGCTATTGGACTAAAGTAAAATCCAAAAAGAAAAATTAAACCAAAAGGTAGGAAATAAAAAATAGTTGCACTTAATCCAAGCTTAAAGCTGAGAGTAAAATAATATTTATAAAAAGTATATACAGACGCAATATATAATATAATATTGATAAAACCCCCTAAAATTAGATAAGGTATGAAAATTACGCAACAAATAAGGTACCATACTATTAGGATTAAATAAGTAATTACATAATGTTTAAATTGCTTTTTTAAAATTCTCATTTAGCATCCTTAAATTAAACGATTTTTATTGGATTCTTATTTTTACATGTATAATTATTTCTTTTAATTATTTAATCCTTATCATCTTCAATTTTTTTAGATTTAATTTATAAGATAAAGAAATTAAATTTATTAAATACAAAAAGAAGTATAACATAAATTAAATCCTAAAAAAGGAGTTAAACTAATCATGACACATTTAGAATTAATGAAAGATGTATGGTATGTAGGATATGTTGATTTCGAGGTGCGAAATTTTCATGGGTATAGCACTCATAAAGGAAGTAGCTATAACGCTTATATAGTTAAGGGAGAGAAAACAGTTTTAATAGATACCGTTAAGCGTCCTTATTTTGAATATTTCTTAGAGAATATAAAATCAATATGCAAGCTTGAAGATATAGATTATTTAATCGTCAATCATGTTGAACCTGATCATTCAGGCTCTTTTCCATTAATTGTAAAGCATCTTCCCAATACAGAAATTATAGCTTCCGAAAGAGGAGTTGATGCATTAAGAGGACATTATCATGAAGAATTAGCAGATGATCTATTCAACAGAATTAGAGCAGTCAAAGAGGGAGATACTTTAGACATAGGTAATGGAAAGAAATTTACGTTTGTTCCAATTCCTATGATTCATTGGCCAGATTCTATGGTATCTTTCATGACTGATGAAAAGGGAAAGAATGTACTTTTTTCTAATGATGCCTTTGGTCAGCATTTTGCTACATCTAAGCGTTGGGATGATGAAAATGATATGTGTGTAATAATGCAAGAAGCAGAAAAGTATTATGCGAATATCCTTCTTCATTTATCAGGTTTGATCGCAAAAGTCTTACCTAAAGTTGGATCTTTACCAATTGATCTTATATGTCCTTCTCATGGTGTTTGTTGGCGAAGTAATATTAAAGATATTGTGGAAGCGTATACTAAATGGAGTAAAGGAGAGCTAGATGAAAAAAGCGTTCTTATAGTCTATGATACTATGTGGGGTAGTACGGAAAAAATAGCTAAAGCTCTTCAGAATGAAATCGAACATCGAGGAATTGCTGTTAAAAGGTTTAAACTTACCACTGCTGATTACTCAGATGTAATAACAGAAGCTATGAAAGCAAAGGCCATTTTAGTAGGAAGTCCAACATTAAACAATGGGTTATATCCAACAGTTGCAGAGTATTTATCTTATCAGAAAGGACTTAAACCAATGAATAAGATTGGGCTTGCATTTGGGTCCTATGGATGGTCAGGTCAATGCCCTGATGAGATTGTCCAAATTTTACAGGATACTAAATTTGATGTTATGGATGAAAAAATCAAAATTAAATATGTTCCAAAACCAGCTGATTTAGACTTTAAGCTCATTATCGATAAGTTAATAGATAAAATGAGTATTTAGAGGTAATAAAAAATGGATTTTATGTTATCAGATGCACAAAAAGCATTACAAAAGAAAGCAAGAGAGTTTGCTATTCGTGAAGTATTACCGGTTGCTCAAAAATATGATGCTTCAGAGGAGTTCCCCCTTCCCGTCATTAAAAAAGCTTGGGAAGAGGATCTGTTGAATTTAGCTATTCCAACGAAATATGGTGGTCTTGGGTATGGTTTACTTGATTCATGTATCGTAGTAGAAGAAATGTCATCTGCTTGTCCTGGAATTGCGACTTCAATCTTTGATAATAATCTTGGTGCAGAACCAATTATAATTGGAGGTAATGAAGAGCAAAAGCAGAGAATTTTAGGAGAATTAATAAATGACTTTAAATTAATTGCTTTTGCGACTTCTGAAGCTTCAATGGGCTCAGATGTTGCCGGGATGAAATGCCGCGCTGAAAAAGATGGTGATGAGTACATCTTAAATGGAAATAAGTTTTGGATAACTAATGGGGGATTTGCTGATTATATTACCGTATTTGCTACAGTAGATCCTGAAAAAAAGCATAAAGGAATCGCAGCATTTATTGTGGATTCAAAATCGGAAGGAGTCCGATTGGGGAAACATATCCCAAAATTAGGACAAAGAGCTTCTAATACTGTTGCTGTAGGGCTTAAAAACGTGAGAATTCCAAAAGAAAATGTTCTTGCGAAACCTGGCAGAGGATTCGTTTTAGCAATGCAAACTTTTGCTCATACTCGCCCTGCAATAGGAGCATTCGCAGTAGGATGCGCTCGTTCAGCAATGGAATATTCAATAGATTACGCTAACAAGAGAGAAGCATTCGGCCGACCAATAGGAAATTATCAAATGATTCAAGAAAAGATAGCAAATATGTATAAGGATGTAGAAGCTGCACGGCTCTTAACCTATAAGGCTGCTTGGGAAGCGGATCAAGGGATGGATAACAATTTAAGTTCTTCGATTGCTAAAGCATTTGCCTCAGATGTGGCAATGAATGTAACTACAGAAGCGATTCAAATATTTGGTGGATATGGGTATTTAAGGACATATCCTGTTGAAAAATTATTTAGAGATGCAAAGTTATATCAAATTTACGAGGGAACAAGTGAAATACAAAGAATAGTTATCTCTCGTTTTGTTATGAAACAATATGAACATGCTTTGCCTAGCGTGTTTAAAAGAGATAGAGATTAAATTCAATTTTATAACATTATTTTTTATTTTTTATTTTATTAAGAAAATCATAATATTTTTTGTAATACTTCCGTTTACACAAATTATCACAAAATAGCTCATAATTCCTATCAAGCCAGAGAATTTTTAGCTCATATATCTTCAAATCACTATTAATTTTGCTAAATTGATAAATATCCATTGATTTATTACAAAACAAACAACATCTTTTACCTAACTCTTGTTCAATATTTTTAAGTTCATCTATTTTTAAATTTTTAAAACAATCACAGCAATGAAACTGAAGTACAGAAGCTTGCCATAATCTTAGAATATATTCTGGACTATAATAAACATTATCACTCATAAAATCATAGATGTTTAAACCTTTACCACAATTCCAACAAATTCTTTCTTTGAATTCTATTTCTGACTTAATCAGCTCTCTTAGTTTCCGAATTTTATCCCAAAGGGTTGCATTATTTATTTTTTTATTGAGCATCTTAAATTAAATAAAAAAGGTGATATGGTCACATAATTTGGATATATTATACTACGCTTTTATATTGGCCTCTTATTTAAGATAAGGTGAGTTTTAAAACAAAACTTTCTGAATTTAATCAGAGATTTCAAGGATCCGTTTTGCGGCATTAAAAAATTTCGAGCTTACTAGATTTGGTTTAATATTTTGAGATTCCAATTCCTTTAAATGTTTTTCACCATGACCAGTAACCATATATACTGTTTTGCATCCTCCATTTATTCCAAAAATGATATCTGATGGATGATCTCCAAATACCCATGATGATTTCAAATCTATATCCCAACCATCTCTAATTTCAAACAAATATTTAGGGTTAGGTTTTCTACATTCACAATTTTCTTCCTTAAGATGTGGACAGAAAAAGGTTTTTTGAATATGTATATCATGCTTTTTTAAAAGAAAGATTAAGTGATCGTTATAAATTTGAAACTCTTTAACTGTGTAATAACCCATCCCAATCCCTGATTGATTGGTTACAATAAAAAATAAGAACTTGGCTTGCAATAATTTTAAACCCTCTATAACTCCGGGTAAAATCTCTAAATCTTCAATTTTATAGGAATAATTTTTATCCTCTATTAAGACTCCATCTCTATCTAAAATGATGGCTTCGTTTTGCTCCATAAACCCTGACTTTAATTTAATTGTATATATTTACTCTATTAGATTTTTTAATTCATTTAACGTTGATATAGAAAGGATATCATTTTGGTTTTTTTCAGATTCCCTGTTGAGCCAAATTCCTCGTATTCCAACCTCATTAGCTCCAATTACATCCATTTCAACCATATCTCCAATATACATTATTTCATTGGGAGATAACTTAAGGATATTAGCACATTCGAGAAATATTTCTGCACTAGGTTTAGCAAACCCAATTTCGCCTGAAACGATTACTGTAGGAAAATACTTTTCAAGATTAAATCTACGCAGCTTTTCTCTTTGATCCTTACTGTGTCCATTTGTAATTATTCCAAGTTGATATTTCTCTTTTAATAAATATTCTAAACATGGTATTACATCATCAAATAAGATAATATTTTCTTCATAAATCGGTAAAAATTTATTAAAGATTTCACTTGCTTCACTTTCTACGATTTTATTATTTGAATTTTGAAAAAACTCTAAAATTTGAGTAATCATTTTATCCTCAAATGTGATTTCGCCTTTAAGAAAATCTTGGAGATTTTTTCGACCTGCTTTAAACCAATTATTAAAAAATTCTTTTTGTTCCATATTGCCAAATCGTGCCTTGTTTTCTGAATAAAATTGACTTAAGACCACGGAACTAGCCTTTTTTTGTCCAATAAGTGTTCCATCTAAATCAAACATTATCGCTTTAATCATAATTTAACCTTAAATTATTTCTCTTCTATATTTTTATAAATTTAAGAAATAATTTAAATTATAATCTGAAATGTTCATTCTATTTAATATTCAAACTAAAATTTAAATTACCAAATGTGAAATATAAGAAAAAAAATAAAAAGAAGTTAAAGCTTTTTCTATTTATCCCCTCTCCATAAACCATGAAGATTACAATATTCTCTTGCAACTAATCCGGATGGGTCAGAAACAACGAAGGTTGCTTTAGGTTCCATTCCAGGAGATAAAAATTGCCTTTTATAGCAATTATTTTTGCAGATTAGCTCAATCCACATAATGTAATGTTCTTTAGTCATAGGGTGAGGAGTTCCCATAGAAATACCTACGTCTACAGTAATTGTGTTACCTTTAATGGTTATCTTAGGCACATGTTTCTCTCCTTTCCAGTCCGCAGTCTTTTCTTCCATTAATTTCATAGGTTCACCGCAACACACGGTTTCTGGAGCCGCAGGATGAAGAATTTCAATTACTTTACCACATATATTGCATTTATAAATTTCTTTTTGTTTCATAAAATATCTTCTCTTTTAACAATCCATAAGGCTATGTTTCAATTTTTGTATATTATTATTTAATTATTATGCTTAAATTTTATAACACGCAAACTATTGTTTAGAAATCTTCACATTTCTTTCTGAAGTTAGCTCTTGGATGATCACAGCTTGGGCATTTCCAGTCTTTGGGAAGATGGTCCATCTCTACTTCATAACCACATTCCATACAAACCCACACAATCTTTTTACCTCTCTTAAAGAACGCATCATCACCAATTAGTTTCAATAATTTACCATATCGTTCGGCATGATGTTGCTCAGCTCGGGCTATAGCTCTCGTTCTTTTAGCAATATGGGGATATCCTTCTTTTTCTGCAGTAGCCGCTAAATCTGGATAAAGCGTTTGCCATTCCATATTTTCTCCATTAACAGCGGACTTTAGATTTTCGATAGTCGTGCTATATGTGGTTGGATATTCTTCACTAACCTTAAATGCATCAAAATTCTCTTCTTTCTTAAACTCTTGAAGCATTTTATAGAAATTTAAGCCATGTTCTCTCTCTTGATCTGCAGTTTCTAGGAAAATATTTGTTATTAATACAAATCCTTCCTTTTTTGCGATGGAAGAGAAGAATGTATAGCGGTTTCGAGCTTGAGATTCTCCAACATACGCAGCGAATAATTTTTTAGGCGTTTCTTTCATATATTCACCTTTATTTTAATTTTATTAGGAATTTCGATTAAATAACTTATTTTTGAATATATATTTATTACTTTTATTTTAACTTTTGCACTTATAAGATAAAAAATGATCAATCATAGGATTGCTTCAAACACTAAAATAAACAAGAGAGTTGGAAATGGTCAAAAAATTAAAAAGGATTAAAAAAACACAAGATTAATAGGACTCTCTCCCATTCTCTATGGGATAACCTTTACGGTTCCACATCATCATACCTCCAGTTAGGTTTCTAAGGTCTTTATAACCAGCTTGAGCAAGAAGTTGAGCGGCCATCATAGAACGCGAACCACTATGACATATTACAACTATCTCTTCATTTTTATAATTTTCAAGAGCATCCATATTGTACATTAATTCTCCTAATGGAAGAAGTTTTGAACCTTTAATGTGTCCATGTGGACTACTATACTCTTGAGGAGTGCGTACATCGATAAGAAGTGAAGGGGCGTCTTCAGAATCAAGTCTTTCATATAATTCATCGGAACTTATTTCAGATACTGGAGGTGCATTCGAAGCCCGTAATTCCTTACGAGTCTTTTTCTTAGGTTTAACGGGCATTGCTATCTCTTCAACCTTAATTTTCCCTTTCCTAAGTTTCGCTACTATTTTACCCTCTTCCTTTCCTAAATGGATCAATTCTATTGCTTCGTTGAGCTTAACATATGCTTCTACACTTGATTTGAATCCTGGATCTGTAGCATAGATTTTTAACTCTTTACCTTCGGGAAGAGTTTCTAAAGATTTAATCATTGCATTCAATGGGCCGGGGCATATCATTCCGCTACAATCTATCTCGACATATTCAGTTGATTCAATAGCTTTTTCTTTAACTAATTCTTCCATAATTGATTCCGATCCTCCACAAGCATTAACAATTTCTTCGGTAGTTGTATTAGCCATTTCATAAGTCTTAAAGCCACCAGTTAAGTCATATACTTCATCGAAACCATTCTGCAATAGAACTCTTGTAGCTAAATAACTTCGATACCCCACTTCACAATATGTTAGTATTGGTTTTCCTTTTGGGACCTCGTTCATTCTATCACGTAATTCTTCGATAGGAATGTTAATAGACCCTTGAATATTCCGTGCTTGAAACTCTTCAACAGATCTTACATCTAATAGAACGCCACCTTTTGTTTTAAAATCCTTTATATTATGCCATTGCTGAATTGGCATATCACCTCTTAGAAAATTTGAAGCAACAAATCCTGCCATGTTGACCGGATCTTTTGCTGATCCATAAGGTGGAGCGTATGTTAATTCTAATTCCTCTAAATCAAAAACTGTCCCTCCCATCTTTATGATAGTAGAAATTACATCAATCCTCTTATCGCTTCCAGGGCCTCCTACTACTTGAGCGCCTAATACCTTTCCAGTTGGAGTTTCAAATATTAACTTAAATGCAAGAGGAACTGCCCCAGGATAATAACTTGCATGATTATTAGGATGAACATAAATTTTTTCATATATTATTTCAGCTCCCTTTAATTGTTTTTCAGTTAGTCCTACACTTGCTACTGTCATATCAAATACTTTCACCACCGAAGCTCCTAAAATTCCGTTATATTTCGAATTCTTTCCTGCTATATTATCTGCAGCAATTCTACCTTGTTTGTTTGCAGGACCTGCTAATGCAATAGCAACTGATTCTTTTGTTTGAAGGTGTTTAACTAAAACCGCGTCTCCAGCAGCATAAACATTTGGGTCTGATGTTTGCATACTCTCATCAACAATGATATGTCCCCGATTTCCCAATTTTAATCCCGCTTCTTTGGCTAAATTAGTTTGAGGTTTAATTCCAATAGCTAAAATAATTAAATCGGTTTCAATTATTCTACCACTTTTTGTTTTCACATATGGTTTATCTGTATTAGTTCTCCCGAAAGAATCAACAGGATCTTCTAAAACCAAGCAAACTCCGTTTAAGATTAATTCCTGGTGAATAAATTGAGCCATTTCTTTATCAATAGGAGGCATAACTTGGTCAAGCATTTCCACAATTTTAACTCTCACACCTTTATCCACTAAATTTTCTGCCATTTCCAACCCAATAAAACCCCCTCCAACAACCACTGCATTCTTAACTTTATTATTATCTACAAAATCCCTAATCTTTACAGCATCGGGAATAGTCCATATTGAATAAGAAGGAACATCCTCTAAACCTGGAAAAGGTGGTATTAATGGAGTTGATCCCGGTGCTAGTAGAAGGTAATCGTATTCAAGATTATAATGCTCATCCGTATTAATATCTTTTACCTTAACCAATTTTTTTTCACGATCAATTGAAATAGCTTCAGAGTGGATTCTTACATCAATGTTAAATCGTTCGAGAAATCGTTGGGGTGTCATCAATTCCAATGACTCTCTATCTTTTATGACGTTACCCACATAATAAGGTAAGCCACAATTTGCAAAAGACACATAAGAACCTTTATCTAACATTATTATTTCATAATCTTCTTTTAAACGTCTCAAACGAGCTGCTGCGGATGCCCCAGCAGCAACTCCTCCGATAATTACTACTTTTTTCATGTTCTCACCATTAAATTAAGTAGTGTAATCGTGATACACAACATCACTACTTTTAATGATCAAAATTACAAATTTCATATAAATCTCTTGATTATGAATTATTGATTAAAGTTTATGTCTAATTTTAATAAGCCTAGTTTTAACAAATAAGATTTATGATATAAAATTCTTTTAATCCATAGATATAAAGTACTTAAATCACCAGAATTTACATCTCAATAATATCATCAATCTTTTTCTTTCACTTTATGAAGAAAAAAAAAATCATTACTATCATTTTATCGATTGTGATTATAACTTCGTTGGGTATATTTTTAGGAGTATACTTTTTCTTAAACACTATAACTCCTTTTGGGTATACTATTCAAAATGCATTCCCAAACCTCTCCTTTTCAGCTCCTGTGGGTATTTATTCTCCGAATGATGGAACTAATCGCTTATTTGTATTGGAACAAGGTGGTAAGATTTACACTTTTAATAATACTTTAAACACCTCAGAAAAATATCTTTTTATGGACATTTCAGATATTATATCTACTGGAGGGGAAAGAGGCTTATTAGGATTGACATTTCATCCGAATTTTAGCATTAACGGCTACTTTTTTTTGGATTATACTAACACGACTGGAGACTCTATTATTTCACGGTTTAAAATAAACAATGGTGATAACAATTCTGGCAATAAATCAAGTCAGAAAATAATCCTAACTGTAGAGCAGCCCTATTCAAACCATAATGGAGGCCAAATTGCATTTGGTCCAGATAATTATCTTTATATCGGCTTAGGTGATGGCGGTTCTGCGGGAGATCCTTTAGGAAATGCTCAAAATCGAGAGAATCTATTAGGTTCGATATTGAGAATTGATATTAATTCTGGAGACCCCTACAATATCTCATTGGATAATCCATTTTACGGAAATACTAATGGATATAGGGAAGAAATCTTTGCGTTCGGGTTAAGAAATCCGTGGCGCTTTAGCTTTGATCCAATCACTGGATTGCTTTGGACTGGAGATGTAGGTCAAAGTAGCTGGGAAGAAATTGATATTATTGAAAGTGGTAAAAATTATGGATGGAATGCATATGAAGGAACCCATCTTTATAACCCCGGAACCAATGTTACGACAATAGAACATCCTATTTTTGAATATGGACATTTAATCGGTCATTCTATAACGGGAGGATTTGTATATCGAGGATCACAGTTATCAGGATTATATGGAAAATATGTATATGGAGACTTTGAATACGGCCAAATTTGGGCATTAGAATATGATGAAATTCACGGTACAAACAATACAATTTTAGTAGATACTAATTTACAAATTACTTCATTTGGTATTGATAACCAAAAAGAGTTATATTTTTGTGCTTTTGATGGAAATCTCTATAAATTAGTTACTACTTAAAAAGTCTTTTTTTAAATATAAATCTAAGATACCTTCTTGATACGGATTTCAGGATAAATTATTAAATTAGCTTAAAAGTAAAATGATTCAATTTGAAAAATAAATTATAGTTTTAATTAAAACTTTTACCCTCTGTAATCTAATAGTATAACGACATCAACAAACAAATCGTAATTCTCATCCTCGTCGTAGTCGTGTATAACAACCTTATCAAGCTCATCCAATTCTCCTTTTATTTCGATGAGTTCTGATTGTTGCAATACTTTCACAGCAGAATGTTTTAATTGCTTTCTAATTTCAACTGTTCCGGGAATCGATTGAGCAGAGGTCACCACAATTACTCTACCTGTGTATTTTGTCAGCTTTAGCGCAAGTTCTAAGGATTTGTCTCCTGAATCCACTATTAGAATTCTTTTATCGCGTAATTCTTCTAGGTCTGAAGGAATATCTTTATAAACTCCTTTACCAAGAAATTCATCAACACCTAAAATTACACGAACATCAAGCTGGCAAGACGTAGCAATTTCCACTTCAGGAGTTGCTCCCGTTCTATAATTATCGATTGCAGCCTTTAATGCATCTGCGGCTAGATTACTGCAATGCATTTTAATAGGTGGTAAGCCATCCAATTCATCAGCAACATCCTGTCTACTAACTTTATATGCTTCATCGAGTTTCATCCCTTTAACCATCTCAGTTATCATTGATGATGTACTTATGGCACTACCGCAACCAAATGTCTTAAATTTAATATCATCAATAATTTCCTCTCCTTTATCATTCTTTCCCACTTTAATGTAAATCCACATTAGATCACCACAGACAGGATTCCCTACTTTGCCAACACCATCTGCATTCTCTATTTCACCTACATTCCGCGGGTTCTTGAAATGATCTAAAACTTTATCTGAATATTCAGTTGATTTCATATTTTTTTCTCACCTTAATTTAATTCTTTTAACATATCAGGAGGCGTTAAGGGTGACAATTTTCGTAACCTTTTAACTGATTCGGGTAGAACTTCGATTAACTTATTGATATCAGAATCCTTCGTAGTCCTTCCTAAAGAGACTAATAAAGAACCATGAGCTTCCTCGTGAAGTAAACCCATAGATATTAACGTATGAGATGGCTCTAACGTTTTTGAACTGCAAGCAGACCCAGTTGCAGCAGCAATATTATTTTCTTTCAAGGTTAAAATCAAGGACTCCCCTTCAATATAATCAAATCGAAAATGAGCATTATGAGGTAATCTTTTTTCAGGATGCCCATTTAAGTATGATTTTGGAATAATTTCTAAAATATTTTTTATCAGTTTATCTCGTAAACCTTTCAGATATTGTACTTCTTTTGGCATTTCCTGTTTCATAATTTCTGCTGCTTTAGCAAATCCTACGATTCCCGGGATATTTTCAGATCCTGATCGAAATCCTTTTTCTTGACCACCACCGATAATTATTGGATTTACTCGAACTCCCTTCTTTAGATATAACGCACCTACTCCTCTAGGCCCATAAATGTCATTAGAAGACAGCGAAATCATATCAATCGGAGTTTTTTGTACATCGATAGGAATTACACTTTCACTTGGAACTGCATCCGTATGAAAAAGTACGCCTTTTTCAGTTGCTATTTTGCTAATTTCTTCAATTGGCTGTAATGAGCCCACTTCATTGCTAGCGGTCGCAATTGAAATCATTACCGTATCATCTCTTATTAAACGTTCTAACTTATCAAGTCTTATAATCCCAAATCGATCAACTGGAACTCTACTTATTACAAACCCTTCTCTTTCTAAATATTTAGCAATGTTTAAAATTGAAATATGTTCTATTTCGGATATGACTATGTGATTCCCTTTCTTTTTATTTCTAAGAGCCCCACCAATTAACGCCAAATTATTTGATTCAGTTGCACCTGAAGTAAATATTATATCTTCTCTATTAGGCGCATTAATAAAATCTGCGACTTTTTGGCGTGATTTTTCCAAAATGTCTGTAGCAATATCACCATCGCAATGAAGAGATGCAGGATTTGCAAACTTATCATTAAAGTAATCCATCATCTCATCAATTACACGCTTATCAACAGGTTTTGCTGCTTGGTTATCTAAGTATACACTCATTTAACATTATTCCTCTTTTGAACTTAATTGTTTCATTTTCTTTTTTTAAAATAAAAAATTAAATCGTCTCCATCCTTAACGAATTCTACTAACTCAGTGTCAGTCTTCTTTGCCCATCTAGTTAAATCTTCTTCCGCTGCAGGATCATCAGCTAATACTTTAAAACACTGGCCAATATCCAATGTCTCGGCAAAATTTCTTACTTCAAATAATGGTTCTGGACAAAATAATCCCCGGGTATCTAACTCTTCGTCATATTTAATGTTCTCTTTCTTTTCTGCCGACAATTCTATGACCTCCTAACATTCAAAAATGTTTTTTATTATAATAATTAGTTCTATGAAATATAACTGCCCTTAACCAAATAAAACTTCGGATTATAATTTAATTAAAATTATAAAATTACAAAATAAGAAATTACAAGCTCTTTTAAGGTTAAATTATAATTTATAAATTTACCTTAAATCGTTATAATATATAAACATTCAAACTCTTATAAAAGGAAAAATTAAGAAAAAAGAATTATTTCCCCGCTAATTGCTTTATATGTTTAACTCCATCAACTGCATCATCCGCAAAATCGTCAGCTCCAAGCTTTCGGGCAAGTTCCATATTTAATGGTGCTCCTCCCACTATAAGCTTTACTTTGTCTCGTATTCCCGCAGTCTTAAGTGCCTCATGCACCGCTTTTATTTGCTCTACGGTCATGGTTAAAAGTGAACTTAATGCTATTATGGTAGCTCCTGTTTCTTTTACCTTATCCACAATGGTTTTTTCATCCACATCCATTCCTAAATCAAATAACTCAAAACCAGAACTGAGTAAAAGAGAACCGAGAATATTTTTACCAATATCATGATTATCCCCTTTTACGGTTGCTAAGATTATTTTAGTTTTATCAAGTGATTTATCAGCAGCAGCTAACGCTGGCTTTAAAACTGCAAATGCCTCCTTCATTGTCTCACCAGCTAACACTAATTCAGTCAAGTAGTATTCCTTTTCTTCATATCTTCTACCAACTTCGTCCATACCCTTTGTCAGCGCTTCTAAAATATCGAAAGGATCCTTTCCATCCTTCTCTAAAGCCTCTCTCACTGCATCTGCGATATCATCTACCTCTAATTCAATAATCAATTCCGTTAACTTTTCAAAATCCATATTAAATATCCCTATTTTAATGCATTTTAATTATAAAATATCCAAACTCAAATAAATGTTTTCAATGTAAAAAAAAAATAGAGTTAAATTTGCAGCTCCAAAGCAATAAATCTAAAAAAAGACGAGGGAAGCCGAAAAAAAGAAAAACCTCATGATGAGGTTCAAGATTTTGGGATAAAATTTAGTTTTTGTTACCATTTAATTAGGAAATTAGGGGATATTATTTTATGCTTTTTCTACGACTTCCCTCTAACCATTAAATAGAACACATTAATTTATAAACTTTTGTCTAAAAATGCAAACATAATTTGATATTGATTTCGACATAGAAGTGAGCAATTAATATTTTAAAGGAATAAGGATTATAGAAAAAAAGATAGAATAAAAAATTTTTACAAAAATATCTGTCATGGAACGAGAGTTTTTAGAAGAACCAAAAGATTTAGAGGAAATTCCGGTTTTAGAGGAGATAAAAGAAAAGAATCTTGTAATTTTCGCCCAAAATTTAATTAAAGATTATGAAATCGGAGATTTTGTTGTTAAAGCAGTGAATGATGTAACTTTGAGGGTAAAAGAACGAGATTTTGTTGTAATCACAGGACCTTCTGGAGCTGGAAAAACTACCTTACTTAATTTAATAGGAGGGTTAGATTTTCCGAATTCTGGAGCAATTTATACCAATAAAGTTAAAATTACAGATATGCAGGAAGAATCTTTAGCATTATTCAGACTAATGAACACCGGGTTTATCTTTCAAAATTACAACCTCATTAGCACCTTAACAGCAGAAGAAAATGTGATGTTCCCGATGAATTTAGCTGGTATGTTACTTAAAGAACAACGAGAACGAGCAGTTTCGTTACTTAGAAAAATAGGGTTAGGTGATAGACGAGAACACTTACCATTTCAACTTTCAGCAGGTGAACAACAGCGAGTAGCTATCGCTCGAGCATTAGCGAATAACCCACCTATTATATTAGCAGATGAGCCCACAGCTAATTTAGACAAAGTTACAAGTGAATTTATTCGAGATTTATTCTTAGATATGAAAAATGGGGAAAAAACAATTATAATTGCTACACATGATGATTATCTCATCCAATTAGCCACTCGTATAATTTCTTTCGAGGATGGCCAAATAATTGAAGAAAAAATAGTATAGACTTCCCATTATTGAGTGGAGTTATAGTTATGTCAGTTGATTTTGCTTTAAAAGATATTAATCGGAAAAGAGATATCTCTTACCCCTTTATATTAGTCATATCGTTAATTATTGCCCTTGTAGTATTCTTAATTCATTTTACAACTTCGATTGGGTTAAACACATTCATAAACTACAATTTTAATAATCCCTATTACTTTTTAGGTGGTATAAGTATTGTATTTACTGACTTTACAACTCTTATTATCGCTTTAATGCTAGTACTGGCATTTGTAATTGTTATTATAATAACCAGCACGTTGATTACGACTAAAAAGCGAGATATAGCCATAATGAAAGCAGTTGGCTCAATTCCTATAAGGATATATCACTTCTATTTAACCGAAGTATATTTAGTGTTTCTTATAGGATTCATACTTGGATTAATTTTTGGGTTCATCTCTTATGGTCTATTTAGTTTAATAATGACTATTATTGGATTTCCCATCCTATTCCAAATAGACTTTCTATATATCCCAATTTTATTTGTGTCATGTTTATTGGGTATATATTTTGTTCCAGGAGTTATCCTTCGAAAAATAGGAACCCGAGGAATTATAAAATCATTTTCAAAAGATATCCCTTATGATTACGATGCGTCAAAAGGACTAACCTTTGTCCCAAAATGGCTATCTAAGATTGGCTTTAATTTTAAAATCTCAATAATTAATACTATAAGAAGAAAGGGAGAATTTAAGCGGTATATAGTTGTATTTTCAATAATTTCCTTAATTCTATTCACTCTTACTTTAGGTATGTTTGTTTTAGGCAACTCCTCGCAAGAATGGGTGAAGAAATCCCAGAACGAGAACGTTATCATAATCGGTCATCAAGATGTTATTGAAAATTATGCTCTAATGTATGATATGTTTTCAAATCCCAATCTTCTTATCACAAATGAGAATATAAATTTCCTTGATCCTCAATATCTCTTTAAATATTCCGATATAGAAGCCCTCGGTAACTTTTCTGAAATTGAAGCTATGGATCATAGATTAATTAGCTTCTTTAATGTGGAAGAACGAGATGGGTACCATTGTTATGAGGATGGTGGGTGTTATTTAGTAGGGGAGGATAGAAGAGCTCTCATTCCAATTATGGGAGTAAATTCTACTAACTTAATTCAAGATTTTGAATTAGAGGGGAATTACATTGAAATTCCATATGATGATATATTTATTGGGGATGGACTGGCCTATAATTTTTTTGAATATGCTTTCGATCAGAGAATTTATATTGAGGAAATTGGCCATCAGTTCAGTGTTAATGGTGTTATTATCGACACATTCTATTCTGGCTTCGGAGGTTATATTGATTTAGGATTTTTACAATCTCAATTAAATTTCACCCTTGATGAGATAAATATTTTATTAATTAAGATTAAATTTGATACCTTCAATGATTTTAAACCTGTTTTGGAATCATTCATTCAGGGAAATTTAGGGCTTGATTTTAATTTTTTAAGCTTGGAAGTTCCTTTTGAAAATAATGTAAATTATATAAATAGCATCATATTGTATCCTGGATTCATTATTTTAATAATGGTGATAATTTCGATTATTTCACTATATAATTATCAAAAAGGGGGAATTATGGATAAAGCAAAAGATTTCTTAATTATGAGAGCTATCGGTACGAAATATAAATTTATTAAGAGAATTATGTTTTTTGAAGCGCTCTATATAATAATTCCCTCTCTTTCATTAAGTTTGGGGATTGGAATGATTTTGAACTCCTTAATACTCTTACAGAGAACCTATTTGCCCCATATCTCCATTCCTTTTACAATTATCGGGATTTTTCTTCTTATATTTCTCTTTTTTAATTATCTTAGTCTCTTCCCGATTTTAAAGAAAATTAAAAAATTTACGATCAAAGATTTTGATATTTATTGAATCAAATTGGAAAGAAAAGATTAAAAAGTAGAAGAATATGAACTATATATAAAAAAATATTTTTCTTTTTAAATATAGAGTCGCTCTAATGACGGAAGAAGAGAATTTAAAGAATCAGATTAACGATTTAAAGGCAGAAACGAAAAAAAAAGATGAAGAAATAGCAAATTTACTTGACAAAATTGAGGAACTCGAAGATGAGATAATACGTTATGCGGAGGTTGTAGATGAAAAAACCTCGAATAAAAAGTCCAAAAAAACTAAGGATTCTAAACTTCAAATAGAATCGGATGCTAAGGATCGGGAAATTCGTGAATTAAAAAACCGTATGGGTTTTCTAAGAAAAGAGAAAATCGAAATTCAGAAAGAATTGGAAGAGTTAAAGAAGGAAAATTCTAATTCTGTAATTAGAGTAGAGGAATTACGAGATAAACCTCCTTTAAATGCATTACTCCAAGAACTCCAAGATAAAATTAAAAAACAAGACTCTTTAATAAGGCAACTTAAATACCAAAATGTTGATAGTGAAGAATTCAATATCCAATTAAAAGAAAAAGATGAAGAAATCGAATTACTTCAAGAAAAAGTTGAAAAGCTAACACAGGAAACTGAGGATGCGCGTTCAAAGATTAGTATTGTTGATACACAGGCATTAGATTCTATACATAAAAAGCTCCTTACTGAC
This sequence comes from Promethearchaeota archaeon, assembly GCA_011364975.1. Classification (GTDB taxonomy): domain Archaea; phylum Asgardarchaeota; class Lokiarchaeia; order Sigyniarchaeales; family SOKP01; genus SOKP01. Next base: position 6,060 of record RDOE01000043.1, on the reverse strand, counting down.
CTTCAAGATAAGCTAAATAAAGCTAAATTTAAAAATGAAGAATTAACAAAAGAATTAGAAAAGTATACGAAAAAGAATAGAGGAGAAGATTCCTCAGAGATTGAAACATTAAAAGGTAGGATAGTTGAGCTTACTATGGAATTAGAAAAAAAGGCAGATTATGTCACTGCGGATATAGATCTTAGTAAAATTGATCTGTCTGATAATCCTACTTTAGGAAAAGTAGTGGAAGAATTACAAACTAAGTTGAATAAATCTCGAACCCAGATAAAAGCGCTACAAGAGCAGTTAAAAGCTTTCCAACTTCAAACCGATTCTGTAGATATCTCCGAAGATTATAGTGGAAAGTTAAAAATTCAAAGAGAAATGGCAAGTTTTTTACAAAAACAACTAAAAGATTCAAAAGATGCATTAAAAGTAAAAGAAGAAGAAATTACAACTATAAAAAATGAAGCAATAAGAATCAAGCGAAAATATGAGGATCTTGAAAACCTATTAAAGCAAAAAGAGTATAATATCAGAAATATGCAATCTGAGTTGGATTCATATAAAACGAAAGGTCAAATAAAATCGTCCTCAGATTATGGGTTAGAGCCCGAATTGGATTTAAGAATTAAAGAATTAGAAAGCTATGTTGAAGATTTAACAAAACAAAATATCCAACAAAGAATAGAAATCTCTGAGTTAAGAAAAAAATAATCAAGAATCTAAACTGAATTCTGATGGAATTAATCATTTTAGGGTCTGCCGCTGCAATACCCGTCAAAGAAAGGAACTTATCTTCCATTGCCTTGAAATATAAGGATAATATCATCTTATTTGACTGCGGAGAAGATCTTCAGAGACGCTTTATTGAAGCGAATCTAAAATTTAATAAACCCCTACGAATCCTAATTTCTCATTTTCATGGAGATCATATAATTGGACTACCCGGTTTACTTTTTCGTTTTGGATTAAGTGAACGGAATGCTCCTCTTCTTATTTTTGGACCACGTAATCTTTTTCTTTATCTATATGTCCATCGTAAAATTTTAGGATTAAAAGCTGAATATCCAATCAATATCATTGAGATTGATCATATCAATAATAAATTGATTGAATATGAAGGGTTAGATTCGGACCTGCCGGTAAAAGAAACCCCCATTAAAGATAATATCATATTTGAATGCAAAAAATATCTCCTAAAATATACTCTTGTAGAACATTCGGTGGCAACATACGGATTTTCTTTTATTGAAAAACCTCGGTATGGAAAATTTTTTCCAGAACGTGCTAAAGAATTAGGAATTCCTGAAAGTCGAATATGGAAGCGATTACAACACGGAGAAGTTATTAATTATAACGGAAGAGAGATAGATCCATTGAAAGAATGCATCATCGGGCCAAAAAGAGTCGGTCGCAAAATAACTTATTCTGGAGACACGGCCCCATGTGATTCCCTAATTGATTTAGGAATGGATTCAGATATCTTAATTCATGAAGCCACATTTTCTAAAGAATTAGACAAAAATGCTAAAGAAAAAAAACATTCTACATCCATCGATGCGGCTAATATCGCCAAAAAGATGAATGCCAAGCAGTTAATACTTACTCATATCTCATCAAGATATCAAGAAGATGCTATAAAACTTCTAGAAGATGCTAAGAATATCTTTCCTAATACTATTTTAGCTGAGGATCTTTTAAGAATAATATTAAAATAACTAGTTTCTAGTTAAGGATCGACCTAATGTTAGTTGAATGTTAATCTAATAATAAAAAAGAGGAATAAAAAAATACTGGGTTTATCTTCCGCCTGCTATGTGAGGGAGTATTACAACTTCGTCGGTTTCTTTTATTACGGTATGTTCATCTGCTTTTTTGCCATTTATAAGAATACCGAAATACTTTCCCTCAAGATTTAGCTCTTTCAGTAAATCTTTTACAAGCATTTCTTTTTCTGGATGGTAAGTTTCATATAATCCAGTTTCCAAAAGCTCAGCTGTTTCTTTCATTTTATTTTACTTTGTTATTTGTTTTTATAATTATTATTATTAAAACCCTTTAAGTATTTAAAATTAATTCTATAAATTAAAAAGTGTTGAGAACCATTATAGGATACTAAGCGTGAGATTTATAGATTCATGGGTTAAACCGTAAGATTAAAAAGTTTTCCTTTTTTTATTGAAAAAACCATTATTTTTTATGGGTTATTTAATTTTACTACATAATAATGGTTACTATCTTAAGGGTTGATCACCGATATTAGAAGAAGACATTTATGATGACGATGGAGAGTATTTAGATAAAATAAGGGATCAATTACTTGAGATTAATAATATTAAGGATGATAATGCAAAGGAAGTCCTAATTCAAAAAACAATCATTGAAGCTACATCATTTGCTAATACTTTAGTGGAATCGGAAGAATATCTTGAAGCAGGAGAATTTTTATACTCTTTTACGGAAGTTTTTGAAGAGATTATTAAATATCCACCTGCTAATATGTATTCTTTTATAATAAAATTGTGGGAAAGACAAATTAATTCCTATAAACTTCAAGGAAAGCTGCACGAAATTGCCGAGATATATCTTAAAATCGCTGATTTATATGAAAAAGCCCATAACTATAAATTATGCAGAAAAAATACCTTAAATAGTATTAATTTTCTAAAGCAAGAGAGTAAAATATTAATAGATTTTAATGAATCACGTAAACTTACTCAAAATTATCAGAATATAGCGGAACTTTACTTTAGAATTAATGATTTCAAATACGCAAAAAAATATTATACCAATGTTATAAATATCGCAAAAGAATTCCAATATCTTGATCTTCTTTCTTTTTCTTACCAACAAATATATACTTGCTATAAAGAATTAGATGAAATAAATAAATCTAATGAAATAATTCTCGATGGAATTGAATTTTTTACTGATTTATATCGTGATTTCGAAGAGAAAAATGATAATCTGGCTATTTCACAAATAGCTCAAGTTTTGAAGAATTTATATCAACTAATTAATGATGATGAACAATTCGTATCTTATTCAAAAAAAGAAGCTGGAGCTTATATAGATTTAGCAGAACGATTAGAAAAAACAACTGAAAATTATCAAAAAATCGGACGATATTATCGGGGTGCCGCATTGTGTTATCAAGAGATTAACAATAATCTTATAGAATCTGCTTCTTGTTTTGTCTTAGCGGGTAATTATTCTGAAAAAATTGAGGATTTTGATGAAGCAGCTACTAATTTCTATAATGCAGCTCTTACTTTTAAGGAAATGAATAATCTTGAAATGGCTTACAAACATTATGTTAAAGCAGGTGATAACTATTGGAAAATAAAAGAAGTTAATGATTCTACTGAATGTTATCTTACGGCATATGATATCGCAGTTGAAGGTGGTTTTGAATATAATCAATTTGGGCTTTTTAATCAAATAATTCGGGGTCTAAATATCATCGCAAAAGAAGGATTGAAGAATAAACAATTCTATATCTCTGCCACTCTTATTTTAGAGAGTATAAAATTTTACCAGCAGCTAGACATCGCGAAAGATTTTCTTGTAAATGAAATGGTAAGGAATGTTTATAAATATTATTATAAAGCCGCAAATCTTAAAAAAATAGGCCCATCACACATCGTACAATCTTATATTTTAGCAGCTATATCTTCAGTTTTGAATGGAAAAATAGATAAAGCTTTACATATATTATCCGAAATAGAATTTGAGGGCAATACAATTAACAAATATAAGCAACTCGTAGAACTAATAATAAAATGGGTTAAAGAAGGTAAACAAGTAGAATTTAATAATCTTCCTTTCGAACTTCAAAGAATAGTCAACGGTTCTGAAGAAATTATGTATCTCTTAAGGCTATTCAAAGGATATAAAGTTACTGCTTAAAGCCTCTCTATTCCGTCTAATTCTAAAGAGATAAAATATCATTAAGTATGTAATTTAGGCAAAGAATAACTCTTCTCCGAAATTTATTCCTCATGTAAAAATTTAATTTATTTTTAAACAATTTTTATATTTCTTAATATTATATTCTTCAACTTAAGTTTCGTAACTATGGATATTTGATGCCTAGCAAAAATAAGATAATTCTAAGTTTCGATTTAGATTTTACTTTGATAAATAATAAAGATGGAATAATTAATTCATTTAATTACACAATAAGTAAATTTAATTTACCACGATTAAAAGAATCCGAAATTGTACGAATGATTGGAATACCATTAACCGAAATGTTCCAAAAAATAACAAATATAGACTCGAATGATTTAGTTGTAACTTTTCGAGAATATTACAGAACTAAAGGTATTTATCAAGCAACGCTACTGCCTGGAATTAGAGAAAAACTGCAGGAATTAAAAGAGAATTCATTTACATTAGGAGTTATAACTTCTAAAAAACAAGAAATGGCAGATAAAGTTATTGATATATTGGGTATCTCTCACTTTTTTAATTATATTATCGGTGACGGCAAAATTATGAAAAGTAAATTGGATCCAAATCTTATAAATTACTTAAAGAAGGAATATCCTGAATATTATTTTGTTATTATCGGAGATCATCCAAAAGACAGAGCTCTCGCAGAAAATCTTAAAGCTCCATTTATTGGGGTACTAACAGGGAACCATTCAGCTGAAGAATTAAGGCTAAATAGTTCAACCAAAACACTAATTTTATCTAGCGTTAAGGAATTGCACCCAAACATCATCTATTCGTTAATATAAGGTAGATTTCAATTAATTTTATAAAAAAGGAGAAGTATGTTTCCAAAAATACTACAAAATAATCGAAATACTCGTTAAATGTGTGTTTTATCCAAACTTAAGAAAATTTTCGTTCTGATTATATCTAATTAAAAGTCAAGAATTCTCATAGTATTCAGTATAATCTCTTGAACTAGTTAAACATATATATTATCAATAGTATGTTTGAATATAAATTAGACTTTTTATTAAATAATGATTGAGTTATAAACAGGTGTTAAACTTGAATAATAAAAAACAGAATCAAATCTTTTGTGGATTCTTATATATATTCATAATGGGAGCACTATTTTTTAATAGTGTTATATTAATTCAGCAAAATACGATTCAGAAGGAGTACTATAATTCTGCTAATAATGAGGTTTATTTCAATCCAAAAAGCAGTAATGGAGCCCCTGTTGTGGTTATTTATGTGAACTCCACAATTAGTAGTTTAATTAATACAGAAGTGCAGCGTTATGTTCAAGACATATCAAATCAAGGCTATAATGTGACTTTAATAAATTGGTCCGATTCCAACGTCATTAATCTTAAAACAAATATATCTGTTTATTATAATTTTGGGTTAGAAGGAATAATTTTAATAGGAGAACTTCCCTGTGCGATGGCACGACACTGGGATGGATCTTGGGGTAAATATTGGCATTTTCCAACTGATCTTTTTCTTATGGATTTAGATGGTTCGTGGAATGATATGAATTTCAATAATTATTATGATATTGATATGGGCGAGCATACCAATGGTTCGGGAGACTGGGAACCTGAGATATGGCTTGGGCGTATAAGTCCCTATTCTATCAATATGCCAGGCGTTAATTATACGGCTGAGTTAAAGGATTATTTCGATCGAAATCATGCTTATAGGATGGGCACTATTTCACGTACACATAAAGCATGTCTATATATAGATGACGATTGGTCAGCTTGGACTAACGATTGGACTAGTAATTTCACCGCATATACAGGTAGTCAACTGGATGTTTACTCTACAAACTCGCTCACGACTTCCACTAATTATATGAGTCAACTGAATAAAAATGATTATGAATTTGTACATGTACTAGTACATTCATGGCCAACCAATCACATTTTTGGTCCTTTTGGGAGTGGAACTGAAGGATCCTTAACCTATACAGATATATGGACAAATACGACAAAACCGTTTTTCTATAATCTCTACGCTTGCTATTCTAATAACTTTACCCAAACCAATAATATTGGGACTCATTACCTGTTTTCTAATGACACCTTATGTGTGATAGGTAGCTCAAGAAGTGGAGGAATGGACTTA
>RDOE01000042.1 GCA_011364975.1 Promethearchaeota archaeon | reverse complement strand
ATTTATAAATAATTTAAAAAGCTATAAAAATAATTTTAATATTAAATTATGGCGAATATCACTGTTGTTCTAGACATTGGACAATTCTCGAGCAAATGTGGATATGCTGGAGAAGATTTTCCTTCTCAAGTGTTTTTCACTATGGTAGGCAAACCTAAATACAGACAAATCGATTATGAATATTCTGGTATTAAGAAAGATGAATAGTATGTTGGAGATGAGGTGCAATCTTTAGGGTTATATAAGATTATATATCCTATAGAAAAAGGTATTATCCAAGATTGGCTTTCATTTGAAAAAATTATAGATTATATTTTTTATAATCTAAGAGTTGATCCAAGTCTAGTTAATGTGTTATTTGCTGTTCATCCATTATTTCCGCATGGTGACTTAAAAAGAGTTTTTGAGCTTTTTTTAGAACATTATCAATGTATGGCTTTCTATCCAGTATTAGACTCTATGTTAACATTATATTCCGGGGGATTTCAAACAGGGTTGGTAATTGAGATTGGAGATAGTATTACTAGAATTGTACCCATTTATGAGGGATACAAATTAAGTCATGCTATTAAGATCCTTGATATTGGGGGGAGAACATTAACACGTTATATGGAGAAAATTTTGGGGGAGCAAGGGTATTCTGCAGATTCCTCTATTAGAAGAGAATTAGTCAGAGCATTAAAGGAAAAAGCATGCTTCGTCTCACTTGATTATAAGGAGGATTTAAAAAGAGTAGAACAATATGAAAAGCCTTATTCCCTTCCAGATGGTTCTACTATTTCCCTAAGTAGAGAAAGATTTGAAGTCCCCGAATTATTATTTGATCCTTCAAGGGAATTGGAAGAAGATTCACTGCCAAAAGCAATAATGGACGTGATAGAACTGTGTGATGTAGATGTAAGACCAGAATTATTAAATAATATCTTCTTATCAGGTGGGTCATCTATGTTCCCCAATTTGAAATCAAGAATTATAAAGGAATTAGAACTAGAATTAGCAAGAAGGAAGAAAAAAAATCAATCGATTAAAGTTATTGCTCCACGTGAGCGAGTTTTCTCAGTATGGGTGGGAGGTTCTATCTTATCGATGTTACCTGAATTTCAAGATCATTGGATAACAAGAGCTCAATACTATAAGGAAGGTATTCCTGAGGATTTAATTTGAATCATGATTAAAAAACTTAGAAATTACCAATAAACTGATTAGACCATATTACTAGCATAACACATTTCATTAAAAATATCATACTGATATTATAACATAGTAAAATAATCTAATATAAGTGAAATTGGAACATGGAAGAATCCTTTAATAATAAATATGAACAGACTAATCTTTTAAAGAAATATTATAGACCAGATTATTCTCAACTGTTTAATAAAATAAAAGATATTAAGACACCTGTTAAAAATGATATCCTAATAGGGTTATTGGATGGAACATGGCATTCAGAATTAGATTTAATTAGAATAGCCAAGAAAAAACAAAAATATATGGGCGCAGTAACCTTAGGAACTATGGTTAACTCGTTAAATCATACCTTAAAGAATGATTACGTTGAGCGTAAAGTAATAAATGGAAAAATGTTTTATAAAATATCAGATAATTATGTTGGATTAACTAGAGCAGCTTATAATAAATATCGATTTCAAATGGAATAATTTAGGTCTTTTTAGATATTACGACAAGATAAATGCTGATTTTATCATTAGATAAGCATATCATTATTTACTTTTTTATTTAATTTTAGGAATAAGTTTACTTTTTTACACATTTACCGTCAATAATACAATATTCTTCACAATTTGAGCAAAATCCTTTTCCATTGTTTGAATTAAAACTCTCATTCCAACATTTCGGACAAAGGTAATATTTATAATATTTGTTATTTCTACGGAGGGATATTTCAAACACATTAAAACCGCATATAGAACATGTACTATCTAACAAATTTAATCTTCCTTTTTTAGGTAATGAAAGAAATTTTTTACAGGTATCATTATTACAAACAAGAAAACGCTTATTTTTTAAATTAATAAACTTCATTTTATCAGATTTACACACGGGACAATATGAACTAGTAACACTAGGTTGCGACAACTTAATAGCTGTATTTGGTATTTTAATCGGATCATAATTATTGATTTCCCTAAGCAGATTTTTCTTATGAGATAAAAACTTATCAAATAAATCTAAAAAATCTTTTTTCACCTCTTTTACGACATCTGCCATATTTCGTTTTTCATCTTTAATCTCCTCAAGTTTTTCCTCAACTTTTCTAGTAAAATCTGGTTTTAAAAAAGGTAACCAAACCTTAGTTAAATTTTCAATAATAAAATTTCCTAATTCAGTAATTAAATATTGTCTTTTAATTCTTTTTATCACTTCTCGTGTTTGTAAAATCTTAATTATAAGAGGTCTTGTTGATTTTGTGCCAAGATTATTTTTTTCCATTAGTTTTAATAACGAAGAATCCGTATATCTTGGAGGAGGTTGTGTGAATTTCTTTTCTAAAGTTATCTTTTCGATAGGAATATCAGTAGCAATAATTTGTATCATTTTATCATAATGTGGTTTCAAAAAGGGTGCGATTTCTAAAAATCCCTCGGTGATAAGTGCTACAATTTCTGATTTAAAAGGTTCATCTTTTATCAAGAGTTTTAAAATTTGTTTCGATTCTGTTGCATTTTCTCCAAATAGTGCTAAATAATGTCTTGTGAGAAGATCATATACTTTTACTTGTAACTTATTTTCAAATTTAGGATTTGAAGGTTCCAAACTCTCAAGTGGTGTGATTGGAGGGTGATCCCCCGCATCCTTATAACCTTTGGTGGGGAAGATTCGCTTTTTTTTTAACAAATTTTGAGTATAAGGTCCATAGTTAGAATGTGAACTAATTTGTTCTAGTATAGGGCGATGGTTAAAATCTGGCTTATAAACATCACTATCCGTTCTTGGATAAGATATTATTTGGTTAAGATATAATGCATTCATAGTATTCAATGCCATATTAGCTGTGATTTTCAAATGTTTAGTTAATAAAACCAAAGCTTTTGAAGTGTTTAATGGAGATGGCGGTCCTCGCTGAATAATTTTACTTGAATTATCAACTACTTTCGCTATTTTCTCATTTTTAATTTTATCAAAAATTATTTTTGCTATTGCTTCAAACTCTTTCTTAAATGGATTTTTTTCATGATGAGCATTAAAAAATCCTGTTTGGTGAATTAAATTTGCATCAATGTTAAAATAAGGTTCAGGAATAAACTTGGCTATCTCTTTTTCTCTAAGATATATTAAATATAATAAACAAGTTTGAACCCTGCCTATGGAAGTAAATCTAATTTTAAATTTATTTAGTAGCGGTCTTAGAGTATTCGTGAGTTCTCTTGTTGCAGAAAAGCCAATAACTGCGTCTATAATTGCTCTAGCTTCTCCAGATGCTCCCCAGCTAAACTTGGGGGGGATGAGATTGTTGAATTTTTGTTGGATTTCACTTTTCTGTAATGAACTTAGCCATAATTGACTTACTACAATCTTTGCATTAACCTGCATAATATAAGGCAAGGCATCGTATAATCCTATATTACATCCTTCTATATCAGCATCTGTTCCAATAATACATAAATCAGCCTTTTTAGAATAATCCTTTAATATCTTGATATAAGGAGCAGCATAATTAATCGGTACCTTTTCAATAGCCTTAGGATTTGTTATAATATCACGAGGATTTGTTTTAGTCCAGCTTTTAAATAAAGATGAATTTTTATATTCACAGATATGACCTCTGAGGGGGATTACATAAACATCTTTGGCAGAGACATAATATATGTCTATCCTTTTTGAAATACTTATTGTTTTTATAGCACCAAGCGCTTCAGCTATTGCTTTTGCTGCCTTATTTTTTTCACTGACAATAATCGTTGTCATTTTAAAATTCTTTTCGAATAATGATGATATAATTATCTAATTAAGTATTTAACGATATATAAAAGACTACTGATAATAAAATTCTTATTTATTAATAAAGAACAAACAATTTAGCACACTAAACAGTTTAGATGACATACTTAACTATTCTTTCGGTAGAGTAAAGCTAAATTCTGTTCCTTTTCCAATTCCATCTGATTGTACCCAAATTTTACCACCATGAGCTTCGATTATACCTTTAGCGATATATAATCCCAAGCCACTTCCTTTATTAAATGTTGAAAAATTATCTGCTCCCTGTCCAAGGGTTACAAATTTACCAAATAATTTTTGCTTTTCCTCTTGAGTTAAGCCTTTTCCATTATCCTTAATTTTAATAATATAAAAATTTTCCTCTTCTATTGAGGAAATTTCTATGAATCCTTGTTCCGAGGTATATTTTACAGCATTAGATAAAATATTTGAAAAAACTTGTCCTATTCTAAAAAAATCAATTTTTAATTCAAGATTTTGAGGAACATTCACAAATACGTTAATATTTTTCTGTAAAATTTGAAAATCTAACTCTAAAAGTGAATTTTTGATGACATTATAAATTTTTTCATCTTTCTTGACTAACTGCATTTTCTTGGCATCAATTTTCATAATATCTAATAACTTATTGATATATTCTTCTAATCTATGGACATTACTTAATACTCGCCCTAAGTCTTCTTTAATTTCTTCCTTTAATTCCTTTTCACGAAGAAGAATTAGATCAATAAATCCCCCAATCGAAATAAGTGGTGTCTTCAATTCATGAGCAGCAATACTGATAAAATCAGTTTTTAATCTATCAAGTTCCTTTAATTCTACATTTTGTTGACGTAATAGTTTTTCAGATTCTCTAAGTTTTTCTTCAGCTATTTTTTTTTCTGTGATATCCTGTATAATTGCTTGTATTAATTTTTCCACTCCTACATTTATTACAGAAATTTCAGACTCGATCCACGCTTTTGAGCCATCTTTTTTTAAGATTTGGGTAATTTGGGGTTTATAAAAATCTTCTTTTTTATTACTCTTGGCCATTAATTGGTTAATCGGTCTTATCGCATACTTCGTTTCTTTAGGATAGAGCCCTATAAGATTAAGATAATTACTCCCAATTAAATCTTCTTTGGTATATCCAAATAAAAGAGGTATGGTAGAATTAATATCGATTATGGTACCATTCAAATTAATCAGTGCGATTCCATACGGTGAATTTTGATATAGATGGCGAAATTTTTCTTCAGACTCTAAAAGTTTTTGTTCCGCCTCTTTTTTATCAGTAATATCGATAAATGTTATAAGATCGGCAAATTCTCCTTTAAAAGTAATTGCTTTTGAATGCAAATCAATCCACTTATATTTTTTTGATTTCGTTAAAATCCTGCATGAATAATGAGATACTAAGTCTTTTTCTCCGTTTAACTTTCTACGTAATTGTTCTAAAACATTAGGGAGATCATCAGGATGGATTTTACTAGCAAACTTATTCTGAGACCAATAATTTATTTCTTGACTTGAATAACCTGCTATATCAGCTAAAGCTTGGTTAGTATAAACTACATATCCATTTTGTAATATTGCGATACCTAAAGAAGTTTGTTCAGCAATATTTCTAAATTTTTCTTCAGATTCTCCTAACTCTTTTGTTCTTTCAAGTACCATTTGTTCTAGCTTCTTATTTAAAATTAGCAATTCCTCTTCAGATTTCTGCAATTTTAAAATGGATGACTTTAATTGTTGCTCTAGATGATACTTTTCTGTAACATCGTGAATAATCCCATAAAACCCGCTAATTTCGCCTAACTGATTATATTTTAAATTTACAGACGTTTCAGCAATGACTTTATTACTTTTATTGTCAAAAAACTCAAATTGAAAATATCTTATGCTTTCTCCAGTGATAAATACTTGATTAAACACTTCAAAAATTTTCTTTTGGTTTTCACCATCCGTTAAAAATTTATAATTTTTGCTTAGCAACTCATTTTTAGGGTATCCCATTATTTCAGATAAATAGTCATTACAAAACGTAATATTGCCTCTTAAATCTACCTCAAAGTATCCCTCTTTGATATTTTCTAATATACTCCGATATTTTTTTTCAGATGCTTTTAGCTTTTGTTCAGCAACTATTCGATTAGTTATATTATTATAAGTACAAAGAATACCAACTACATTCTGGTTTAAATTCTGTAAAGGAATCCTATTTATTTCGTAATATTCAATATCACCATTGGGGGTCTCCCAAGATTCAATCTTTTCTTCACTTTTATTAGTTTCCATTACCTTTTTTTCTGATTCATATAATTTTTGATAATTTAATTTTGTCCAAGGAAGTTGTTGATCAGACTTTCCTATAATATAACATGGATCCTCTAAATTATTGATCAAAGCATAATTCTCATTACAACCTACATAATCGAAATTCTTGTTTTTCCAATAAACAAAATGGGGAATATTATCAATAACCAAATCAAGCATCTCCCTAGATTTTTGAAATGATGTTTTTTCGCTCTTTGTTTGAAGTAATTTCCAAAATCTAATTTCGGGCATGGATTCTGCTAATTTTCTTAAATTTTTCTCTCTTTCAGCCCACTCATCTTCTAATTCTATATAAGGCGAGATATCAGTGCCAATTAGGAGTATTTTAGTGTTATGGTCTTTATCAAGAAATTTAGTTCCATTAAACCTAAAAAAAGCATAATTGTTATATTGTTTTATTCTTAATTTTTCTGATCCTTTCCCGTATTTTAATACTTCAGTCAAAAATTTAGTTCCACGTTTCAAATCCGCATAATGAATAACATCATGAATCATTTTTGTTGATAATGAATACCCTAATTTCTCATTGTGTATTCGCTCATTAACATATTCACACTTAAATTCAGAATTTAAAACATAAATTAATCCATCATAATTTTCGGTAAATATATTAGCTATATTATAATTAAGGTTAGAACTTGATGACATTTTTATTCCTCTAGAATTAGTTCTATGGGAGTTATTTTAATTATGTTACAAAATAGAAGATAATTGTATTAACTTTAATTATTTACGTTATCGGAAAGGTTTTGCTTTACTTGATAATTAAGAATTTTATATTTTAGAGTTAAAAATCTCTTCGATAGATTTTTTTCTTTGTTGTTCTTCAATAATTTGACGCCAATTCGGTTCGATTGCATCAAAAACTTGTTGAGTTAAAATTTTCAACCGATCATCAGAAGTATTAAGAAATATACTAATTGCAGGCAATGCCCTTTTATCTTTGATTCTTTTTAAACTTTCTAGGATATAAGTTAATCTCAATTTATCATAACCAATCTCAGGGTTTTTTGTTTCTTCATTTAGCTTTTCAATTATTCCCAAAGTTGCTCGTCCATCTCCTATCAAACCCAGTGCTTCAATAATGCGATTAATTACTAAAGCTTCATTTTCTGTTTTTAGAGCACGACATAATAAGTTAACGGCTCTTCCATCTTTTAAGAAACCTAATTGTCGAGCTGCCTTAGCTCTATTCTCGGGTTCATTATCATGGAAGATTTGTTTAATTAATTGGTTGAACTTAGCATTTTTAGCTTGCCAATCCATAATTCATGTAAAAATAAGATGTAGTTTTATTAGAATCTGACTTTTATATTTTATAATCATAATCAAAACATCAGATAAAGAAGTTCTTATCTACCTTTACTTGTTAAGTATCGAGTTCATATGATCAATTCTTTTTTGTAATAATTTCATAGTCCCAACATCTTTCCTGTGAAATAAATCTCCTTCAATGCAATTAACTCCTTTCTCTGCTATTTCCTCGGCTTGTTTTAGATCATTGGCAATACCTAAAATTCCCATTGCTCTTGAACTTGTGGTAAAAATTCTTTCATTTTCTCTATAAACAGAGGCATAGTAATATTTAGCTCCAATTTCCTCTAACTTGTTCCGATTGACTATTATAGGAGCATCTTTCTTAGGAGTTATAGGGTATCCTTCAGGTGCTAAATATTTACATACAGTGGCTTTCTTTTCGAAGGAGATATTTGAACTCAAATTTCCATTAATAATTCCTAAGCAAATATCAATAAAGTTTGTTTTAAGGAGTGGTAATACATTCATAGCTTCAGGATCGCCAAGTCGCACATTGAACTCGATCAATTTGATCCCCTTTGCTGTTTTCATATATTGGCCATATAAAAATCCTTTATATTCAACTCCAGTTTCTGCTTTCACTGCAGCAACAACTTTTTTCATATCATTTATCGCATCATCTACATCATTTTTAGAAATAAAGGGCATTAGATGATCTTCCATTGAATAAGAACCCATCCCTCCTGTATTCGGGCCTTCATCATTCTCATAAGCTCTTTTATGATCCTGCACTAAAGGAGTCCCAACAACGTTTTTTCCGTCAACAAATGTTTGAAGTGTAAATTCTTCACCATCACATTTTTCTTCTAATAAAAAAGAGTTTCTACCTTTTACTAGATCACTACAATAATTTAATATGTCCTCTAATGAAAAAAGATGATCACCATAAACTTTTACCCCTTTACCACCAGTTAAACCATCAGGTTTAACAACGATATTATCTATCCCCCTCTCTTTAATGTATTCTTTGACTCCTTCAAGACTATTAAATTTTTTACTAAGAATATTGGAATTGATTTTATATTTTTGTAATAATCCTCTAGTAAAAATTTTTGATCCTTCTAATTGAGCAGCTTCAATTTTAGGGCCTACACATGGAATTCCATTTTTTTCGATAGCATCCACAATACCCACAACCAAAGGTGCTTCAGGTCCAATTACAACAAAATCAATATTGTTTTCTTTGCAGTAGTCAATAATTTCTTTAAAATCAGTTTCTGAATGGATCTTAATTCTTCCTTGACTTAAATCTTCAAGCCCCGCATTCTTAAAACTCATAAAAGCATGCAATTTTGCTCCGAATCGTGATAGGGTTTCACCAATTACATGTTCCCGGGCTCCATGACCAATAACTAATGCATTAACCATTAATAACCCTCAATTTAATAAAATTTTGGATTTATAATAATAATCACTTCAATTTAATAAAAATTGTTTTAAAACGATTTTTAACATGTTTATTAACCAATAATTATGAGGAAAAAAAGAAAATGATTATTTTATGAAATATTAGTCAAATTCTATATTGAATAGAATCTCTTCCATTTATATTCACATTTTTATCAAAAAATTTTATTGTATTTCTCTAATAATAACTCTAATTATCAATTTATTTATAGGTTTAATTTTTTGTAGATTAAACAGATAGAGAATAAATAACATTTTTAGTAGATACTAAATTTTATTTAGAATGTCAAAAGATATTTATAAACAAGCTGCCAGAACAATTATTAAAGCAGGAACCTTACCCTTTCCAATTAATGAGACCCTAATTGGGATTTTGCAACTTTTACTCACCGAAGATGAATTAACTTTTATAGATGCATTTAAACGCAAAACTTCGCAAACAATGGAAGAGCTAAAAAAATCCAGTAAGTTAGAGGAAAATGAGATTTTGAATTATGTGAAAATTTTAGCTAAAAAAGGCTTTATCTTTAATCAACCTAACTCTAAAGGAGTAATGGTTTTTAGGTTGATGCCTGTATTAATGGTTGGTGCTTTTGAATACATATTTATGAAAAAAATCAATCATACTGAAGAAGAAAAAATAATTGCTGAATTATTTGAAAAATATTTTCATGATGTTAGTGATTTTATACAATCCAACTATGATACAATATTACCTATTTTTGAAAATATGCGTCCTTATGATAGAACCCTCTCAATTTTAGATAAGAGCGTTGAAGGATATGAGATAGAAATAAAAATGGGTAAAATCTTAGATGTACCTGAGGAACAAATAGTTCTCACTCAAAAAGTTGAAGAATTAATAGATAAATTTGAAGATATTGCTGTTGGACACTGCTTTTGTCGTCATCATAAAGATATATTAGGAAAACCATGTAAACAGACAAAACTTAGAGAAAATTGTTTTACTTTCGGTAAATCTGCAAAATATGTAGCAGAGCAAGGTTTTGGTAGGCTTATCTCTAAAGGAGAGGCATTTAAATTAATGAAATTATCTGAAGCAGATGGGTTAGTACATAAAGCATTTCATCCTAATTCAGATATTACTAAAGAAGAAACCTCCATTTGTAATTGCTGCAAAGATTGTTGTGGAACATTAGAATGGTGGAGGATGGGATTAACGGCATTAATTAACTCAACAAATTATTTATCACAAATAAATGAAGAATTATGTATAGCATGTGGCACTTGCATAGAAAAATGTCCGGTTGATGCTATAGAGTTAAATGAAAATAACAAAGCTGAAGTCAATGATCAATACTGTATAGGTTGTGGGGTTTGTGCACATTTTTGTTCAGAGAATGCCATTGTACTATTAAAAGGAGTGAGAAAAGTTTATATTCCTCCACCCAAATTAAAGTAAAACTTCTACTTTTCTACTTTTTATATTAATAATTTTGAAGTTTTTGTTTGTAAATCTCAAGAATTTCTGAGATTTCGTCAAGTTTAATACTAAATTCTTTAGGTTTTAGAGTTTTTAGCTTTTCAAAATTAAGAATAATTTCTTTGAGATCTGTTAACCAAATTTTCATTAGAATTTCATTTTCTTTTCCCTCCAATTTATGATTAATAGCTGTTAAAACAATATCTTCCATTTTTGCGATCAATTTTTTATCATTTACTGTATTTGAGATTTTTAAAACATCTTGTTGGGTTTTGAGCTTCTGAATATCTTCTAAAACTGTGTTTTTATGATTTAATAACTCTTCATTGAATCTATTTATCATATCCATTATTATTTCTTCTTGAGTTTTTATGGTTTGTTCGATTCTTTCTTGGCTTAAAATAATATCTTTTTTTATAAGATCGATTTCTTTTTTAATATAACTGAGATCTTCATTTATTTTTATGACTTTCTCTGTTAAATTCTGTACTGCTTTACCGGTATCCTTGTAAACATCTAATTTTCCTTTAATTTTTTTAATTTGATCATTCAAGGATTGCATATTTTTCGGTAGATCTTGAAATGTAGAAAAACCTGATTCTAACCTATAAACCTCATCAATTAATTTTTGAAATTCCTTAATTGAAAATTCTTCAATTTTATCTTTTTTAGGCATTTCTCTTTTCCTTGGTTAAATTTTTAAATTCTTGTGAACTAGCTTCATTTAACTCTAACTCTAACATTGATTTTAATTTTAAATCGAAGTCTTTCTTTAAATTCATTAAATCTTCAATAGACTTATCAATATTTTTAATAAGTGAATTTATTGGCGTTTTTTTTAAATTGTTTATTAAATCTGTAATGATAATGATATTATTCTCATAAGCATCCATAATATTTTTTTTTAAGATTTCAATATTTGGATAACTCGATTTTAACTCTTTAATTTCTTTGAATTCCCTTAAACCTAATAAATCTGTATCATTAGATTTTACTACTTTTTTGATGATTGTAGGTGTTATTTTACTGTGAAGTGTACTTGAATCGATATCTTCTAAATTTATGACCAAATCTTTCAATTCACGCTCAGTTTTTCCAATTGACTTTAAAAATGCTATTTTTATCCCATCAAGAGCTCTATTGTTTTCTTCTTTCAACAATTTTGTTAAGAAGTCATATATCATAAGAGAAAATGCTCCTGAGATATTATCTTGATGTTTTGCAGATACAAAAATTACGGGAAAATCTTTTATCTCTTGCTTTCGAATATTATTCAAGAGAATTTCTGAATCTTCAGGTTTTATTAAATCTGATTTACTTCCTATAACATATATTAAACAATCTGGAGAATTTTGTGCAAGATTTTTTAGGTAAGTATTATAAAGTTCTGAAAATGTTTCTTTTGGATTCGATAAATCAAAAACTAAAAATGCGGCATCCAAATTGCTAAAAAAAACAGGATTCAGTGGATTAAAAGATCTTTGACCTCCTATATCCCAAATGTTAAGTCTTATATGATTGTCTCCTAATTTGTATTCTTTTCTAAGTATGTTAGAACCTATTGTTGGAATATACATATCTGGAAAATTCTTACCAATAAAACTGTTTACAATTGAAGTTTTTCCGACACCCCAGTAGCCAAGAATTGTTAGTTTAATATTGATTTCAGAAACAATCATGTTCAAATCTATATGCATTAAGAAATATTTTATTAAATTATAACAAGAGAAGTATATAAATATAGTTATATTACTTAGGTAAGGAAAAGAAGAATCCAAGTTATTTCAATAAAAATAACGATAACAATCTCAAATTATTCATGTCTCTTAGAAAGTTTATTATAAGCATAAGTTATACGTTGTAATGATGTAATGACTGTCCCAAATGCGAGAAAAATCATTGTCCAGTAAATTGCCTTAGGAAATAATAATTGAAAAATAGAACCTATAAATAAAATTGGAATACGATCTGTCCTTTCCAGTAAACCTATTCCATACATCTCGTTAAGACCTAATGCTTCTATTTTTGCTCTAGTATAGGAAGTCATAAAAGAGCCGATTAATACAATTAAACCAATATAAACATCAATATAACCACCTAAAATTATACCAACATAAATAAAAAAATCCCCTAATCTATCTAAAGTAGAATCTAAGAAGGCTCCCAATCTTGTAGGTCCCTGAAGACGAGCAACGATTCCGTCAAGTTGGTCAAAAAATTCCGTAAAAAATAAAAAAATTAAGAAAAGTAAAATCCAATTTAATAAAAATCCTAAAAATACAATCACAGCAGATATTAAGCTTAAAATTGTAAGATAATTAGCAGGAAATTTCTTTATCTTTTTCGCTAATGGAAGTAAAAGTTTTTCTGAAAACTTCTTTACTTGTAGGAGCATGTTAGATTGAATCTCTTAAATTTATCAATTTTTATAAGATTATAAGCCATAAATCGGATAAAATTTATTTTCTACATATTTTATAAAGTAGTCTGGATTTAACACTTCTCCCGTCATTTTCTCGAGTAATTCGGGAGCTCTATAAATTTTGCCATATTGATAAATATTTTCTGTCAAATATTTTAATAAATTTGAAAATTCTCCTTTTTCATATTCATAAGGCAGATTAGGAAGATCTTTTAATGTGCTATGATAAATTTGTGCCCCATAAAGATTGCCTAGTGCATAAGTAGGGAAGTATCCATATCCTCCAATCCAATGAGGATCTTGTAGAACTCCTTCTTTATCGCTTGGAGGTACAATTCCGAATAATTCTTCAAATTTAGTATTCCATATTTGAGGTAATTCACTTACTTGAAGATTATCCTCAATCATCATTTTTTCTAATTCAAAGCGTAATATAATATGTAATCCATAAGTAACTTCATCCGCTTCTACTCGTATAAATGAAGGTTTAACTACATTTATCGAACGGTAAAAATCTTCTAATGAACAAGCTCTCAAATTTTCTGGAAAGAATTTCTGTAATATAGGATACCAATATACCCAAAATTCTCTACTACGCCCAACAATATTTTCCCATAATCGTGATTGTGATTCATGCATACCCATAGAACATCCATCAGCTAGGTAAGTCCCTCTTAATTGGGCATTAAATCCCATTTCATAAAGAGCATGGCCGCATTCATGAATAGTTCCAAAGAGGCAAGCGGGAAGAAAGTCTTCCCATATTCTAGTTGTTATTCGAGTATCTATTGAAGATACTGAAGCAGTAAAGGGATGAGTTGACTTATCTTGACGACCAATATTAAAATTAAAATTCAATTTCTTAATAATTTCAAGACTTAATTGCCATTGCTTTTCAGTCTCATAGTATTTTCTTAATATTGATTGGTCTGGACCTTCAGAGCAATCAACTAATTTATGTATAATTTTAACTAGTTTAATTTTCATTTTATTGAAAATTCCTGCAATCCACTCATAAGTTGCTCCAGGTTCAAACAAATCTATTAAGCTTGAATAAGGAGTAGGACCGGTATTTAAAAACTCAGCAAATTTGGTGCGTAGTGAAACCATTTTCTCAAGATAAGGTTCAAATCTAGAGAATTCAGACTTAATTCTTGCTTTCTCCCATTCAATATATCCTAATGCTCCAGTTTTAGCAATTTCACTTATTAAGTCTTCTGGTATTTTCTTAGCGTGGTCATGTTCTCTTTTGGCTTCTCTAATTAGTGCTAAATCAGTTTGAGTAAGAGGATTTGAATTTTCAGCATCCTTTATCAGCTCTCCAACTTTTTGAGATTTCATTTTTCTGTGAATTAAACCCCGTATTAATTCACGCTGTTCAGCCCTTCCTTCGATAGAACCTTTAGGCATATTAACATTTAAATCCCATTGTAATAGTTCTTCAATATATTTTAATTTCTTAATTTCATTAAAATAACTCCAAAGTTCCTTTATCGCAGACATAATTTAACCAATTAACAAATATATTTAGTAGTTATATTTATGATATTAGATAAGAGTTTACCAAAAATTTTTGAAATAATTATTTAAAATCTTTTTAAATTAAAATAATAAAAAAAGAGATTATAAAAATTGGAATTCTATTTCTATTATATTTTATAGATAGGATAATATTTTTGTTCAATATATTTTAGAAAATATTCTGGATTTAAGGCTTCACCAGTAACCCTTTTTATTAAATCGTTAGCACGATAAATGCTTCCATATTGATGAATATTTTCTTTTAAGTATGATAGCAAGCCAGAAAATTCGCCTTTTTCATAATCTTGGGGAAAGTTTGGATTGAGCTTTAAGGCATATGAATAAATTTGTCCCGCATAAAGATTTCCTAGAAAATATGTAGGAAAATATCCAAAATATCCCGATGACCAATGAACATCTTGTAAAACACCTTTAATATCATCAGGAGGGATAATTCCCAATAATTCTTCAAATTTAGAATTCCATAATTCTGGTAATTCATTCACTTGTATTTTTCTGTCAATAAGGCTTTTTTCTAATTCGAATCGTAAGATAATATGTAATCCATAAGTCACCTCATCTGCATTCACTCTAATGAATGAAGGTTCAACTATATTAATAGCTCTATGAAATTCTTCTAGTGGATAGTTTTCTAAATTTTCAGGGAAATATCGCTGGAACGTAGGGTACCAATAAGTCCAAAATTCTTTACTTCTTCCTATAAAATTTTCCCACATCCTAGATTGGGATTCATGTATTGCCATAGATGTACCTTGACATAAAATAGTATTATGTAATTCTTCTTTTATTCCCATTTCATAGAGTGCGTGACCACATTCATGAATAGTACTTGTTATGCAATCAGGAAAAGGCTCTGTTGTTCTTGTTGTGATTCTAGTGTCTAAGGCAGCTAATGAAGTTGTAAATGGATGAGTTGATCGATCTTGACGTCCACGATCAAAATCGAACTGTAATTTTTCAATTATTTTATGACTTAGTTCAAATTGTTTGTTAGGATCATAATGTTTTTTTAAAATTGAGTCTTCTGGCTTATTTGGAGAAGAATCTAATTTCTTTACTAAATCTTTAAGTTTTGATTTTATAGGTTTAAAAACACTATTAATCCAATCATAAGTTGCACTAGGTTCAAATAAATCAATCAATGTAGAATATAAATCAGGATGAGTTTCCAGTTTTTTAGCTTTTTCAATTTGTAATTCAATATTTTTTTCCAGTAAAGGTTGGAACATTTTGAAATCATTTTTTTTTCTTGCTTCTTGCCATACTTGTTGGGCCGATGTGGTTGTTTTTGCTATTTCAATTACCAATTCCTCAGGTAACTTTATTTCTTGTTCATAAGCTCTTTTAGATTCTCTAATTATTGCAGATTCTATATCATTAAGATTTTTTACTTTTTCTGCTTCGATAATTAATTTCCCTAACTTTTCAGATGTTAATCTCTTATGGAGCAGTTGGTGAATAAGTGCAATTTGTTCTCCTCTTCCCGTAACAGATTTATATCCCATCATGTTTACTTGTTGATCCCAACCGAGTAAGGCTTGGATATAATTTAAATGCATAATTTCACTGAAATATTCACTTAGTTCTTTAACAGCATTCATTCTAAAAACCATTTTATAAAATTTTTTAAATATAAGATAAAAAATGTATTGTAAATCTAAAAATTAATCGATTTTTCAATTTTAATAGGTCTCATCATTAACTTTTGGAGGAATTTTTTTCACTTGTTGTGCTAGTTCTATCGCTAAAGATATCCCTTTTTGAAGCTGTTCCTTTGTAGGATGTCCTTTAAAAGAAAGAGGTTCAAATATATCCCACTTCATATTTTGTGATAACTTTTCAAAATCTTTCTGGGCTCCTCCACTCCATCCATATGAACCAAAAAATAATACTTTTTTGTAATAGATATGCTTTTTTTGAAGCAATTCCATAAAATATTTCATAGGGGGGAACATTGAATACTCGTATGTGGGAGTTCCGATTATTAAACCCGCTGATTTATAAGCTTTGGCAAGAATATATGAAGGATCATCATTTGGTACCCTAAAAACACTCACAGGAAGTCCTTCTTGAGAAATCCCTCGAAGAATCGCGTTCAACATTTTTTCAGTATTTCCATACATACTCCCCCAGACCACACATATCTCTGGTTCAGCGTAATCCTGATTATAATTTGCATATCTTTTATATTTACGAATAACCACTTCTGGTTTACCTTTCCAAATAAGACCATGGGATGGAGCAATTTGTTGGATTTCAAGATTTTTTAGGGAATCTATAGCCTTAATAACATTAGGAGAAAACATCGCGATGATATTTGCGTAATAACGTAGCATTTCTTCTTCCCAATACTCTTTACTTACGTTTGGAGTTTCATTATCAAAAATAGGTCCCTGATGTACGCCAAATGCTCCAAAAGCATCCCCGGAAAAAAGAATTTTAGATTTTTCCTCATAACTAACCATCGTTTCCGGCCAATGAACATGGGGTATCTCGGTAAATGAAAATTTCTTCCCATTTCCTAAATCTAAACTATCACCTGTTTTAACGCTGATACTACTGTCCTTAATTCCATAAAATTCTTCTAATAACTCTACTCCTTTTGAAGTAGTTACAAATTGGGCATTAGGAGCTAGATTATTAAGCATATAAGTGAATCCCGTATGATCAGGTTCCAAATGATTTAAGATTATATAATCAATATTCTGTGGAGAAATCGAGAGTTGATTTAAGTTCTCCATAAATGTGAGTGCCGCGCCCCCCCATTCACGCACGCATTCAATTATTGCAGTCTTTTTTCCTTTAACAACGTATGCATTAAGTGCTACTCCATTTGGTATAGGCCAAATTCCCTCAAATAAGTCCTCTGTATGAACATTTGCACCAATCCAATAAATATCTTCTGCTAGTTTAATTGGTTCGATTTTTAATCACCTATAAGACTATAATGTATATAACCTATATAATCGATACCTAAATGAATTATAATTTTTTGATTTTTTTCTTCTATTTAAAAATTGGTTTATTAAAATGTAAAAAAGTTTTAATAGTCAATCTTTATTAACATGGATTTTATCCTTAAATACTTGAGTTAATTTATACTATGCTATAATAATTAGATTTTTGAGATAGAGGGATTAGATTGTGGAAGATTCTTGTTTTACAAAAACTTCTGCAGCCATTTGTATATCTTCCATGGTTAGGACTCGTGCTAGAGTATTTTGCAATTCTCTAACTAGTTGTTCACATAATTTCAAACTAAGGGAACTACCTTTTTGTTCAATTAAATTTTGAAGAGTTTTAGGGTAGTTTAACAAATCTGGCATTTCTTTATATGAAATTGAGGTTTCAATAGGGGCAATCACTTTAAATTCCGTTTTTATTTCCTGTGGTTGCCATGAATCTTTTCTTAATTGTTGAATCTTTTCCTCTTTATTAAATAAAGTTAGATCCTCAGCAGTTTTTTTATTGGTAATCTCACTCTCAAACTTTTTAGGGACCTGAGGTATTTCAATAGACGATTGTGTAATTTCAGATTCTGAAGTAGGAAGGGGTTTTACTAAAACTTTTTTTGTAAATATAATTTTACCAGGTATTTCAAACTTTTTCTTGCTTTCTTCAGCTCTTCTTCGTTCTGATTGCTTTTCAACCATTTTTTGTAGTTCATCAACTTTTTGTTTAAATGTGTCTAAATATGTAAAATCTTGATACTCATTGCAAATTTTAATTAACTCTTTATATTTTGCAATAGCTAAAACTAATTTTCCTTCATTTTCAGTATCTATTGCATCCTTCATTAAATGTTTAAAGTTTTGAGGTAAATATTTTCTCAATGCTAAGGTTTTTGAGATTAAAAATAGGATTTGGTCCTTTACATTATCATTTATTAGTGATATCTCTTCAAAATGGGGTAAATTTAATTCATTCCTGACTAATTTTATATCAATTTCTTCCACTAAATCTCTTTTATTTCCTAAAATAATAACTTTTGAAAATTTGCTTTCCCGCTTGATCAAATTTAAAAAGTGGTCTATAACTTTCAAATGATAATTTGATAAGTCAAATAGAAGAATAATTAAATCAGAACCACTTACAAATTTAGACCATAATAGTGAAAAATTATCATCTAATTGAAAGTCCCATAAATCAAATTTTAAATTTTCAATTTTAAAAAGAGATGATTTTGCGAAATTCATAATTAATTTCTCATTATTACTCCTTAAAAGGTTATATAGGGTTGTTTTACCAGAATTAAAAGGTCCTAAAATTGTAATTTTTGAATGTAAATCATATTGAATCTCTCTAAGATAAAGATCAAATTCTGACTTTTTATCACTCTCAAGGTGAATGCTACTAGGATCAGGAAAAAGTTTATTAAACTTAACTATAATTTTATTAATAATATTCTTAACGTACTCAATCTGGTCGGTTAAATCAGCAATAATTAAAAATAAAATACTTTGTTCAGATTTATGGAAAATTTGAAAGTTTTCTGAAACAGGACGCTGAAAAATTTTCCCAGAAATAGGCATATCTAAGAATGATTGAATAATTTTTTTTACATTATTTAAATCCTCATCTGATAAACCAATAGCATATGAATAATTATAAATCCTATCTCCTTTATAGAAAACGTGAACTTGTCTTATCATTTTTCTCGAGATTTAATATAATGAAGCAATACTTTTTATTCTTTTTAATAAAAATATAAATAACCCTTATTAATATACTTTACAATTCATTTATCTTGATTTGTAATAAATACCAAATAATCAATCTTTCTTTTTAGACTCGAGAGGAAGAAACTAAAAATTAATCTAAATCTATGAGATACAAGTATTTATAAGTATAATTGTTTATCATTTTACATAGAGAGCATAATTAGATAAAGGTGAATTTAATCTGCCCGCCGAAAGAGATGATAGCCATAAGATAATAGTTGACAGTTTTTGTGGTATTATTTCTGCCATAATTGTCTTATCAAGCATGATGTTTATTGTTTTTATGAACGGAATTGGTATTTTATCCTTTACTATTGGTTGGATTATATTTTTTGCAACTGTATTAATACTCTCTTCAATACTAATTTTTAAAACCTTAATCTTGAAAACTAAAGGCTTAACGAGAGTCAATATGGGTCTCAATTATATGAGAGATAAACCTTCTTTTCAAGGATACACTACTAAAGGTAATTATCTAAATAAAAATTATTCTCCTCAAAAGGTGTCGACCAATTCCGCTTCCAAGCCAAAAAATTTCTGTCCTTATTGTGGACATAAAATGGAACCTGATTTTCGCTTTTGTCCATATTGTGGTAATTAATGAAAAATCTCTGTAAGTTGATAAATTTCAAAATTAATATTATTAATTCCTTTTATAGTCCTAAACCTTTTTGACCTAGATAATTTCATTAAGATTAAATTAAATATGGAACTCTTTTACTGAAATACTAAAAATTTTTAGAAATCATTAATTATTAAAGAATAGTTAGTTAAAGTTATATATTTCACGGATTACCCAAAATGCCATTATTACCGGAGCATATTTCAAGTTTTTTAGATACGGAGACTGATTCGAAGTTCAAATCAGAACTCTTAGATTTATTAAATCTAAGAATTAATAAACTCTGTTTTGAAGAATGCCAGATCGACCGAATTCAATGTACCTTAACACCATTATGCTCTAGAAGGTTTCTTTTAAAATTAAGATTATTAAATGGGCTAAAAGTAGAAGATCAACCAGGTTTTTGTTATAGTGTACATAAAAATATAGTTTTAAGAGATTTTAGGAATAAAACCGTAGTTTACAAACCAAATGATTCTTATCTTTACTTAATTGATTTTCTTGACGTTTTTTTTCACGGAGATTACAGAAAACTCAATAAATATTTCACAAAACAAGATTTCAAAGAGATTAATAAAGTTTTTAACGATCGCATTAATAATAGAGAGGAAAATTTTGATTATTTACTTTCAGAACAAAAAAAATTTATGATTATTAAATATGATGATAAACTTCACGTCATTTTTATCGAAGAAAACTATGTATTATGCAATGCCACTCGTGAAAGTATTAAGGAGTTAGAATTATTGCATGCTTTAACTAAATTGTTCGCGAAAATTTACTTTCCTGAAATTTCTTTAAAGATGATCCCAAATGATTGTATAGAACTTACTACAATGATTCCCAAAGAAACTTTATTTAAAATCAGTAAGGTCCCACCTGATGAGAATAGTTCTAAAAAAGATAATTATCTCTGGAATGTCTTTCCTAATGATATAGACGCTCTCTGTCAATTTGCAAAGGAAATTAATATTTATTATGATAAATTAGATAATCTTAAAATCAAAATCAGAATTGGAATTGAATCGGATTATTATTTAGACAAAAAAATGAAAGGTATGTTAAGATATAGGGATTTAAGACTAATCTTTAACATTCTTTATCGTCTATATGAAGATTTTTATATTCTTTGGGTTTAAAGAGAAAGAGGTTATTTAAAAAACTATTAAAGAGTGATTTGAATGAGTGAAAAAGAAAGCCAAAATCCTGAAATTAAAAAAATTAAAGATTTTGTTAATGATAAAAGGTTTGACGATGCTGCTAATATTATTGCATTATATTTAGGTGATTCAACAGAGGTTAATTATTTAGATAGATTAGAAGATGTTATTGAAACTCTGTTATTATTACATGGTGGCAGAACAGTTCTTAGATTTCTAATTGAACAATTAATTATCGATATCCCCTCCATATTAGAAAATCTTTCAAAACGTGACTCAGTTTTAAGATATTCTTTTCTTTTATTACTTAAATCTTTATGTGAAAATGAATGCGAGTTATTTTTACCATATAGTGAAGATTTATTAAGCTCTGATGATCCAAATGTTAGAGAAGCTGATCTCCAATTACTTATTTTTATGGCTGGAGGAGATAAAAAAATTGATGATGAGTCATTAATAAAAAATATTGCTAAACTACTAAGTGATACCCAAGAATTTGTTATTGAAAAAGCTATTCAAGCTTTAAAAGCCATAGGTCGCAATACTCCGTCTCTTGTTACAAAAATAATAACTTCTTATAGCAAAGAGCATCCAGAAGACGAGAATCTTAAGAATGCAGTTGATAGTATATTGAAAGCAATTGTAACAGTTGAAAAAATAGAAGAAATTGTGGAAGAAGAGGAGAAAGTAACATTAACAGAGGAAGAAAAATTAGAACGAGAAGAAGCTGAAATTGTTGATAAGGAATTAGAGTTAAAGAGGAAGGAATTAGAAATCAAAAAAAAGAAATTAGAAATAGAAGAAAAAGAAAAAGCGATAGAAGAAAAAATGATTAAAGAAAAAGAGAAAACACTCAAAATTAAAGAAAATTTGATAGAACAAGAAAGTAAAATTCCCCAAACTCAAGAAGATATTCCTAAAAAAGTAATAAAAAAAATGAAAAAAGAAGAAGAAGCAATTATTGACAAAGCTATTGAATTAAAAAAGAAAGATCTTGAAATTAAAAAGAAAAAATTAGAGTTAGAGTTAAAAGAACAAGAGATTGAAGAGATTGCTATTCAGGAAAAAGAAAAAACATTAAAAATGAAAGAAGAATTATTAGAAAAAGAAACAGAGCTTTCGCAAGTCGAACTTGAATTAAAACAGAAAAAGATCAGAGAAAAAGAACAAAAAATTTTAGAAGATGAACTGCAAAACGCTGATGAATCTCTAGATCGATTAGCTAAAAAAGGTGAAAATGATAAAGAAGCGAACTAAATTATTATTAGTATAGTAATTAGCTAATCAGTAAAAGATTTATTCTATCTTATTTTCTGTAATTGGGGTAGTATACAATCTTTTTACTATTTTTCGAATTTCTTCAACTTTCACACTGTCAGCAGGAAGGCTATTTTGAATATCTTTAGCAAGTTTATAAGCCAACTCAATATAATTTAAATCTTCGAGAAATTCAACAATTTGTATCTTATAATCGCTATCTGACACACCTTCACCATATTCTATTAATTTTTCTTTTAATAACACGTCAATTTTTTCTGTTCTTTCGATGTTTCTCACTTTTTTTACTAATTCTTTGAATGAATTAAATATATTATATAACTCTGATCGAGGATAGTCATCTATGTTTTTTAGAATATAAAAAATAAAGAGCTCTGCTTTTTCATATCGATTAATTTTCAAGCTTAATTCTAATAATTCGAGTAAAGCTTGTTCATAAAGGAATTTACTCTCAACATTAGGAATTATTTTTTCAAAAATCCAATCTATTAAATTTGGAAGATTAAATTTTTCAATAACATCAGAAAGAAACCGAATTACTGAAAAATATAATTTTGCATTCTCTGTTTTGGTTGAAGTTAAAAATGAAACTAATGCGTATTTCACCCGCCCCATTGCGTCTTCTAAATTCATTGGTGTTTCTGAAAACTTATAAAATGCTGATTCGAGAATTGGTCGAACTTTATCTTGGTTTTTAAAATCATAAAGAAAATAAGCACCCCAATTGGGGCTAAATTCAACTGATTTACTAGCCTTCGCAGATGTCCTAGGTTTCAATTCTTTGCTAGTTTTAGTTTTTACTTCTTTTTCTTTTTTTGTATAGTTATTCGCTTCTGATTTATTGATAAATTCTAGTATAATTTTATCCTTCTCATTTGGAACAATAATTTTGAAATAAACTTCTTCCTCGTCCCCAAATAAAGCATCCCTTAAATCCTTAGGGAAAGTGATCCCTGTTTTTGTTTTCTTTATTATCTCTTCATAAAAAGTAGGATTTTCAGATTTATTATTTTCTTCCATAATCGCACCTAGTTTAATCTTTCAAATTGATTAATTTGAATTACATCATGCTAATTTGTTTTTAAGAAAAAATTATCCTGTAATATTGACTAATTCTACTCCTCTAACATCATAATTTTTATCAATAAAACATAAAATTGAATGGCCTTCATGCATATATACGAGGGGAGCGGGGTAAGATTCAGCATTTTCAATAAAACTTTTTTTAACGATTAATGGTAATACTTTATCACAGACAGAACACGGAACATTAATCACTTTAACAGCTTTTAACTCATCGAAAGTCTGAATTAATTTAACAATTTCATCCTTATAATCTCTAAAAATTGAATTATCAAAATTTCCATAAGAAAGAATATACTTTACATCATAAGTAATATTAAAATTTTTTGCAGTTTGTTCAATTAACGCTTCTAATAATTGATATTGAATTTTATTAGTAGATCCAGCAGTATATATTAGATCATCTAATCTAATATTAACGATTTTTAAATTACCTCTAAAAAGATGAAAAAAGATGTTGCTCTTAGTGTTTTGTTTAACAATATTTAAGTCTAATGCAAAATTTTTAAAGGATCGAGGCGGTTTGTATTCAAAAAGTGTAAAATCTTCATTACTTATATTAATAAATTCAAGATCAGATTGGAGTATTTTATTTAAATTGTACATTTGAACCAACAGGATTATTTTTGGATTTGATATTTGATTATATTAGTTCTCATTTTTTCAAGAATTTTGAATTAGTTAGGTAAAATTCTAAAGTAAATATAATTATACATATATTTATGTTTTATATAAAAGAAATTTACGTAAAATTTGAGTTTTTTTATCTTACACATTTAGAAATGGTTATTAATCCATAATTATTGTAACTTTTCTTATCGTTTTCATTATTCGGATAGTTAACTCATTAAAATCGTTTAAAATTAATAGATTTTTAAAAAATAAAATAAAAAAAATAGTAGTTAATCAACTGTTGTTTTTTTTTAATTTTTCTGCTTCTTTTACTGACTTTTCTGTGATCTTATCTTTTAAATTCTTATTGGATGCAATATAATTTAAGTAATATATCTCATTAATCTCACTTTTCCGTGGTAGGATTTCAATTTTGGGTAACTTTTTACTTTTTAATGTCTTTTTAATTTTACGTATCTTTCTGATTTGTTTTGGATACTTTAATACTTTCTGGTAAGCAATTAAATAACCTCCAATTCCAACAGCAGCGGCAATTCCTACAACGGTTAAAATTTGGAATAGTAACGCCTCTCCAGCAGGTTGAATAACATTTAAAGTAATTCTATATCTCTCGAATTCATAATCATCTCCTGCATAAACCGTGATTGTTATTACATGAATACCTTCAACTAAGTTAGTTAAAGTAGCAGTGTAAATTCCATTATCATCTTGATCCAATAATGATCCTTGACCAAACGTCCAAGTATAAGTAACCGACGCATTTAAAACTGGTTGATTAAAATCAAGATCCATCAATAGAACTTCTAATTCGAAAGAATCTCCCGGTTTCTTGTTAAATACAGAAATTCCTGAATATGTTGAAACATTAGTTTTTATTCTATTTACTTGAATTTTTAAAAGTTTTGAGCATGATTGATAGTTTGCTTTTTGAGCGTATATCGTTAAAAATCGTACTCCAATATCTAATTGATTAGTATTTATAATTATTGAATATTGATTTAATGTTCCAAACTCAATTAAAACCTCAGAAAGGCCTTCACCAATTAATTGAATCATTGCATTTGATATATGTTCTTTAGATTCTACCTCAAAATATTTAATAGTAATATTTAATATAGCCCCATAAGGAAGCTCTATCGTCGAATCTAATGTTTTATTAAGCTGATTTAGAAATAGATTTATATTAGTATCTTTATCAACAATTTCTATTTTTATTATTGTGGTTTGGGGTTGATAATTTATCTTCTGGGCGTAAATGGTTAAAAAATTGACTCCAAAATTCAGATTTCTGGAATCAAGAGATAGATTATATTGATTGTAGACTAAGTGTCTAGTAAAATTCTCTGATATTCCCTCTCCAACAATAGCAACAAGAGCTCCTTCAACAAAGTTACCTAAATAATCCTCGTAAATTGTTGTAATATTGATTATTTGACCAATTGTGACTTTAATAGATTTATCTAATGTTTTATTAGCTTCATTGAGAAACAAGTGTAATATAGATTTTAATTCAATAATTTCAATAGTAATTAAAATTGATTTTGATTCATAACCATCTTTTTGTGCAAAAATGGTTAGGAAATTTACACCTTGCCCTAAATTATTTGAATCTATTGTGACATTATATTGTTCATGAACGGGATGTTGAGTTAAGAATCCTTCTATTGTTCCAACAAATTGAACAGTTGCACCACTAATAAAGGAGCCGTTTAAGTAATCTCTAAAAATTATAGTTATGTTTATTAACGTATTAACTTCTGCTTTGATATATTTTTCGAGAGTCTTATTCTCTTCATTCAGGAATAATTGGATATCTGATTTTCTTTCTTTTACGTTTATCATTAAATTACTAAAAACTATAGAATAATTAATTTGTTTAGCTGAAATTGTTAAGAAAGTTACACCTACTCCTAAATCTTCAGCTAAGATTATTAGGTTATATTGTTCATACACAAGATTTCGTATAAAAATTTCAGAAATTGTCCCACCTACTAAGTTGACCGTAGCGCCATCGATAAATTGATCTAAATCATCTTTATAAATTGCAGTAATATTTAATGCTTCCCCCATTGAAATATTATAACGAATTATTGTATTCAGATCTCTTCCATCTAATAGAACTTGGAGTTGCGTGGTTCTTTCTGCTACTGTGATAATAATATTATTTACAGTGATTGAATAATTATCTTGCTTAGCATAAATTGTTAATGTATTAACCCCGACACCTAAAAGAGTAGTATTAATAATATAAGTATATTGCTTCTGTAAAGAATCCTTAGAAAAAACACCTAAAGTAATCGCACCCTTACGGATTTGAACTAAAGCACCATCTATAAATTCACTTGTCTCTAAATCTTTATAAATAGTAGTAATATTCATAATATTTCTCCATTCAAGTTGATAAGAATCTCTAATCTGATTATCAAGGTAAATTGAACTAGTAGTTTCTCGTTCTATTACCGTTATAATAAGGTTTTCTAAACAAATAGAATAATTATCTTGTTTAGCATAAATTGTTAAACCATTAACTCCCACACTTAGAATCGTAGTATTTATCTGTAAATAGTATTGATCATAAGATGTATGTATAGATAATGTACCTAATATATCCGAACCATAGCGTAATTGTAGCGTTGCCCCACCAATGAAATTATTAGTTTCTTGATCCCGATAAATAGCAGTAATATTTAAATTATCATTCCAAGGTACTTCACATGATGATGTTTGTTCGGAATCCAGAAATATTAAACAATATGTTGATCGTTCTCCAATAGTTATAATGAGGTTTGTAAATGAGGCAGTGTAATTAGTTTGCTTAGCATAAATTGCCAATGAATTTACTCCAACATTAAATAAGGTTGTATTTATTAAAAGAGAATAATACTTATTTGCTTGCTCTGAAAATGTCCCTAAAATCTTTGTTCCATCACGTAATTGAATAATTGCTCCGCTAATTAATAATCCATTAATATCCTTATAGTTTGTCGTTATATTCAATATCTTATTCCAGGCAATTTCAATTGATGTTCTTTCGAAATCGTTTAAATATATTTTATCAAGATAAGTACTTCTTTCTAGGACTTGAATTTCTACTATAATAGTTTGTTGTTCAAAACCTGTTTCATTTAGATTAATAATAAGCGAATGGAATTTATTCACCTCATATAAGGAACTATTGAATGAGATATAATATACCCCTGGATTAACCATAATAGTGTGATAATCTCCAATCCAATTATGTTGAGGTGAGGTTATAATACCATTTCCAGTAATTTTTTCAGTATAATTAAGATGAACTGTAAAATTATTTTTCCAAACTACTTGTAAACTTGGAAATTCCTCTACTTTCAGGTTTGTTTCAAGGATTAATTCAACTGTTATATTTACTTTAAAATTTTGATAATAGGTAGAATTACCGTAAATTGTAATTATATTGTTTCCAGAAAATCCCCCGCTACTATTATATTCAAGAAAGTAATACCCTGGATTTATTTCGCTAAAGTATTGGATTCCTCCTGTAAAATTGTAAAGATAAACTACTGCATCTTCAATTGGTTTATTATTCTTGATATCTTTAAAAGTAACTTTTAAATTTAGAAGAGTTCCTTCAAATACTTTTTCATAATAAGACTTATCTGGGATTAACACAGATTCGTGAATAACAGTTAACTTTTTGGAGATTATCCCGATTTCGTTAAAAGAGTTAATTGAATAGGAATTATTCCAGGTTACAATTACTTCATATTCCCCTACCATATATTCTGGAGGGGTTAGAGGAATCTGAAAAACGTCAAACTTAACATTGCCATTAATATCTAGATTCTTAATTTGGCTCTGCTTTGACCAAATCGATCCGTTAGGGAACCTAATTTGAACTTTAGCTTTAGTATTTTGAATATAACTAGAAATCAATGCTGAATTAACCACTTTCGAAGTAATATTAACATAACCTCCGCTAAAAAAATTAGTATCTTCAACCCAAGAACCAGTATTATTATTATAAATTTTTAATTCCGTACAATAATTAGGAGAAATTCCCTTGAATTTCCAAAAACCATCTGGAGTACTCAAAATCGAATTAACGGGTACTATTAACAAACCATGAGTTAAATTATTACATTGACTAAGTACATTAGTATCAGGTTGTTGAGGATTAGAAATCCATGTAATATTAACATCTTCTGGAAATTCTAGTTTCATCAAAGTTTCTTGATATCCAGTTGGTACTCCAAAATATGCATAACATTCCCAATTAACAATATTACTGTTATTAATCGCCTCAAAAGACGTGCCTATTGACATTGTATTAGTCTCATAATTAGTTTCTGGGTAAGATTTAGTGGTAAAAAGATTTAAGTTTGTTTTAAAAGACACATCATAATCGCCTAAAGCCCATTCATTAGTACAACTAAAATTAGCATTAACAAGAGAATTTTCGCTTCCATTCCAATTTCCATTTAAATCAATTGTTCCTGATCCCCAATTAATATTTTGTACTGCTGTAGAATTTAGTTTTAATCCTAATTGAGTAGGAAGTGCTTGAGATTTTAAAATTAATGATACATTATCCAAAAATAGACTATAATATGTTTCGTATTCACTCCAATGATCAGTTCCCCCTGTTTTATACAACCTTAATTTTAGATTGATATCTGTATCATTTACAGGATCGGAAAAAACACTTGGATCATTTAACCAGTTGGTTAATTGAATTTTTAGAGGATACCAAGTTTGGGCTCCCGCTAATAATTCCAAGCTATAAAATCCCATACCATAAATGAATTTATCATTAAGAAGCACTTGAAAATTGAATTGATCACCCCATTCATCATTATTATAAGAATATAATGCAATATTTAACTCTGCTTCAATAGCTTTACCTCTAGGTATTTGAAAATCAGTAGACCACCAACAATTATCGCCTTGATCATATCCGTATGGATCTGCGCTTGGCCCTCCTCTAATTCTTAATTCTAAACAATCTTGATATTTAGTATAGGCATTTCCGCTATCATAATAATTTCCACTCATAGGGTTTGTATAGCCAACTACATCATTTTTTCCAAAAGTCCAATTCTGTAAATAGCTGCTATCATTATCAGACCAATCTGAATTAGGCGAAGTATTATCATCAGGACCGCAATTAAATGTCCCATTTGCCCAATTTCGCTTTTCATATAGATCATTTATGCTAGCGCTTAAATTATATCCTTGCCACCCATAACCTAATGGAATATTTACTACATCATAAGAAGTGCTTTGAAAGGTAGCTTCTAAGTTATTATCTGTTCTATTTGCCCAGTGAGTTACATTCCATTCTTGCCCTATCCCGTAATATTCATTTTCAGGACTTAATGTTTGGGTTTCTAAAGGCAAATTATTATAATCTAGGAGAGTGTTAGAAGAATTATCTTTTGTTTTTAAGGCATCAAAAAAATTATTATTGGAATAATTAATATTAATAATAAATACACAGATCAGTCCTAATAGAATAAACAATCTTCTATGATTAAGTTTATTTAATCTCATTTTTAGTATGCAATTTCTATTTTGACCAGTATTTTAAAAAATAGATAGAAATTGAAAGAAAATAATTTTGTTATTATTACAGTAAAAGAAACTCTATATAAATTATGGGTAAAATAACAATTTTAGCGTTCTATATTAGATTAAGGTAAGAAAAACTCAATAGATATCATATCCGAAAGGCTTTTGTAAGGTATGTCTCGATTTACTAGTAATAATTAAGGATTTTTTCAAGTTTTTCATTTACTTTCGTGGCTATAAATAAGTTTTAAAATAAAGTATTAATTAAATTTTTTTTTCCGATATTACATCAAAAGCTCAGTAAATTTTTATTTTAGTAGTAAGATTATAAATTTAACAAAAAAAAATGTTATTGTATTAAAATGCTCGAAAGTATCTTAACTTTTCAATTTATACTAAATCAAAAACCTTCAGGAGAAGTTGAACCTGAATTTCAACCAATAATACTTCTTTTTAATAATGATCAGTTTTCTGACACGAATTATTCAGATTTAATATCAAAAAGTGATATTTTTTCAATTTTTTATCATCATACTACTGGTATTCATGAAATTAGAGGAAGTTTTAGCAACTTCTATATGGGTCGATTAAAGGAACATCCATATCAAGTCTATTCTTATTTCAAGCAAGTGGAGAATGAAACCCAATTTGTAACTATACTTATATTTTCATTAACAGATGATATCGAAATATTTGAGGAAATTATTAAGAAAATGGCAGCCCGTTTGGATTATCTATATGAATCATTAGAAAAGGCTAGGACAGTAAATCAAGTTTCATTAATATCAAATATAAATAATGCTTTAGAAAAAGAATTAAAATTCGTAAATTTTCAGATTGAGCGATTATTTAATTTAGATAAGATTCAAAAAGCTGCTTTGATTTTTAACAGCCCAGAACGCTTAACTATCTTAAATAATCTAAGAGAAGCTCCAAAATCAAAGAAAGAAATGAGAGAAATATTGGAACAAATTAAAGAAAATCCAAACTTGGATTTATTGTTGGAACCTTTCCTAGAATTAAATTTAATAAAACGGGATTGGATTAAAGGGGAGCGAGACAAAAAAACAGGAATAATAAAAGATCAAGGAGAATGTTTGTTTTTAACAAAAGATATTATCTTAGTTAGGGTACCTAACTCTAATTTAATTAATTATTTAAAAGAGAACGAATCAGAATTATATCCTAAATATATGGAAAAAGTAATTGAATTCTTTTCTCCATATGACCCAACTAATCAACCTGCTGAAGAAACTAAAAAGTTAGCTTCGATACTTTTAAACCCCGATTTATATGACAATTTAGTTTTGATGCGTAACAAATTTTATCCCTCCGATAAAATCCCAAATATTTTTTCAGAATTTGTAAATGTAAGTGAAATTTTAGATGACCTAAAAGATTTCAATATTATCACTGAAATTACTGATAAAACGGGTAGAAATTGGATATTTCTTTTAACGGATATAAAACCCATAATCTTCTTTCCAGAATTTCTCTTGTTAAAAATACGAGACGCTTATAAAACATCTGAACATAAATTTAAAATTTCTAATGAAATGGCCAAGAAAGCTCTTGAACTATTAGAAACAGCTTATCCTGAAAAAATAGAATTTTAAAACAGAAATCTGTATTTATTTCATTTATATAAATAGAAAACGTATCTGCTAGAAGCGCCTTATAAGTTCCTGTTCCGCATTCAAAATCAATTCTAATGTGATACCAAATATTAGGATATGCTGAAATAATTGTATGCCAAGTGCCATCATAATATTGAAAA
>RDOE01000041.1 GCA_011364975.1 Promethearchaeota archaeon | reverse complement strand
CAATCTAAATGTCTTGAAGAATAAGGTTGAGTTCGAAATTCCAAAATTTTTAAGAAATAAAGATTTACTCCATTATTTTCCACAAGGAGCAGGCTCTCATGGCAAAGAAACAATGAGAAATCTTCCATTCAGGTTAACTAAACGTATCATAGCAGAATTAAGGATAATGTTCCATGATCCTGATGGTGCTATGTCGAAAACTGCTAAAAAATATGAGCAATGGACTAAAGATGTTTTTAATCCTTATTGTGTCCAATTTGATTTAAAATTACGAGCGCTTACAAACGAAAACGATCCCAAAACGTTGCTATCTTTGGCAATGGAATTAGATAAAATAATGATAACTCATTTTCGATTGGTAAGGTACGGTATACCTGTTCATAATCTTGGCATGAACTTAATGACTCAGTATCTTCTTAACCGATTTTTAGGTAAGGACGAAGGGATGAGTATATATCCCATATTAATATCTGGTTTAGAACATAAATTAACGGAAACTAATGAAAGAATACATGATTTAGTCAAACTGGTCCAATCCTCTGATGAATTAAGGAAAATCATATTACAAAATGAGTCAAACCAGGTTTTAAATATTTTAACAAGAAATCCTTCTACAAATATTCAAAAATTCAAACTTAATTTTAATGAGTTCTTAAATAATTATGGAGAAAGAGGTTTTACACGGGAACCGTATTATCCTCGTTGGAATGAATCACCCTCATTAATTTTTGATGTTATAAAATCCTTAGTTAAGGATACAGATTCCACAAAAGATGAAAAAAAATCATACTCTAAAGATCGAAGAATAATTGTCGAACATTTAGTAAAATCTAAGATAAAACATCAAAAATTAGGAATGATAAAATGGAAATTATTTTCCGGTATTTTAAAAAATAGCCGTAAGTATATTAGTTTTCGAGAAAATCAAAGATTTAATCTTGATAGATGGATCACTCGCCATCGGAAGCTTTTCTTAGAGATTGGAAGAATTTTCACCTCACAAGGCCTAATAGATGCGCCAGAAGAAATCTTTTTCTTTCAAAAGGATGAAATAAGAAAAATTATTAAAGATTTACTTGATAAAGATGAGAAAGAAATTCTTTTTCGTGAAGTTAATGATAGATACAAAGAATTTAAGATTAATGAAGATACAATCCCTCCCAAATTCATCTTAAATAACCGGGAGTTTGATGATTTATCGCAATATAAGTCAAACAGTACCATCTTCTATGGGACTCCTGCTAGTCAAGGGATAGTTACCGCTACAATACGGATTTTAAGAGATATCAGTGAAATTCCTGACATCAAAAGTGGTGAAATCATTGTGGTTCCACGTACTGATCCAGGCTGGACACCAGTCTTTTCCAAAATTGGGGGATTAATCACGGAAACGGGCGGAGTACTTTCTCATGGAGCCGTGATTGCAAGAGAATATGGTATCCCTGCGGTAACAAACCTTCAAAATGCAAGTAAACTTCTTAAGATCGGGCAACTCGTTAGCCTTAATGGATTTAATGGAGAAATAAAAATTCATAAATAATAATACCTGGCGATAAAAATAGAACCAATAATACATAATAACCTCATCACAAATCATCCAGAATGGAATGAAAGTTACTATTTTGTATTTTATGATAACACCCAGAAATTGGGAGGCATGTCAAGAATTGGATTTAAACCCAATAAAAATGAAGCAATGACATTCTTTTTCTTATTTTTACCTGATGGCTCTGCTGCAGGTTATTTTCAAACCATAAAGCTTAAAGAATTTACTAATCGATTAAAAGTGAAAGGAATGAGCCATGGATGGCATTTTGATAAAACTTGGGATTATACTTTTAAAGGCAATATGATCTTTGTTAAAAATTCACGAAATTTACCTGATGTGAAGGTTAATCCGAAGTTAATACAATACGTGCGACCTGTTGAAATAAATTTAAAATTTAATCCATTAAACGAGCCTTATGAATATAGCAAGTATATGACTCCTGAATCTTTAGAGATTGGAAAAAAGTCTGGGGACAAGCATTGGGAACAAATAGGAGAAGTTAATGGTAATCTTTGGCTCGATAATGAGAAATTCTCCATTAAAGATTGTTTGGGTCAGAGAGATCATACATATGGTGTTAGAGACTGGACCGGAGTAGGAAATTGGTTTTATTATGTGATTTGGTTTAATAAAAACTTAGCGATAAATCCTGCAGCAATAATTACTGATGATGGAAGACTTTCTACTGGCGGATTTCTATTTAAAAATGGTAAGAACATCCCTCTAAAGACAATTAAAATAATTGATCACCAATTTGAGGCTGATGGAATATATCCAATTAGTTCAATTTTGGAAATTGTTGATAATGATGGGATCTTGCATTCTCTGAAGGCAGAAGTTGGACCAATTATTCCGGTTCCTTTTACTGATGATAAGGGAAATCAATCAATATTAATCCAATCATTTGGAGATTTTGAATTGGATGGAATTAAAGAGGGGTATGGAACTTTTGAGACATTAAGAAAAAAATGATGATATTACTTTTATTAAGACAATTAAAAAATATTCGTAAAACAACAAT
Source organism: Promethearchaeota archaeon (assembly GCA_011364975.1). Classification (GTDB taxonomy): domain Archaea; phylum Asgardarchaeota; class Lokiarchaeia; order Sigyniarchaeales; family SOKP01; genus SOKP01. The sequence continues at coordinate 28,677 of RDOE01000041.1, read as the reverse complement.
AAAACTTTCCTTATCTAATCTTTGTACTAATAAATTGACATGTATTAATAGATCACATAAGGTAAAATAAAAATGGATGAAGAAAATACTCAAAAAAGATTGTATAAATCTCTTGATAGTAATGGCTATAAAGTTTCAATAATCTCTGCGAGTCACATCCCTGATTTAAGAAAAGATATAAAAAAGTATCGTGAAAAAAAACTGATATATGCTCCTTTATATGAAATGTATAAAGCATATTTTGAATTTGAACCAAAGGCGGAATTTAAAAACATTAACTCTATTATTATACTTGCAAAACCAGCACCTCAGTTTGAAGTTAAATTAGATTGGAAGGGCAAACAAATTTCTCTATTAGTTCCCCCAACATATCTATTTGGTCGAGAAATCATGGATAATACTAAAGAATTCTTAGAAGGTTTGCTATCTCCCGAAGGTTATAATGTAAATTACGCGATTATTCCTCAAAAAACACTAGCCGTGCGTAGCGGATTAGCAAAATATGGAAGAAACAATATTACATATGTTCCAGGGATGGGAAGCTTTCATCGTTTAATGGCTTTTTATTCTGATTTTCCTGCTATTGAAGATAATTGGTTTGAACTTGAAATGATGGAGATGTGTAAGACCTGTAATGCATGTGTTAATAAATGCCCTACGGGTGCAATCCCTACTGATCGTTTTCTTTTACGAGTAGAAAAATGCCTCACATACCACAATGAACAGCCAAACAACATTCCTTTTCCCGATTGGATTCACATATCATCGCATAATTGTCTTGTGGGATGCCTTTATTGTCAAAAAGTATGTCCCGCAAATAAGAAAGTAAAAGACTGGATTGAATCAGGTCCGATGTTTAACGAAGAAGAAGTTACCCTGCTCCTTCGAGAAAAGAATTTAGATAATCTTCCTATGGAATTGAAAGAGAAGTTACATATATATGATTTAGCAAAGTATTTTGAAGTGTTTCCAAGGAACTTGGGTGTTTTTTTGCGAGAGTAAATTGACTTCACTTTCTCATATTTATCTTATTTTTCTTTTCTATAAAGGAAGCAAATGGTACTAGAATTTCAATAAGAAGCAATAGATTATTTCCATGAATTGTGCTTTTGGATGGATTTAAAGATTCCCTCAGATTTACTTGATTGTCAAAAGAATCATGATCATTATCTCCATTTCCTCCATTATCATCCGAAAAATTAGAAAAAGTGCTGCTTATTTGTATCGTATAAGTGATTGTAAGTATGGATGTCAAAATGAAGCCCAATAAAATTATTAATAATACTTTTTTCATAAATCATCCCCAAAACATTACTAATAATTCGGTATTAATTAAAAAAATATGAATTCCAAGGATTATTGATAAGGATAACATAATATAGTGAATTTTTATAAAGTTTTTAAAGCCAAACTTTTTCATTCGGTTCATATCTCTAAAATAAAATGCACTTATAAAAACCATAAACATAATGATTCCAAAAAAAACACCTGTCCATAATTTTGTCATAAATAAAGAATAAGGGATATGATTATATTCCCCATCAAAAATTAAGTTGCCCCATGGCTCTGAAGATAATAGGCTTATAAAGTGAATAAAAAACACTCCAATTGTGATACCTGCGTTCAAACAGTGTATATCTCGTGCTTTAGTGTAGGATTTAAAATAACGAGCAAGCTTTTTTGTGTTAATTCCATATAAGGAAGATATTATAAACCAAGTAAGTGTTGTAAAACCAAAAGCTCGGCCAACGATCCATAAAGTGCCACCCTCCTCTTCTATATGGTGAAGACAACTGCTTGATTGATTTAAATTTACTAAAAGTAGAGGGATTACAATCGATATTATTAAAATAATCACTTGTAATGCAATTATTGGTGAAATATGAGCCTTTTTTGAGAGAAAAAATCCTCCTTGATTTTGATCTCCTTTCATATTTAGATACCCCTTAAACTAATAAGGTTATAACATTTTTCAAGAATTAAGAAGATTATGATAAAGCTAATAATAAGTAAAAGAAAAAAAATTAGATAAAATTATTGGAAATTTATTTTACTAATGTTCGGGCAACCTCAAAAATATAATCAGCAGGCCCTTTCGATGGACTAACTATTACGAGTATATTTTCATTTGCTGAGATATAGTTAGTAATTTCCATTAAACCAGTTTCTTCTATATCGTCTAGATTCATGGTTCCAATTACATTATAGTCCACATAACCTTCTGTATCTACAACATCAATTAGTGTAACTATAAAGTCAATTTCAGGATCTTCAGGAATTTCGAAAGTTACTAAATCGTCAGCATCATCAATCATCTCGCCATTAATCTTAATATTATCTATAAACCATCCTAAATCTTCGGTACCCCAATCTGTCATATATCTAAAGCCAAGCCTTATTGAGGATTCACCAATGTAATCTGTTAGATTAAATTCCATATTGATCCAAGTTCCACTCGTATCAGTTAAACCAGGTAGATAATCTACAATTGCGGGATAAGCATCAGGATCATGCTCTACAGTAGTATATTCATTAGCAAGAGAAATCCATGTCATTCCACCATCTGTGGAAATCTGAACAAATCCATAATCCCATAAAGGTTCAATTTGGTAAAAAGTATCAAATGATAAGGTCACCATACCTTCAGAAGGTAAGGTGATAGATTTGTATAATAAAACATCTGATTCTGGTTTAGCACTCGTTGAATACCACTCTAAATCACCATCTCCATCTTGATCTGTTCTTTCCCATTTAGGCATAGTTGCCTTATTGTCTCCATCGAATGCGAAATTAAGAGCAAATTGGTTAGAGCCACCCCAGCAATCAGTAGTTAAATTACTGAACAATATATAATCAGTACCATATGATCCCAACAATGATAGGTGTGTGTTATAGTTTAATATTGTCTTGGTAAATCCAAAATCTGATCCCTGTTTTGGTTGGATATTAGCATTTTTTAAATCATAGATTCTAGTTTGGATTGCATCTTCTGAACCTAAATCTATTGATGTATAATTATATTTTCCCTCTCCTATTTGATTTGTGTGAATAAGATTTGCAATTCTCCAATCATGAAAGATTTCATCAAAAGTAAAATAATGTTCATAATGCTTTAAAGCATTCTCGATACCTGTAATGCCAGGAATTCCAGTTTTTACAAAATAACTAATTAAGTCCGCCCCGCCATAATGATCGCTTAGATACATTGTCCAGAGAAGTGCTTGACCATAATCTGCTAAAATATTTATATCTCCTTGATCACCCCATTCAGTAAGTGAATTATCCGGAGTAAATAGGAAACTATTTATTGAGCCCCAGTCAATAGGATATCCACATAAGGGTTCTGCATACATAGAGCATCCTTCATTCATGAAAAGATCATCATAAGGATTGTAATCATCATGAATTAAGTGTTGATACTCATGGGCTAAAGTAGCTTCATAAAGATTTGCTCTTGCGGCATCATCTCCAACTCTATTTTCCCAATCATGGACATCAATCGTGACAATATTTCTATCGTGCATTCTTTCAATAAAGCCCCAGTAATACCCTACAATATAATAAGGATACTTATCGTCATAATACATCTCATCACGTATGTTTGCTAATAAGATAACCATTCTTCCATTCTTCTCAAAATATGTATCTGGAGTTGCGCCTAGTAATGCTGCATTGCTACCATTGTGAAAATTTGGCATTCCAAAATAATCAACGCATGTTTTATTAATATTGGTTTTAAATTCTTCAAGAAAATAATTTATTTGCTCTTGAGTGACCACAGGAGTCTCTCGATTGTCAAGGTAACTTAAATCTTCCTGTAACCAGATTTCTGCACCGTCGTTAAATGCTTTTAATTTAAAAGAAGTTAGATTTGTAACTCCAGTATAATCATCAAGAAGTAACCATTCTAGTGTATCATTGATTTGATAATATTCATTGCTATCTGCGGATTTCAATTGAGCTGTATCACTTTGAGAGAGTGCCCCTCTAATTGGTAATTCTGAGCTCCTCAAAATTGGGCCAATGTCGATAGGATCGTAATCTATGATACTATCAGTCAAAGTAAATAAATTAGGTTGATTCAAAAATCCAAACGAAACAGATCCGATTAGGAGTACTAAAATTGTTAAAATTTTGTTAGATTTCTTCATTTTTATTAACCAATTAAAAATGTGTGGTTGAAAAGAATACAAACATAATAAAAAGAAATCGGGAATAATATTCCCCATTAGACATAATAGTAAAAACGATATTTTAAAAAATAATAATAAAATTAGATTAAACTATTAAAGAAAAGATTTGAAAATGAAAGTTATTTTACTTTGTTTCTAATAATGTTTCAAGCTCATCAATTTTTTGTTGTAGGTATTTAATCCCTTTCTCCCAAAAGGATTCATCATTCAAATCAATCCCTATTCCTTTAAGCATCTGTTCAGGTGAGAGAGAGCTCCCTTGAGAAAGTAGTTTCAAATATTTCGGCACGAATTTCTCCCCTTGTTCTAAGTAAAGCTGATAGATTGAAATTACTAATAGATTTGACATGTTATAAGCGTAGACATAAAATGGAACCTCGAGGAAATGAGATACTACAAAACAGAAATCAGCATAGTCGTCTTCAATATTGACTATTGAATTACCAAACATTAACTTCATTTCTTCAACAAAATTTTGCTTAATTTCTTTAGTTGTTAGCAGTTTTCGGTCCAACAATTCATGCATTTTTGTCTCAAAATTATAAAAAGCATTTTGCCGATGAGATTTTCCGAAATTATTTTCTATAAAAATGCATAATAAGGAAACTTTTTCTTCCTTAGATAAATCGCTATTCATTAAATAGTCAAAAGTAAGAATTTCGTTAAAAACTGAAGCGATTTCTGCAATTACTAACGAAATATCTATATTTATAAAATTTTGATTTTGCTGAATATAATAAGCATGAAAAGCATGTCCTAGTTCATGAGCTAATGAGAGTATAGAATCTATATATTCCGTATAGTTTACAAATACAAATGGGTAATGCTTTTGTTTTCCATGAGAACAAAATGCCCCCCTATCTTTCCCTTTTCTTGGTTGAGCGTCAATATGGTTTAATTTATCCATAGAGCCAACAATTTCCCCAAATTCTGGATAAAATTTACTATCTATTGCTTTAATTAGATCAATTGCTCCTTGGTATGCATATTTTTTACCTATAGTTCCCGTTGGGGCATATAAATCTGAAATGTGAAGTTCTGGTAAATTCAATATCTTCTTTTTTAGGTTATAATATTTTTCAACAATATAGTAACTATTTGTAGTTACTTTACCAAGAATTTCGACGATCTCATCACTTACCTCATTTTGAAGATTTCTTTGAGAAATTGGACTTTTGAAATTTTTTCGTTTTGATTCTAGATTCCAATCTTTTAAGATATTATTAAAAATATGGGTAAAAACCATTTCATTTTCTCTAAATCTTTCCAGATATTTCTTTAGTGCCTTATAACGTAATTCTTTGTCTTCACTATAGATAAAAGAGTAAATTTCAGCGGCAGTTAATGTTTTCAAATCTCCATCAATTACAAACTCGTATGTGAAATTACTTTTTATTTCTCGATATAGTTTTATAAATCCGTTTACTCCAGTTATATCTTTCATCAATATAATTTGTTCTTCTTTTTCAGTCAATTGATGTAGCTTTAGTAGTCTGTTAAATTTAATTGCATGAGAATAGGAGGCTAAATCTTTAGATTTTATTAAATCATTAAATTTTTCTTCATTAATTTCATTGAGTTCTAAAAAGAAAAAAAGTAAATTTTCTTGTACTTTTACTACGATTTCCTCTACTTTTGATCGAAAAGATTTGACTTCATCATCTAAAGATCTAATTCTATAGATTAATTGAGAGAATGTGTCTAAATAAAACATTTTTTCTGTAATTGATTCGTATTGCTCAAACCAAGTTTTAAGTTTATTGGCAGTAAGTGAAGATTGAGTAAGTTTTCCTTTAATTGTTTCATTAAAAGCTACGGAAGACTTTAATAAATTTTGAATGTCTTGTTCTATTTTAGGATCAGCTATACTTTCATAAAAATCACTTAAATCCCAGACCTTAAGAGCTTCTACCATATTAGAGATAAGCATTAATGAATATTTGAAGTTTTCTGGTAAAATTTAAAGTAAAAAACCGGTAAGAAATCAGATGATTTATTAAATTATAAGAGATAAAAATTAATATTCCGTGTAATTAGAATCGAGTATGAACGGAAAAAATATGGGCTTTTAATATTAAAATAACTGATTCGGATGAGATATAACTTATGGAGCAAGAACAAATACCTTATAATTTAACCTCAAAAAATCCTATTGATATATATTGTGAAGTAAAGAAAAGCAATATTCATGGATTAGGTTTATTTGCAAAACAACTAATCCCAAAAAATACTATTTGGTGGCATGCAAGACCTCAAGATGTATTAATCATTTCGAAAATTCAATTTTTAACCTTAGAAAAATCATCTAAATCAAATATCTTAGAAAATTTTTTTCAAGGATTGTTGACTTATTCTTATTATGAAAGAGATCTTGATGCTTTGGTTTTCTGCTTAGATGATTCAAGATATGTTAACCACTCGTTTGATGATAATTCTGGTGCCTCTGAAGATGAGAACGGATTTTGTTCTGTTGCTCTTAGGGATATTCAAAAAGGAGAAGAAATTACTGAAAACTACTGTAAATATACTAAATGTAGTTGGTTAGAAGACTATAAACAATATTTTGATCCTAGCTGTTGGTGAGCACACTCTATTTATACTAAAATTATTTGTTGTTAACTTATAATTTATAAAGTGAAGCAGGTTTCCGTAGAATTATTAAATTTATACATTAAGATTAAATTTTAAAAGTATATTCATTCTCAGTTTTATTTATTATCTCAATTCTATTTAAAAAGTGTACAGAATTTTTTCCAAATAAATAAAACTATAATTTTAGAACGAGATATTTTGAAACTATTAAGAGAAAGACAATTTTATAAAACATTAATAGCCTGCGATACTATTATCGATTGCATGGACGAAAAATCAGGTATTGTAGAAGATTTAAATTCATTGAGAGAAGAGTTAGATAAATTACTTCACCAATAAGATACTGATTTAAATATATAGGAATTCATCAGTACTGTACAAATAGGGAAAAAATACTCATCATCTATGATATCAACATATCTCAGAATGAAATAATATCCTTTCTTAAGGGGAATACCTACTTTAATTTCGATAATAGCCTTTCTTAAGGGGAATATCTACTTTAATTTCCAATTTGATTATTCGAAATTTAAACGGAGTTAATTGTGTAAATGGTTATTAAAATTCAAATCTACATTTTGTACATATTTTCTTTTTGGCGTATATTCTTCTTGGTACATAACTTAGAATATGATTTCTATCTTCAACTTCTTTAATCGCAAATCCCATTGCTCCGCAATTAGGGCATTTTCTTTTATTAATTGTAGATATATCTTCAGAAGAAATTGAGCTTAATACTGGTTGATTTGATGCTAAGATAGATGGAGTGTATTGATTTGAATACACGGGTGATACTGCTTGCTTTTGTACTGATTGAATTTGACTTTTAAGTTGTGAATTTTCATTTAACAATCTTGCTATTTGAGCCTCCTTTTCATTAAGCAAATTCTGATATTGATAGACTTTAGCTTCTAATTCAGCTATGTAATCTGATAATTGGTTGATCCTTCTTTCCCAGTCATCAATAAAATCCTCAATATTGTTGAACATTTGAATTTTCGATTCTTAAGTTTTTGAAGGAATATAATTAGTTACATTAAACCTAGTAGGTTAACAATTTAAACATTTTTAATAAGACCTCCTCACCTTAATAATTACTTGTTCGCAAATTCAAAATCGTAAGTTCTACCCTACTATCTATTTTTGTATAATAATTAATAGAAAATTAGAAAATAAAAAAATCCGCTTTTAATTAGTTTAGTTATTTAGAGAAACACCCTGATACAATCAATAAAATAAAGTAAAACACTAATATAAAAATTTCAATCCAATATGCCATCCTAAAGTATTTCCAGATAATCTTTTTTTTAGGGCTGATTAATTCCCCTAAATTCCTTCTATTTATAATAGTAATAGATCATATTTATCTAAAAATTCTATATAAAGGTTTAATTAGGATTGATATTTAGTTAAAAAAGGATTACCTTATTAAGTGAGTATTTTTGTTTCTAATTAAAAAAAAAGAGTTAACAATTAAAACTGATAATTAATGGATGTTGAAAAAGTATGGCAAGAAGCTGAATGGACTTCTCAAGCAAGAGGAATAATACAAGCAATAAAGAAATTCCCCGAAACGACAAAAATAATAGTTCTATTAAGACATTCCCATCGTGATGAACCTAATGAATTAGAAGAGATGTACCGGTTAAGATTAACTACACAAGGCCATGAAATTGCTAAAAAATTTGGCAGTTTATTGCCAATTAAAAGACATATTCATTTATTTCATAGTATCGTATGGCGTTGTCAAGAAACGGCTGAAGATATTGCAGCAGGCTTTAGTGAAGTGGGTGGTATCCCCGAAATTAAAGGGAATCTTTTGGTACTCCATCATGCTGGAGCAGCCCCCAATTTTTTCATAAACATCTTCAAAAAAGAACCTCCAATACAATTTATATACCGATGGGTCGTAGGATACTACTCTCCTGAATTAATTATGCCCTTTCAAGAATATTGTCAAAAAGCTGCAGATCATATATGGAATGAAACCAAGCTAGCTCCAGAAAAAAGTCTCAATATTTATATAACTCATGATCTATTCATTCTCGCATTAAGATTTGGATGGTTTTCACTTCCTCCAGATAATAACTGGATACCTTTTTTAGGAGGGTTTGCATTTGGTTTAGACGAAAATAAATTTAAGTTATACGATAATAATCGATATTATAAATTAGATCCCCCATATTGGTGGAAAATTTCTAGTTAGATGCCTCTTCAAAACTATAATCTTTTAATATATATATATCTAATTATAAAATTATGAAGAAAAAATACTATGCTCTAATTTATATTAGTCTAATAACAATCGGAATTTTAATCTATTACTTTAATCCCGATTTTAAGCAAGAAGTGGTCAACTTAACTATAATAAACATTATTATATATATCATTCGAAAACCCTTGTTTAGTTTAACAACGTTTCTCTTTAAGAAGCGATTTTATCGAGCAGTGGTATCGATACTTGTTAATCTTGTGTGGAGTATATTTATATTCTGGTTATTATATGAAATTTCAAACCCTTTATTCTTCGCAATAGTACCTTTCTTAATTATATCTGTCTCCTTAAATTTCACTAAAATCGTAAATAATGTCGCAGCAGGAGCAATAATGCTGGGTTCTGAACAGTTCCAGATTGGAGACCTTATTGAGACTAATGGTGTGCAAGGTATAGTTGAAGAAATAAATTTAAATTATTTAAAGATTAGGGAATTTGACGGGGTGAACGTAATTATACCAAATAGTAATGTATTTGGATCCTCAATTGTAAAATTTACCCATAATAAATTTAGAACATATCCTCAGCTATCAGAACAAGAATTTGGGAAAAAAAAGGATTATAAAGCTTATCTAAATCGATTAAATAAGTTATTAAATTCAAAAATCAAAACAACTACCTATGTAAAGAAAGTATTCATTCTAAGTGATATTAAACTACAAAATTTGGATAATTTACTAGCTCCAGTATTTGATAAGTATAAAAGCATTCTTGGAATTAAACCCGATTATGCAGTTGATTCAATAGAATTTGGAAGATTAGGAATTAGCCTTTATATAAAATCTGATGATCCAAGGCTTATTCTATCTAATACGGATAGTTTTTTACGTGATATCATTTTTCAGCTTTATCCCGGAATAATCTTTGATGGATGGGAAACATATAAGGAAAACATTCAAAAGGAAGAAATTAATAAGGTAGGTGACCCACAATAATAGACCAGATATTTGCAAGTGATATTGAGGCATTTTTTATTATTGCACTAATAGCGGTTTCGTTTTATATTATCTTATTTATTCTAAAAATTCTCTTAGAAAAAATTAAGAAGATACCCAAATCAAATAAAAATAAAATTAATTTCTCGTTAAGAGTGTTATACATCCTTATCCTTCTTTTTTTAATATTGAATGGCTTTCCTTCAATTTCTGATATTGACCCTGGATTATTAGCTATAATATCTGGTTTAGCAAGCACAGCTTTAGCATTTGCTACTAGTGGTATTTTTTCTAACTTCATCGCCGGACTGTTATTATGGGTTGTAGATCCAATAGATATTGGTGATGTAGTCAAGATAAAAAGCTATAAGGGAGTAATAAAATCAATTACTTTAATGAAAGTTGTTATTGAAACCCTGGATAGAATCATCGTAGAAATTTCAAACTCGGAAGTTGTTTCTTCAAAGATAATTAATTATACTATCAAATTAACGACAAGAAAGAGGTTCAATAAATTTAAACAACAAATTTTATCACCACAAGATAGGGGGATTGCTCGTTTAGATATTGATTTTTATGATGATTCGTTAAAAGTTCAGGAAGATTATGAACTCCGTGAGTTATTCAAAAATGTCGTAGATCATAACCTGTCAGAAGTGTATTCTTATAATTTTATATTACGTGTTGATTATAAAAAATTTAGAATTAAAATAAATAAACTAAAGAAAATTTGTAATAAATACAAAGAGAATTTTGGATATACACCTCGGTTTCATATTTTGAACTTCGGATATGAGATTTCGTTGAAATTTAGAATTCTGACGCTTGATTCAAATAATATTCTAAATTATCAAGCCGAATTTGCCAAAGAGCTTGCAAAAGTGATATTAAATCAAGATTAAAATACTATTTAATAGATTTTTAATAATCATATTAAACACAAGAATAGTTAATTAAAATCAGAATTTTTACGTATTAAATCAAATTTCTACTTGTTCTTTTCCACAGTAAGGACAAATTTTAGCAGTATAATCAAAAGATTTACCGCAATTTATACAGTTTGTTTTTAATTCTCCTCTAATAGTGAGATCGAATCCCAATTTTAAATCCTCTATAAATTTATTGATGGTATCCGTATTAACAATTAGGTAATCTCCATCTATAATGAATTTAAACTTTTTTGCCCATTGAAAGATTTTATTTGTAAAAGTTTTTTCCTCCATGTCTAATGCTAAACGTACCATATCTAACCTTACCTTATTAGAAACTTCGAACATTGATTTTAAGCGCTTAATCCGCATCTCATCTTCTTCTTGTTTTTTAATATTTTCAGAAATTTTATATTGTTTAGCTTGAATTAACATCTCATATAGTTGAGCAGTTTTTACTTTATCTTTACGATTTCTATTACGTTTATTTTTTAGTGCTATTATTGAAAATACGTTTTTATCTTTTAGTTTTATTTGTAAATACATTTCTGAATTATTATTATGAAGAATAGTATCTTCTATTTCGAGAATAGGAATTTTTTTATTTGGCTTTTTTTTATATGCTTTGAATAGGATATACTCTTCTGTAAGAATTACAATCCCATTATGTCTTTTTTCTTGAAGAATACCCTCTTTAACTTTTTTTTTAATAAAAGAACCTTTTGTTTCAAATAAAATTGGATAATCTCCTTTATATACAACTCGAACAAGACTTGTGAAAAGTTCTTTGGCTAATTTTTCGGATCCGCCAAACATCTTATTTTGTTGGGTACGAGGATATAAATTGTAATAAACACCTTGATCTGTGATTAATTCTATACTAAGAAACCTAAACCGTTTTATCAGATAAAAATTTTGAATATTTGAAATTTTAATATCAAATAAAATCTTATCTTTTTCTGATTTAAATGAAAAGGATTTTTCAGATAATTGTATCGTTCCTCGGGACTTTTTTGAAATTAATGCCCAGTATGAGCTCATTCCTGTTGTGAAATTACCAAAAGATTCAAAATGGGTTGGCATTCTCAGACCAATAATAATAATTTGAGAATATATAATTTTACTTTATACAAATAATACTACCTAATAATGTTATAGAATTTCATTGTTTTTTTATAAATAATAAAAAAAAGAAAAAAACGGGAAAATCGCGAAATAATAAAATTCTAAAAACCTTAATCCAGGATTTTTCACATTCTTTTACTTTTCTTGATACTTCCTTTATTAATTATTTTTCTTATAAGGTGGCTTTAATCAAATTTAGGTTATTCCTCGTTTTTACGTGGTCTTTTACCCTTTTTACGGGGAGCTCTTTCAGTAACTATTAAGTTTACTGCTTGAGGCCCTTTTTCGCCCGTAGTAATTTCATATTCAACTTTATCTCCTTCATAAACAGTCCTAAATTTACCATCTTCTCCTTTAATCGCAGAATAATGAATGAATACATCATTGGAACCGTCATCTTGAGATATAAAGCCAAAACCCTTTTTTCCATCAAACCATTTAATTATTCCGGTTGGCATAAAAAAACCTTGTGAAACCTTTAGAGCACTTATCAAACTAGCACTCTTCAGTTATAATTAAATATACGATATCTAATAAACTTTTTAGTTCGATAAGGTTGTTCTTGATAAATATATATACTTAATCTTTTTTCTAGATGAAGTTGACTATAATTATGAATAAATTAAGGAAGGCTCTTTTCTAATATCATCCATCTCATAAGTATTCGTTCTTTACTCTAGTTAATAATGTAAAACTGAGAATTCCAATTCCTATAATAAAAAAAAACACATTGATGTTCCACATCACTAATATTCCCACTATTGGATTAAATATAGCCCTTAAAATGCTCGCAAACATATTAATAGTACTCAAAACTGTTGCTCTATTTTCTGATTCAATAAATTTATTGATTCCATTCATGTAAAGTAAGTACCGAGGATACCCAATTCCCACAATTATGAGCACCAAAAAAACTCCTAAAAAAGTATTGGAAGTAAATCCCATAAAAATAAAAGTAATACCATTAATTATGTCCACGATTATCAAAAAAATTAGTTTCTTTTTGACTGAACTTTCAATCCGAGGTAATAAATTCATGAATATAGCCTGGATAATATTCATTAATGATGTTAGGAATCCAAACCATAAAATAGGAATTGATAATACTTCAAAATATACTTGATACGTCCAAAATAAGGAATAGATCAGCACCCCAATAAATAATCGATCAAAACACAATATTCTTAAAACTTTAACTTTCCTAAATTGTTTAAATCCATCTTTCAAAATAGTCAAGTATCGCTCTGACTTGTTATTATTTACTATTTTTGGTTCTTTAAACGTTAGGGAAATTAAAAAACCTCCAAAATATATGAACGCTAAACAGGTCATCGTAAATTGTAGAGAAATGTATTCGGCAATTATTGAGCCTAAAGGTGCCGAAACGGTCAATGCAATCAACCTCATCGTTTGTTCTCTCCCCATGATTTTTGGTAATTCTTTCTCTCGTCCAAGAATTTTCAGTGTATTAAAAATAAATGCTTCATCTGTTCCAGAATATAAAGCTACACCGAATCCCCAAATGATCTCGGCGATTGCAAACATAAAGAATGCTGGAATCGTGCTATAAAATATTGCTGCAACTGCTACTGACAGTGCGGATAGAGAAATTGCTGTTTTACGTCCTATTTTGTCTGCAATCGCTCCTGAAGGAATTTCTAAGAGAAAGATGGCTATAGTAAAGATACTTTGCAAAAGCATAATTTCAAAAAAGGTCAAGCCTCCCCAATCAGTAAAATACGGGATAAATACCCCCCTTACAGTATGAATCCCTAAAATAAAGCTAAAAAGGTAGATTTTGCCGATATTACGTTTTATATAAAGGGCATTTAAGAGTTTACTCATTAACTGTAATCAACTTTAATAAAGATGACTTTCAATTTCAAAATAAAGAAAGTTTTTCGCGTAATAAAATTTGTGGAAATTATAGGTCTTAGGATTTATATTAATCTAATTCTGTAGTTAATAATGATTTTTTTAAAATTTATTATAACCTTCTTATATATACTAAGAATATTTTTTTTATTCTGAATCTCACCGATATAAGAGATGATTACTTTATATGATTAGATTAGAAAAATTGACAATTACTTTAATAAATGATTTAGCTAAGGAATGCAATATTAAGTTTGAAGGAAAGTTATCTAAAAAAGAAAAAATTGCATTAATAGAGAATGCTGGAATAGACCAAAAAACGCTTGAAGAATTAACTTTAAAATATTTAGAAAAGAAAGGGAAAACTAAGAAAAAATCTAAGGATGAACTTTCCGAATTAAAGGGACGAGTAAGATTACTTGAAGATCAGATAAAATTTTTAATGTCAAAAATATCAGTATCAGAAGTAACCCTCTCGAAAGAAAAAGACAGTGATATAATTACAGTTATTAGTAATTTATCAGATATTAAAAAGTTTATAAGGTCTCTGCTTTCACCTGGAGAATCAATTTCTATTGATGAATTAATCGAACTTAAAGAAATACAAAAAATACCACTGGTTACTCTTAAACATGCTGTTTATGATCTTCTTGAGGAGGAAATTTTTGAAGTAATAGAGGGAAATTCCAGACAAAAGATCGGGGGTAAAATCGGGAGATTGAAACGATTATGATAGCATTTCGATACTTTTTTCATATATAATATAAATTTCTTTGAACATTATCTTTTGTTCTATAATCTTAATTTATTTCTATAATAAATTTGTTTTTACTAATATGGATAAAATGAAATTGACTGAAAAACAGATTAAAAGATATTCTCGTCAAATACTACTAAAAGAAGTAGGTGGAATAGGACAAGTAAAATTATTAAACTCAAAAATATCCATTGTAGGTCTTGGAGCTTTAGGATCTCCAGTTACATATTATCTAGCCGCAGCAGGTGTTGGAAAACTACAATTAATAGACTTTGATGAAGTAGAAATCTCTAATTTACACAGGCAAATCCTTCACTTCACTAAAGATATAGGTAGAAAAAAAACCGAGAGTTCTTTTGAAAAAATAACTCAGCTCAACCCCGATTGTGAAATTGAAATTGTGAGTGAGCAGATAACTAAAAATAATTCAAAAAAATTACTTAAAGATTCTAATTTTGTAATCGAAGGTTCAGATAATCTCCAAACCAAGATGCTAATTAATGATACTTGTATTCATTTGAAGATACCATTCACTATTGCTGGAGTGTTAAGATTTCATGGCCAAATAATAACTGTAATCCCGGAAGAGAAAACCGCATGTTATAGATGTATCTTTGGTGATGCCATCCAGGGGGATTCCAGTATGTCTTGTTCACAAGCAGGAGTAATAGGATTTGTACCAGGGATATTAGGATGCTTAGAAGCAAACGAAGCTATTAAATACATCCTAAATATTGGTGATCTAATTAAGAATAAGATTTTGTACGTTGATCTTTTAGAAAATAGGTTTGATTTCATTGATGTTAAACATGATGACAATTGTATTGCTTGCGGTGTCAATGCAAAAAATTTACTTGATTATTTAACATATGGAGATGATAATTCCTGTCAATAGATCGGAAAGATGATCGTTTGAATAGGTTAGATATACGCGGTAAAATGTGTCCTATGACATTTGTTTATACAAAATTAGCTCTTGAAGAGTTGAAAAAGGGAGAATTATTAGAAGTTATCTTAGATTTTCCGTCTGCTCTCAAAAATATCCCCGAGAGCGTTAAACGACAAAATCTAGCAGAAGTAATAAATGTAAAGGAAGTTGACCCCCCTAAAAAAACTTGGGTAATGGTATTAAAAAAATTATGAAAAATTTTCTCTTCAACCTCCTGCTATTGCTGGCAAGAATGAGATATTGTCTCCATTATGTATGATGGTTCCAAGATTTTCATCCTGACGAATATCTTTTCCATTTAGTGCAATAATAATATATTCTTTTAATGACTCATCGGGGTTAAAGAAATTTAATTCAAAATTATGCCCAAGATATTTTTTTAAATTTTCTAATATATCTCTAACGGAGGAATTTTCTCCTATTTTAAGGGATATTTCTCTATTTCCAATAATATCGCTCAAAATTGATAAAAAAGTAATCTTTATCTTAGCCATAATAATCAATTGTTTTAGAAGATATCTATAATTATCTTGTAATAACAAGATATGGTTATCTAGTCATAAAAATAATACTTTTTATTATAAAAACTTAAAAAATCAGTTAATTAATTATTATTTTATAACCTTATTTTGAAAAAATTATGAAAAAGTTACAAATACGAATTGGCCACCTTTCAACAGCATATCACACTAATTTTATTCTCATGGCTGATAATAGTTTAGCAGAAAGTATGAAGAGGGAAGTGATATGGAAATTATATGGAACAGGGCCTTCAATGATACAAGCATTTCGAGAAAATGAATTGGATATAGGGTATATGGGATTACCCCCCGCAATTATTGGAATAAGTAAAGGTTTACCATTAAAATGTGTCGCGGGAGGTCACGTAGAAGGTACAATTATGATCGCAAGAAAGAATTATAAGACCATTATGGATTTAGATAATGATTTTTATAAATTTTTTAAGCAATTTAAAAATAAATCTGTAGGAGTACCAAGTGAAGGTTCTATCCATGATGTTATTCTGAAATCTTTAATGGAAGAATATTGTAAAGAAGTTAGGGTTAAAATTCATAACTATAAACAAGCAGAATTTATCGCTCTTGATATGAAGAATAATAAATTAGAAGCAGGGGTTGGGACACCCTCATTAGCCATTTTTGCTTCAACTTTAGTAAAATCAAAAATTGTTGTACCTTCGAACTATTTCTGGGCAGATAATCCTAGTTATGGTATCTTTTTTACTGAAAAATTGATAAAAGAAAATCCCGAATTAGTATTTGAATTTCTTAAATATCATAAAAAATCATCTTATTTATTAAGAGAAGACCCATCGAAAGCGGCAGAAATCATTTCAAAAACCTTTACCATATTGAGTAAAGAATATGTTGAATCTGTTTTAAAAATCTCGCCTAAATATTGTATTGCTCTATCAGAAGGTTATATTAATGCGACAATGAAATTTGTGGAATTACTTTATAAATTGGGTTATATTAACCAACTAATTGGAGTGGATGATATCTTTAACCTTAAGTTTGTTCAAGAAATCCATCCTGAAATGCCACATTATTAAAAATAGGATAAAAATTAGGGAATTTATTTATTATTTCTTCTCCAAATATATAAAGAGATTAAACCAATAGATATCAATAAGATTGGATAAATAATCACTTCTAGCAAAGCTGGGTTAGCATTATATCCAAATAATGCTCTCAGTAATGACCCAATTATTTCTAGAAATTCAGGCGTAGCGGTATTTCCATCTGGAAATACTTCAGGAAGAATGTGTTTTATATTCCATACTTCTTCAATAATAGGATTAATTACTCCACCTTCGATAAATTCATGAATTCCATAAGTTATTAACCCCGCAGCGAATAAAATTAGAATTAAATTTGTTGCTTTAAAGAATTTGGATAGATTTATACTCCTAAATCCGAAAAATATTATTATTCCGATAATAATAGCAATTGTTAAACCTATTATAGATCCTATTACTACATCTATTTGATTCAATGAACCAACCGAAGAAGTGCCTGTTAATAAAAGAACCAATTCAATACCTTCTCGTATAATAATAACATAAGTAAGGCTAGTTATTGATAAGATTTTTTGAGTGCTAATAGATACCTCAATTTTGTTTTCTAATGTTTCTCTAATTTTCGGACCTTCTCGACTTATCCAAAGTATCAAAGTGACTATAAAAATTCCCGATATGACAAAGGTAAAACCTTCAAAAACCTCTTCAGCCAATCCAGAAAACCCTCCCAATAACATATTAAATAGAATTGAAAAAATTATACTACTAATGACTGCTAAAATAATCCCGAGGTATACAAATTTATAATAAATTTTTTTCTGAGTCTTCTTAAGATATAAGAGAATTATTATTACCACTAATACGGCTTCTAATCCCTCTCTAACTGCTAAAAAAAGGGGGACTGCAAGATCAACTAACGAAATTTGATTTAACATAAAGAGAACCTTCTTTAATATACTATCATGGAAAATAAAAAAAGAAAAATATAAAAAATTTAGGTTTATCTAATATAAGAAAATTAATTATTGTTCAGAAAAAGTTAATTAAACAAAACAAAAACCCTTCTTAGTTTAAACGAAAATATTTATAACTAAGTTAAAGATTTAAATAAAAAGAAAGAAATATTTAAGCCTAAAAATTACAAGCTAACATTTCTTCACTACATACTGTTTGAAATGTAGATTCTAAAATGTTGTATTTTTCATGAAGATATTTTCTTACATCTAAAACTAGATCCTCTAGTTCCTTAGGATTTTCACATGCATTTAATTTTAAATGGGCTGAGAAGACTAACATATCTGGTGTAATTGTCCATAAATGTACGTGGAATACCTCTGATATCACCTTAAATTTACTTTTAAGATCTTCTATAATCTTATCAATATCCAATCCCTTTGGTGTCATCTCGAGTAGAATTCTAGATGAATCTCTTAATATACCCCAAGCCCAGTAAATTATAACTGCTGAGATCCCTAAACTTACTAAAGGGTCGAGAAAGTTCCAATTAGTAAAGGATATTATGATTGCAACGATTACTATACCAATTGAAGATGCTGCATCCGCAATCATATGATAGAAAACGCTCTTAATACCGATATTCGATTTTTGAGAGCCACGTAAAATTAATATGCTAACAACATTTACAGACAATCCTAATAAAGCAATTATAAACATATATAAACTAAGAATTTCTTCGGGATTTAAGAACCTTTCAATTGCCTCAAAAATAATAAACCCTACAATTGGAAGAAGAAAAATTCCATTTAAAAATGCAGCTAATACTTCTGCACGATATAATCCAAAAGTTTTATGATTACAAGCAGGTTTACTGGCAATAATTAAAGCTAATAAGCTCAAGCTCAGAGCGAAGGCATGTGTGAACATATGTCCTGCATCACTGATTAAGGCTATGCTGAATGTTAGGATTCCACCAACGATTTCAATTACCATTACTATTAAAGTAATAGTTAGGGAAAGAATTAACCTTCTTTTCTCTACTGACCGAAATTCAAATAAACGACTTGTAGCTGATTTTTGAGTTTGAGTTCTTTCTATAATCCTCACCAAATATTTTTATAATTTCCAATTAACAACTTGTAAATCAAAATCCAATAACATTAATATAAGTTCCTAATTTGAATATATTAAGCTTTATTTTAAAAATCATCATTAATAAAAAATTTAAAAAAATAGGATTTTACTAATATGGTAACTGTTTCTTTTGTAGTTTGTGCTGAACCTTATAAATTTGAGGCAATTGATACCTTATTAAATTTAGGAGAAGCATTATTAAGCAAAGGGCATCAAATTTTAGGTATATTCTTTTATGGTAGTGGAGTATATAATATAAATAAAGATGTCAATGTCGGTTCGGCAATAAGAAACTTACCAAAGCGATTAGAAGATTTCATGAAGAAATACAATTTAAATATAAGCGCATGTAGTACATGGATCAACTTTACGGGATTAAAGGGTGAAAAGTTCGTTCCCGGTGTATGCCAAGATGGTTTAGGAGGTTTATCTGAATGGATGGCGGCCTCTGACAGAGTAATAATGTTTGGTCCTGGAGGATGATAAAATGGTAAAGTCAGTGGTTATAATTTGTGAAGATTCTCCAATAGGTAAAAATTCAACCACCGAATCGATTCGAATGGGTGCTGGTATCACGGTTTTAGGAGATATTGAATCATGTAAAATAATTTTTATGGGTGATGCTGTTTACTTTTTGAGTAAAAAACTTAATCCAGAAGTGATACACATGGAAAGTGTTGAAAATATTCATCGAATGATAGAAATGTCAGATATTGAGATCTTTGCATTAGATACTGCTTTGGAAAATGCTGGTATTAAACGAGATGAATTAATCAATTTTGAAAATGTGAAGATAGCGAATATAGAAGAAATATCGGATTTTATTATACAAGCAGATACCATATTTCGCTACTAAATTAATTTGGTGAACTTTATGGAAGAAAAAAATGAAATTTTATATCTTTTTGGATTTAGTCCTAATAAAGTGATGCAATTAAAAAACTTATTAATGATTTTGAAAGTGCAAATTATCAATCATAAAAGAATCGCTGTAGTTCTAATTCATGATGGTGTAATTGGTTTATCAAGGAAGATAAATCTTCCAATCCTAGTTAATGAGCTTCTTGACCTCCCAATAAAGGTTTACGGATTAATTCCAGATATTGCTGCAAGAGGAATAGATATAGAAGATATCCATCAAAAAGTTAAATGTATTCAGTATGAGGATTTGGTAGATCTTATTGCGACTACTCCAATTATAGCTTCGTGGATTTAATACTCTAAGTTTTTTAAATTAGTCTTATATTACAAACTATAAATATCACAATTTCTTAATTTTGATTATTAATAATCCAATCTTATATAATTAAGGGGAACAAAATGATTGAAATTAAAAATCTATCTGAATTACATAAACCGGCATATTTAATGTGTTTAGAAGAGTGGTCTGATGAGATGAAGCAAGCGGGGGATCGTAAAACTATATGGTATGAAAAAGTTAAAGATAAAGGTCTCAGAGTAAAAGTAGCTATTGATGAAAAGGAAAACGCTGTTGGAATGATACAATACATTCCCATTGAGCAATCTTTTGCTCAAGGAGAAAATTTATATCATATATTGTGCATTTGGGTCCATGGTTATAATGAAGGTGTAGGAAATTTTCAGAAGAGAGGAATTGGAAAACTGCTTCTTAAAGCTGCTGAAGAGGATGTAAAATCCTTAAACTTTAACGGTATAAGTGCTTGGGGTGTATCATTACCTTTCTGGATGAAAGCTTCTTGGTTTAAAAAGCAAGGATATCTTAAAGTGGATAAACATGGTATGGGTGTATTACTCTGGAAACCTTTTAATCCCAATGCTAAGCCTCCAAAATGGATCAAGTTAAAAAAAAAGCCAAAGAAGATCCCTGGAAAGGTGACAGTAACTTCCTTTATAAATGGATGGTGTCCTGCTCAAAATTCAATATATGAAAGAGCTAAAAAAGCAGCTTCTGAATTTGGGGATAAGGTTATATTTAAAGAGATTGATACATCCAATCGTCAAGTCTTTTTAGAATGGGGAATAGGAGATGCATTATTTATCGATGATAAATCGATTAGAACTGGGCCTCCTCCTACTTATGAAGCAATAAAAAAGAAAATTCAGAAAAGAGTGAATAAATTAAAATAAAATATTTATTCTAAAGTTTAATAATTTAGGTATATTATTTAGTAGAATAAGGTTATAACCGAGAGTTATGTCAAAAGTTAAAGAAGCATATAAAGAAATTGAAGATATAATTGGTTCCGATTACATTACCGATAAAGATTTCATGAGAGCGGCTTATTCAAGAAATGTTGATCCGGCATTCCCAGATAGATGGGCTGATTTTATAGTAAGACCTCAAAATTCAAAAGAAGTATCTAATATAGTTAAAATTGCAAATAAATTTAAAATTCCTATGGTTCCTCGAGGTGGTGGTGCAGATCTAGTTGGTGGTTCTGTAGCTGATGGAGGAATCTTAATAGATCTTACCAGAATGAATAAAATTCTCGAAATTGACGAGGAAAATTATTATTGTGAACTAGAATGCGGAATTACTTGGGGTTCGCTAATTTCCCAATTACATCAAAAACAATTGACTACAGGGGTTTTGGGACCTGGAAGTGGGTATTCTGCTACTATAGGGGGAGGACTTTCAAATAGTACAGCTGGATTTGGGTCAACAAAATATGGTTTGGTTCCTGATATATGCCTTGGAGTAGAAGTGGTACTCCCAAATCCTCAAGGCACTATCATCAGAACGGGAGCCGCAGCAAGTAAATATGCGAAACCATTTTGCCGTTATGGTGTTGCTCCTGATTTTACAGGGCTTTTTATGGGAGATGTGGGTACCATGGGCATTAAAACCAAAGCCTTTTTGCGCTTATTTCCTGAGACTCCCTTCAAACAACAACGATACTATATATTAAATAAAAATGATTACACTAAAGTCTATGAGTTACTCTATAAATTAAGAAAAGAAGTAAGAGATGGATTGCATGATGTCTTAGTTGTTCCACTTATTGTTGTGCAATTATTATCTACTATGACAGAAAATAAACCAGAAAAACGCCCTCGATTAAAAGGACCAGTATTTTCAATTTTAACAGAAGCAATGGATGAGCGAATTCTAGAGATCTATCTTGAACAAGTTGAAAATATTATGAAGGATGAGGCAAGACCGTTTGAATGGCAAGAAATTGATAGTACTGCAACTATTTCAAAAGAGTGGCGTTTTAATTTAAAATATGCCTATAATTATTTTAATAAATATATTTCCATATCTCCTCCTAAGATATCCTGTACAACCTGTCATAAGATCCCTATAAGTGTAATTCCTCAAGCAGCAAAATCAGCAGAGGAATTCGATATAAAATATAGAGGTGAATTTCCTCCAGGAAGTATGTCATTATTTGCTACAGTTATCTTTCTATTACCAAACGGCAATTGTGTAATTGTAGGAGGATTCAATGCAGATAATCTAGATGAACAAAGAGAACAATCAATGAATATGTGGCATAAAAAATTAAGACATCAAGTAAAATATGGTGGTGTTCATTATTGGCTTGGGGAAGCAATTTCGCAATCAATTGTCGAGGCAGGAGCATATACTCCTGAGTTTATACAATTTTTTAAAAAAATGAAGAAAGCGGTAGATCCAAATTTCCTTTTAAGCCCTAAAAAATTTCATATGTATAATTATGACCATGATCCAATAGAACATATTGTAACAGATGAGGATTAACCTAAAAAAAATTAGTTATTTTTATATTTAGATTAAATCTACCAATATTAATTCAATAAATTAAAAGAATGAGATTATAAGATTATGAGTTTTTTAAGAACTTCTGGAGGGTTCATGTCTAATAGAGAAACCGCCGACTTTTATGATGCTGAGATGCTAGCTGTATATTGGCAAACAAAACCCGATATCATTAAAAGATTACTTCCACCTCCTTTAAAACCTGCAGAAATGCCAATTATATTCGCATTTGTAGCTGATTATCCACGTACCAATTTTGGGTCAATTTATAAAGAAGCCGCAGTGTTCCTTTCTTGTGAATACGAAGGTATTGAAGGAGGATATTGCTTAGCTATGCCAGTGACTGATGATATGGCATTAGTAGCTGGGAGGGAAGTTTTTGGATACCCTAAAAAATTAGCCAATATTCACTTTCGCAAAGAGAAAAGAGATGTAGAAGGTTGGTCTGAGCGTCATGGAACACGATATTTTGAAGTTAAAGCAAAATTAAATGGAAGACCTAACTCACCAGAATTTATTCAATTAGTTGCTGAGAGGACTGGAGGAACCCCTGGTGGTAGTAAAGATATTATCCAAGTATGTTATAATTATAAGCATTTTCCTTCCCCAGATGGTAATTATTTTGATTACAAACCAAGACTAATACGGGAAGAAGTGGTATTCCGACCAAGTGAATTGAAGTTAGGGAGTGCGCAATTGATTTTGCAATCATCAGAAAGTGATCCTTGGGGGGAACTTGAGATTGAAGAAATCTTAGGAGCAATTTACTTAAAAGGTACTAACTCAATGTTGAAAGGTTATGTTGTAGCAGAATTAGAACATGAAAAATTTATTCCATATTCCTTTTTAAAATGGGATATCAAAATTTAATCTAAAAATTTTTTAGCTTAACTATTTTTAACTCAATCTTCAAATACTTTTAATATTTCATCAAATCCACATTTTTTAATTTCTGCTCCAATATAACCACCAACGCTAGCAGCTCCAGTAATAACGGCAACTTTTCTTCATAATCCTTTGTCATTTTATCTCACTAATATGTTTCTCAAAATATTTAATATCTCTTAAAATCCTGCTTACTCGTGTATTAAAAAGAAATTTTATTGCAGGGTCTCCAATAATATGAAATTTATTTTTTCTAATACCATGAAACACAATTTTAGCAAAATAATCTGGATTCATTCCTTGCGATATTAAACTTTGAGCATTATATCTTAAACCTTCCTCTTTATCTTCTAAATCCCCCTCTAAAAAGGTTTTCTTATTTTGTAATTCGGATGGTCTATTACGTGCACTATTTGCAATATTAGTATTTACAAACCCTGGAATTAATACAGCAACTTTTATTTTTGATTTAATTTGTTTTAATTGTATGCTTAAAGATTCAGATAAACTTAAAATTCCACGTTTAGTCACACCATATATACTACTTCCATTTATTAGAGCAAATCCTGATGCAGTATTTAAAATAAAACACTCTTTGTTTTGTTTAAGCATAATTGGGGTAAATATTTTTACTCCATGGATAACTCCCCAGAGATTCACTCCTAAAACCCATTTCCAATCATTTATAGTGCTTTCCCAAATATTTTCTCTTGTGCCTACTCCTGCATTATTAAAAAGTAAATCTACTTCCCCAAATTCCTTAATTGTTGTATTTGCTAGGCGTTCTACATCTTCTAACTTTGATACATCCATTAATACTGATATGGTTTGGGCTCCAGTTTGCCTTAATTCATTTTCAGCTTTCAATAACGGGTCCTTTTCAATGTCTGCCAATACTATCTTCATACCTTCAACAGCACATTGATTAGCAAGCCCCCTCCCAACCCCACTTGCCGCTCCAGTAATGACTGCAACTTTATTAGTAAAATCTTTCATAGAAGTAGTCTTATTTGACTTTTTTGAGATATAAAAGATGAATTGATGTTTAAAATTTTTTATTCCTTATTGTAGATTCTTATTCACAAATTCGTCAAATAGAGTTACTTATTTAAGAACAAAATGAAAATTAGTAATTATGTCAAACGGATTTTTTGGAAAAGTATTATGGATTGATCTAACGAAAGAAGAATTCACAGTAGAAATTTTACCCGAAGAAATATATCGAAAATATCTAGGAGGTTATGGTTTAGCTTCAAAACTAATATATGACCATATGCCGAAAAAAACTGACCCTCTTAGTTCTGAATCAATACTTGGTTTCTTTCCAGGATTATTGACCGGATCAATTGCTCCTTTAACTGGAAGATGTATGGTTGCTGGTAAGTCACCTTTAACTGGTACATGGGGAGATGCTAGTGTCGGTGGTTATATTGGAGCAGAAATTAAAAAATGTGGATTTGATGGAATATTAATAAAAGGAATGGCACAAAATCCTAAATATGTGGCAATAATAGATAATACAAAAGAAGTATTAGATGCTTCAAGTTTATGGGGAAAGGACACTTCAGAAACGGAAGATAAATTGAAATCAACTCATAATAATGTCAATATTATTTCTATAGGGCCTTCAGGAGAGAATTTATCTCTTATATCAGGAATAGTTCACGATAAGCATAGAGTTGCTGCAAGATCTGGTCTTGGAGCGGTTATGGGTTCAAAGAAACTTAAAGCAATTGTACTTAAAGGGAATGATAAAGTTAATGTAGCAAATAGCGAGAGTTTGTTAGAGCATACAAAAGCTTATAATTCTGGAGTTAAGAACGATCAAAGTGGAGCAATGTTTTTATATCATACATTGGGATTGAGTTGTCTCAATGTATCTGCAGGTTTATCGGGAGACACACCTATAAAAAATTGGGGTGGAAATGGTCCACAAGATTTTCCTGTGGAACGTTTGAATAAGATTTCTGCCGCGGAGATAAATAAATATAAACTAAGAGATTATGGCTGTTTTTCCTGTTCTGTTCAGTGTGGTGCTATTATGAAGGTGCCAGAAGCTAACATTGAAGAAACCCATATTCCCGAATATGAGACTTGCGCTGCATTTGGCAACATGTTGCTTAATGATGATCTCATTTCACTCTTTAAACTAAATGATATTTGTAATCGTTCAGGATTAGATACTATATCTGTTGGAGGAATGGTTGCCTTTGCAATCGAATGTTTTGAAAATGGGTTAATTAACAAAAGTGATACTAATGGACTTGAACTAAACTGGGGAAATTCAGACGCAATATTTAAACTAGTTGAGAATATGATCAAAAGAGAAGGTTTTGGAGATATTTTAGCGGATGGTCCCATAATTGCTACAAAAAAGATTGGAAAAAATAGTGAAAAATATGCAATGCATTCATTAGGTCAACCCCTGCCGATGCACGATCCAAAATTTTTTAATTCGATGGGGCGAACTTATGCTTTTGAGCCTACACCTGGACGACATACGGCTTCTAGCCTGGACCACTTTATTACAGGAGTACTACCACGAAATAATTTTATTAAAGAGTTTACCCTCCCAAAGCGGTATCGAAAACCTGGGGATGATCGCTACGAAGCTATGAAGATGTGCGCAGGATTACACCAAAGCCTTAATTCCTTAGGTATGTGTCTATTCACCTATTGGTTTCAAACTTATCCCTTTTTAGAGAGTATTAAAGCTGTAACTGGATGGGATGTGAATATTGATGAAATTATTAAAATCGGCTTAAGAATTCAAAATTTACGACAAGCTTTTACTTTAAGAGAAGGCATAGATCTCGCGAATAATACCCTCCCTGGTCGAGTTGTTGGAGATCCTCCATTTGAGGAAGGTCCAAATAGAGGAAAAACAGTTGATTACAAAGCAGATTTCTTGGGTTATTGTGCAAAAATGGGATGGAATCCAGAGAATGCTTATCCACTTAAAGAAACTTTAAAGGAATTGGAATTAGATTTTGTCATTAAAGATCTTTATTGATGTGAATTTAAAGCATTAAACTCTATATAAATTCTTATATATTTTTACTATCTTTTTCCTCTAATTTTTTTCTAATTACACAATATAATCCTGTTCCCATAGTTTCTAAACATGAATTGCAACTCGTGCATTTTGCGGGGGTTAAATCACCTTCTTGCCATCGCTTAGGAAGATCCGGTTCGTATATTAAAGGTCTACTCATGGATATAAAATCAGCCCATCTATTCTTAAGAATCTCTTCTGCTGAAACTGGATTTTTGATTCCTCCAACTAATATAAGAGCAGAGTTCTTCATAATTGGTTTTAATTTTTTTGCGAGAGGTAAAAAATAATTTTCATCTTCAGGTTTTTTAATAAATTTACTTGGATAAGCTTGCTTTGTAATTATAGGAGTTTCTCCTATGCCACCGCTTGGTTCAACCCCATCAAATCCAGTCTCAACAAGTTTCTCAACAATACTTATTCCATCATCATCCTCTAATCCACCTGGAACAAAATCATTAATTTGAGATTTGATAATTATTGGAAAAGATTTTCCTAACTTGTCTCGAGTTTGATTATAGATATCGATTATAAATCTAACTCTATTTTCAATATCTCCTCCATATATATCATTTCGCTTATTAGTATAAGGAGAAAGAAAGTTACTGAGGAGATATCCATGGGCACCATGCAATTGTACCATATCATATCCGCATTCATAAGCGTTTACACTCGCGTCAACAAACATTTTAATATATTGATCAACCTCGTCAGTTCGTAATACTCTTGGCATGATATTTGTAATTGGATACAACACTGCGGAGGGGGCGATAGGATGATATTTTGGATGATAACCTTGTCGTCCTACATGAATGAGTTGAATTGCGATTTTAATATCAGAATATTCATGTATTTTATTAGTTAACTTTCTGTGCCCATCTAAATAAGATTCATTATCGATTCTTACTTGATAGGGTCCTCCAGATCCGCTTGGATCGACAGCAGCAGCACCAGTAATTATAAGACCAGTACCTCCCCGAGCTAATTCTTCATGAAATTTAATTAATCGAGAACTTACATACCCATATTTTTCAGCTAATCCCTCTAAAGTTGCTGAACGTACAATCCTATTTTTAATCTGCACATTTCCAATTTTTTTTGGTGAAAATAAAGTTTCTAAAATAATTATGTTCCACTCTAATCAAAATATTATAATAATGATACTGAATTCGAAAAAAAGTTTAAATTTTGGGATATCTTTAAAAATTCATATTTTTGATTTAATAAGAGGTCGAAATGATTGTTTTTTCAATTTATTATTCCTTATTGGGACCAATCTCTAAGTTCGTTCGAAAATATTATTTGGTTTATACTTGCATATGCAATCTTTTTCTTAATCATTGCTTTGCTTTTAAAAGTAGGTCTCGGAATGTTCGATAAATCTGAAAAAGCGGAACCATTAAAAGTTTTGATAACGGCCTCAATTATAGCTCTATGTTATGTTCTACTTAGTTTATTTGTTTATACATTCATAGCTTGGATACTCATTCTAATAATATCAATTGCAATCATAAATTTGCGCCATAGGATCGGCTTTCTTAATGCATTTTTAGTTACAACTGTGATCTTTTTTATTTATTTCCTGATTACATTCATATTAGGACTTATGAGTGGAAAAAGTTTAGCTATTCCTTTTTGGTAAATCTTTTTTTTTTTAAAAAAAAAAGAAAATTGAAACAGTACTTATCGTTTTCCTAAATTATCTAGTCGTTCGGCGAATTCTTTTTCCGTTAAATTCATTTCATTTACTAC
>RDOE01000040.1 GCA_011364975.1 Promethearchaeota archaeon | reverse complement strand
CTTTTATCCTAATGGAGTAGGATTTTACTTTTCATTTGGTGGTGTTGAGATGGAAGAAATCTCTAATTTTGAATTTTATAAAAAAATTTGGAATACTACTATAAAGGCAGTACTAGAGTCAGGGGGTTCAATCGCTCATCATCACGGCATCGGTATAAATCGATCAAAATGGATGGATAATGAGTGGGGTAAGAGTATGGAAATATTAAGAGATGTTAAAAAGATTCTAGATCCAAATAATATATTCAATCCAGGTAAAGTATTTGAAAGTAGCTGGAAAGGAGGGGATCGTTAAATGCAGGAATTTTTAGATAAATATAAATGGTTTATGGAAGATTTGAACAAAGTAGAAAAGGATGTAAAAAGAAAAGTGCTTAATGGGTTACGTCTTGTCAAGAAGAATTATTATCCACAAGAGGAACGTAAAGCTGATGTTACTAATCTAATTAATTGCGCTTTATGCCCAAATATGTGCCGTTTTGATTGCGGAACTCTTCAAGCATCTCAAAAGGAATCAATGAGTCCCGCTTACAAATCGAAAATAGGATATTATTTAACTATGGGTAAAATTGACCCATCAAAACCGGAGAATAAAGAATTTATCAATTTAATGTATAAATGCACTAACGAGGAAAATTGTAAAATCTGGTGTCCATTCGATTTTTCAGTAGTATCCTTGTTAGAAACTGTACGAGATGATCTTAATAAAAAGGGATTAATGCCTTATTATTGTAAGAAACAAATTGATAATTTAAACTCTTCAAATACTATAGAAGAGTATAATATTTTTGAATCTTATAAGGAAAAGGGAATAGAAAACATTGAAACTGATGGTAATGATGAAGTATATTATTATATTGGATGTGAAATGATGAAATTTCCCAGTGTAGTTAAAGCGAATATAGAAATCCTAAAAAAAGCTGGAGTGAAATTTTCAACAAATTTAGACCAAAAAATATGTTGTGGTGGACCTGCCTTCAACATTAGGGACCTAGAAACTGCTAAGAATTTTGCCCAGAAGAATAAGGAACTTATAGAAAGCACTGGAGCGAAATTAGTAGTATCTGATTGTCCTGGATGTGTTTTAACATTAATAAAGCGATATAACAATGTAGATGTTGAACTCGATGTTAAGGTTGTTCATATTGTTGAATATATTGCTAACCTATTAAAAGACGGAAAAATCAATCCTACTAAAAATATCGGTATTTCAAAATTAACAATTCACGATCCTTGTCTTATTGCACGAAACTTAAAAGATAATGATTCAATAAGAGAAGTTCTTAATTCAATTCCTAATTTAGAGATTTTTGAACCTATGTATAACAAGGAAGAAGTACACTGTTGTGGTTGGAGTGGGGCAGCTCATTGGGCTGATAGAGAATTAGCTATTCGAGAAGCTCAAAATAGGATTAAAGAGTTAAAGGAAACAAAAACGAATAATATTATTTCAGCATGTCCATTGTGTGAATTAGGATTGAATTATGGTATCACCAATGAAGATAAGGAAAAGATTAAAATATTTGATATATCTGAATTATTAATTAAAAGTCTTTAGAGCGTGATCATATGAATGATTTAATATGTGTATTTGATGTGGGTACCACTGGAGCGAGAACAATAATTTTTGATGCTACTGGAAAAGAAATTGTAAAGGCTTATGAGGAGTATCAAATCCCTAAACAACCAGTTGGTATTTCAGAGCAAGATCCACAAATTTGGTGGGATGCAATAAAAAATACTTGTAATAGAGTCGTAAAAAGTGGAAAACTTAATCCAGAGGATGTAATTGGAATTTCAGCAGCCTTCGCACGTGGAACAGTCACCATTTTAGATAAAAATGACGAAATTCTTCATCCAGCACTAACTTGGATGGACGAACGTGAATTAACAGATGCTAAAGGGTTTAAAGATGAATTAATATGGAGAAACTCACTTCCAAAGTTATTATGGTTGAAAGCCAACAAACCAGAATTATTTAGTAAGGCTTCTAAAATAATTTGTCCAGATTCATATATTTATATGAAATTATGTGATAAGTATGTAACAGATCCTACAAACGGCTTATTTGGAATTTTGAATCTGGAAACCCTACGCTGGGATGAAAAACTTGCAGAAGCTTTTGAATTACCTTTAAAATTATGGCCTGAACTGCACAATCCCGGTGAAGTTATAGGGGAATTGTCAACTGGTGCTGCTGCTGATCTTGGATTAAAGTCTAGTACTCCAATTGTTTTAGGTGGAGGAGATCAACAATGTGCAGCTTTGGGAATGGGCGTAATTGAAAAAGGAAAATCAAAAGTAACCACCGGAACAGGTACCTTCGTGGATTATGTTATTGAAGAACCTAAAAGAGTAGTTGGAGATATCCCCATTTTTACTTACCCGCATGTAATTAAAGGAAAGTGGGTATTAGAAGGGGTTATGCCAGGAACAGGGACCATGTTTCAAACATATGCAAAGAATTTTTCTCAATTATTATTAAAAGAATGTGAAGAAAAGAATCTCAATGTATATAATATGCTCACTAAAGAAGCTGAACTAGCCCCTCCTGGGAGTAATGGATTATTATTCATCCCTCTTTATATCTTTCGAAAGGGGACTATTCATGGTCTAGGATGGCATCATAATAGAACTCACTTTGCTCGGGCAATTATGGAGAGTGCTGCTTTATCTGCTCAAATGTATTTAACATTGATTGAAGGTTTTGGCGGGATAAGAACTGAGGAATTAAAATCAGATGGTGGGGCTATGAATAGTAGCTTCTGGGCGCAAATATTTGCTGATGTTATTAACAAAAAAGTTCTTCTGCCAGAAAATAAGGATGGTGCAGCACTGGGTGCAGCCATATTAGGTTTTCACGGATGTGGAAAATATAATAACCTTTCTGATGCTATTAATCAAATGGTACGATTTGTTGAGGAAAAAATTCCAAATAAAGAGAATGTAAAGATTTATAAAAAACTGTCTCGTATATTTTTTTCCACAGTATTAGAAACTAACGAAAAGAAACGTATAACAAAAGATCTATAATATCTCTTTAACTAATTTTAATTTTTTTTTCTTATTCATTTAGTTTTTATAATCAAATCTATAAAAAATCCTCAGACAAATAAATTTCAATTTCTTTTATTATATATTTTGAACTTTATTTAGGAGAATTGAAAAAAATTCATTAAATAAAATGATCCGCTAAATTAACTATTAAAACTTTTCAAAACTAGACTAATTGGTTGAATTTCTTTCATTATCGAAAACTATTTTTGGAAACCCTTATTTTAAAAATCATAATTCAAAAATATAATCAAATAACCATGCCCTTCTTTAAGAATCAAGAAGGTTATAACCTTTATTACGAAGATATCAACGGTGATCGAAAGGATCAAACAGAAGGAATAATTATATTATTGCATGGTTTTGCATCATCTGCATCATTTTTTAAGGGGCAGATTCAAGTTCTAAGGGAAAATTATAGAATAATTGCATTTGATGCTTTAGGACATGGAAGGAGTGAACATCCAAAGGAATTAAACCTTTCAAAAAATTTGAGGTATGATATTATTAGAGATTTAGAAGATTTGCTTAATTTTTTAAATATAGATGAAAAGTATGGTATTATTGGGCATTCGCTCGTTGGTGGAATGATTGCGCAATTAATTTGTATCAAACATCCCGAGAATATAAAATATTTAATTTTATTAAATTCTGGTTATATAATGATTGACAATGTTATAAGAAATATCTTTTACAATCTTTTACCTTACTTTATACGCATGAACTTTTTAGAAGTAGCTGCTAAAGCAATAGAGGATATTCTTGATCGAATTATTCCCTACATCCTTACATCTTTAGCCGATTATATTAATGGAATGAAAGTAACTAAAGATAAACTTCAAATGCTTATCGAAGAACAAATTTTTAGTATGGTAAATGAAATTAAAGAATATGATCCATCAGGAATCAAATGTCCAACATTGATTATAGGGGGAAGATTAGATAATTTTGCACCAGAACAGATGTCAGAAGAGATGCATAAAAAAATAAAGAATTCAAGACTTGAAATTATCGATATGGCGGGTCATTTTGCTCCTGCTCAACGTAAAGATGTAATTAATCAGTTAATAACTGAATTTATTACAAGTATCAAGTAATAATTACCTAATATTAACTAAAAACTCAAATAACTCGTTCTTATGACTTCGGATCAAAATGATTCTGAGAAAACAATTTCATTTTTTAAAAAAGAAGTTAATGAGTTTGTCCAAGAGAGAAACTGGTTAAATTATCATACCCCAAATAACCTAGCTCAAGCGCTATCCGTAGAAGCTGGCGAATTATTAGAAATTTTTCTTTTTAAAGATTATTCCGTTAATGATATATTAAAGGATCAAATTTTAAAAGAAAAAATCTCTGATGAAATCGCTGATGTCTTTATTTATTTAATTAGTTTGATTAATAGCTTAAAAATGGATTTAACTCATATATTTCAGCTTAAAATGAATAAGAATAGACAAAAATATTCATCACAAGAATTTAATGATGGATCCTTCTATAAAAAGTAGCTTATGAAAGAGATTATGCTATTATTGGTTTAATAATAACTATATAAATTATATAAAAAGAGTTTTTATGCGAGTTGGTTTTTATAATAACCATGGTTCCAGAAAATATTGATGAGATTATCAAAAATCAATTAGATAAAACCCTAATTGAAACAAATTTTACAGGTTTAGGTAAGTTATATAAAGGAAAAGTAAGAGATAATTATATTAATAATGATTTTAGAATAATTATTGCCACAGACCGACTATCTGCTTTTGACCGTGTAATAACAACCATTCCTTTTAAAGGACAACTATTAAATCAAGTCTCATCATTTTGGTTCGATAAAACTAAACATTTAGCTAAAAATCATATTATAAGCATTCCAGATCCTAACGTTGCTATTGTACAACAATGCGAATTAATCCCTATTGAAATGGTTGTAAGAGCATACATAACAGGATCAGCTTGGAGAGATTATCAGCAAGGTAAAACAACTTCAGGAATTACTTTACCAAAAGGATTAATTAAAAATCAAAAACTCGACGATATTCTTCTTACACCTTCCACAAAAGCAGAAAGTGGACATGATATTTATATTTCTAAAGACCAAATTATCAAGGAAAATTTAGTAGATAAAGATATCTATGAAAAAATGGAAGAGACTGCTTTTAAGTTATTTAAATTTGGCCAAGATTTTTGCCAGAAAAATGGACTAATTTTAGTTGATACTAAATACGAATTTGGAATAAAAAACAGTGAGCTTTATGTTATTGATGAGATTCATACTCAAGATTCTTCAAGATTTTGGATACTCGATAGCTATGATGAAAATTTTTCTAAGGGGAATGAACCAGAAATTTTAGATAAAGAAATATTTAGAGGTTGGTTAATGGAAACATATCCAGATATATTTCCTAATATTAAACCCGATCAACCAATTCCTCCAATTTCCTCTGACATTAAAATTGAACTCGCAAAAAGGTACATGAGAAGTTATGAAAAGATTACTGGTGAAGAATTTAAGGCAGAAGTGTCTGATGTACATCAAAGAATAATTGAAAATTTAAAGAGGACTGAATTTTTATAATTCTTGAGAAAGATTTAAATAACATTTAAGTGTAATTTGTTTATTATGTTCAATTTTATATTAATGACTTTATCATTTGGTTTATTTATCGCAGGTTTTATTGCGTTAGTTATTGACTTGACTTCGAAAAAGAGAAATGAGAATAGAGTTCCTGATGAGAAACTACCAAGACTAGGTAAATATAGTTTTCTGCTAAGCTTTTTGTCGCTTTTCCTTTTAGTTTTTGTTAGTTTCGCTTATGCTCCTCTTTGATTATTTCAATCATAAAATCTACTTTTTTTAGCAAAAAATATAGCCTTTAAACTCATATTTGTCGATAAGAATTATTTATTAATTAATAAGAATTATTAAAATTAATACACACCTTTTTTTAGAATATTATGAGAGATTTTAACATAGAAGTTATAATTCAAAACAAAGAAATGGCTAGAGATCCCGTTGGAGAAACAATAAGAAGGGATCTACTCGCCAAAAAAGGTTATAAAATGGTATCCAACGTTCGTTCTGGTCAGTATCTTAGGTTTAATTTAGAAGCAGAAAATGAGGATGCCGCAAGACGAATTATTGAAGATTTATTAAATAAATTACGCATTTTTAATCCAGTCACCCAAAATTTCAAGATTTTAAATTTAACAAAGGGAAATTGAGGAAATATGAGTGTTAAAATAGCAGTTATTCAATTTCCGGGAGCTAATTGTGATTTGGATGCCATACATGTACTGAAAAATGTAATAGGTATAGAAACTGATTTAGTATGGCACAATCATTTCAAGGAATCCAAATACGATGGAGTCATTTTACCGGGAGGATTTACATTTGGGGATTATTTACGTGCTGGAATAATTGCAGCGCATAGTCCAGCTATTGATGAGGCAAGAGTTATGTTGAAAGATGGACGTCCTATTCTAGGTATTTGTAATGGTTTTCAAATTCTGACAGAATCACAATTTCTTCCTGGTGCCTTGCTGAGAAACGATTCCTTAAAGTTTGTATGCAAATGGGTGAATCTTAAAGTTGAAAATAATGCAACTGCTCTTACAAACCAAATGAATATTGGTGATGTGCTCGCAATTCCGATTGCTCATGGAGAGGGTCGTTATTTTACGGATAATCTAAAGGAGCTTGAGGAAAACAATCAGATTGTCTTTAAATATTCTAATGAGAAAGGTAATATAACAGCAATTGCGAATCCCAATGGTTCAATGGACAATATTGCAGGAATCTGTAATTTAGAACGAAATTGTATAGGATTAATGCCACATCCAGAAAGAGCTTCAGAACCAATATTAAGCCCTAATTATACGGAACATGGTAAATTGTTTTTTGATTCAATGATAGAATTTATAAAACGGAGGACTTCATAATGACTAAAGTAAAACTTAATGGAGAGGATATAAATATAGAAATGACCAAGGATGAATTTGAAGCTGTAAAAGAATTATTAAAAAAAGAGCCAAACGTCACAGAATTAGGCATGTTTGATGTAATGTGGAGTGAACATTGCTCATATAAATCCTCCCGCCCGAAGTTAAAATTTTTTGAGGATGCAGAAAAAAATTATGATTATGTATTGGCTGGTCCTGGTCAAGACGCTGGGGTTATTGATATTGGTGATGGATATGTACTAGCATTTAGAATAGAATCCCATAATCACCCCTCTGCAATCGAGCCTTATCATGGGGCCGCTACTGGTATAGGTGGAATAATAAGAGATATATTATGTATGGGAGTTAGACCTATTGCGCTATTAGACCCCTTACGATTTGGTTGCCTAAAAGATAATTCTCATTCACAATGGTTATTTAAATATGTAGTTAAAGGTATTGCTGATTATGGTAATTGCACAGGCATCCCTACAATTGGTGGAGAAGTGGAATTCGATGACAGCTTTGAAAGTAATTGTTTAGTAAATGTAGCCTGCATTGGTTTAGGAACGAAAGAGGATTTCCAACACGCTCCTAGTAAAGCATACAATCCTGGAGATTACGTTATATTGATGGGTGGTTCTACTGGTAGAGATGGAATACATGGGGTTACTTTTGCATCTCGTACATTAACAGAAATGTCTGAGGCGGATAGACCTGCAGTACAGATTGGGGATCCATTTATTAAAAAAATGATAATAGAAGCTACGTTAGAAGCTGTCAAAACGGGTTATGTAAGAGGTTTAAAAGATTTGGGTGGTGGTGGATTGACCTGTGCCACAAGCGAGTTGACTGGTAGTGGTGATACTGGTGCTGATGTAGATCTAAGAAAAGTTATAACAAGGGAACCCGGAATGAATTCTTATGAAATAATGCTTTCAGAATCACAAGAACGAATGACTTTTATTGTTAAACCTGAAGGATTAGAAATGGTTCTTGATGTTTTTAGGAAGTATGAGATGAGTTTTGCCGTGATTGGGAGAACAGACGATTCAAAAATTTTAAAAGTATATGATGGAGATGAATTGGTTGTAAGCATACCTTCAAAAGCCCTTTCTGAGTCTCCTACGTTCAAAAGAGAAGAAAAACGACCAAAATATCTAGATAAGTTATTACTTGAAAAAACTCCAAAAAGGATTTTATCATTAGATGAGATCATTTACAAATTAATTGCTTCTGAAAATATTTGCAGCAAAGAATGGGTGTATCGCCAATATGATCATGAAGTAGGGGTAAGATCAGTAATAAAATGTGGTGAAGGAGATTCTGGAGTGTTAAGAATAATAGGAACAAATAAATTCATAGCTGCGAGCGTAGGGGTTAATTCAAAACATTGTTTCTTGGATCCATATGAGGGTTCTAAAGGAGGATTAGTCGAGCAATGTGGAAATATTATCTCCAATGGTGCAAAACCTATGGCTATGGTAAATTGCTGTAATTTTGGAAATCCAGAGATTCCAGAGTCATTTTGGTATTTTTCTAAATCTGTCGATGGAATGAATGATTTCTGTCGAGATTTAAAAATACCGATTGTTGGGGGAAATGTTTCATTTTATAATGAAGACGAGGTTAAAAAAACAGCGATAAAAGCAACACCTGTTATTATGATTGTTGGACTTATTATTGGTCAAGAAAACATCATAACACTTCCTTTTAAAGAAGAAGGAAATGAAATTCTGATCATTGGTGAGACGTATGCGGAACTAGGAGGCTCAGAATACCACTCTGTAATTTACGATATGGAAGGAGGCATCCCTCCAAAAGTTAATGAGCGAGAGATAAAAAAAAGATGGGATTATATATTTGAACTCTATAGGAACAATTATATTAAATCGAATCATGACGTGGATAAAGGAGGCTTTATAATAACGATTGCAGAAATGTGTTTTAAACATAATCTGGGCGCTAGATTAAATATAAATGATTATAACTCAAACAGACTTAAAGATGACGAGTTGCTGTTTAGCGAATCTGTAGGTAGATTCATAATCGAAATAAGTCCCGCAGATCATGATGACGTTATGAATCTTGCTGAAAAGTTCGGAGTTTATGTAAAGCAACTGGGAACTATAATAGATTCACCAGAAATAATTATCTCTGGCTTTCAAGTTAAAGATATAAAATTAGATCTAAGCAAAATGAAGTCATTATATGATTCAACACTTCCTGATATGATGGATATATAAAAAAAGAGAGTATTTAATGTGCAATATTGGTAGTAAGATTCGAGACTATTGTGGAGTATTTGGAATTGTAAGTAAAGACTTTAGTTATTCAGTAGCAGGTTTGATCTATTCTGGTTTAATGGCGCTTCAACATCGTGGACAACTCTATTCTGGTATCTCTATAAGTTCTTGTGAAGGTCCTATTGATACATACAAAGGGAAAGGTCTTGTGTCTAAAGTCTTATCTCCAAAAACATTACGTAATTTTATCGGAAATGTTGGAATTGGTCATGTATGCTATGGGACTCCATATTGTTCTAATGAAGAGAATGCTCAGCCTTATCTTTATAAATCTAATAAAATAGAATTTTCAATAGCATTAAATGGAAGAATAACAAATCCTACAGAAATTCAGATTAAGTTAGAAAAGATGGGAAGAGTGCTGACTGGAATATCAGATATTGAATTACTTGCTTCTCTAATAGCAGCATTTTATGATTTAACAAATCAAATATTTGATGCTTTAAAGGACATGATGAAAGTTGTTAGAGGGGCATATTGTATCGTAGTTTTAACAAAAAAAGGCGACATTTTTGCTATTAGGGATTCCATTGGTTATAAACCTTTGTGCTTTGGGAGCTTAGAAAGGGAAGATAAGCATTTTTATGTTTTTGCTTCTGAATCATGTGCTCTTGATGTGATTGGAGCAAAAGTAATTGATGATGTGAAACCGGGAGAAATTGTTTATGTTAATCCTACTGAAAGTCTGAAAAGAGAACAGATTATTCCTCATCTAAAACATGGTATCTGTAGTTATGAATACATCTATTTTGCCCGCCCTGATTCCGTAATTGATGGTATTTCTGTAGGAAAAGTTCGCTATAACTTAGGAATTAATTTAGCGATAGGTGATGATGTACCATCGGAAAATGCTATTGTAGTACCTGTCCCTGATTCTGGAAGAAGTGCTGCTATGGGATATTCTTGGAAATCCAAAATAACCTATGCAGAAGGATTGATGAAAAATCGTTATTTATGGCAATTGAAAAAAGATTTTAATGAGAAATTGAATCCTATAAAGGCTATAACTTATGATAAAGATATTGTTTTGGTGGATGACTCTATCGTTAGTGGAGTTACTATGAAAAAGATAATAAAAATGTTAAGAAATGCAGGTTCCAAATTAATTCATGTAAGGATCAGCTGTCCACCTCTTATAAAAAATTGTGATCTAAATGATAGTCTATCTAATCGGGATATTTTTATTGCGCTTGAAGCAAAAATTAAAAATTTCGATAATTTTAACGAAGAAATGAGAAAATATATCGGCGCAGACAGCCTAAAGTATCAATCTATGAATGGACTTATTGACGCGATTGGAAAAAGTGAAGATACAATCTGTAGCATTTGTTTAAAAGAAATATGCGACTTAGACGAAGAAATTATAAGAAATAAAATAGAAATAGTTTGATTCATAATTACATTGATATGTAGCATCATCACGAACATCTTTACAAAATAAAAGATAATTTGAAATACTATTTATTCCATATCATATTTGGAAATTAGAACTCGTTATGGAGGTCAAAATTATGCGAGCACGAGCTTGTATTAAATGTAAGGAATATATCGTAATCCATCCTAATAATCCATTAAACCAATCCAAATTAAATCTTTTTGAAAAATCCCATCATCAACATACTCTTGTTACAGTTAATTTAGATGAAATAAAGGATACTTATCAGAGTTTTAGAGATAATGAATATATTAACTCGTTTGAAGAAAAATCTCAAAGTTATATACGTTAACTTTATTCTTTTATATGGTAACTCAATTGAGATTTAATTTAAAATCTTAAATATTTGATTAAATGATTCTATAATCTTAAATGGTTTAATGCTCAATCCGTCTAGATCTATAAACTTCCCTTTACCTGTTCTAACCAAAACACCCCTTAAACCCGCGTTTATAGCACCTTGAATATCAGATTCAATATCATCTCCAATAACAATCACTTCTTCAGCTTTAAGATTAATTTTTATTAAAGCTTGTAAAAAGTATTCCCTCGAGGGTTTCCCAAAGATTAGTGGTTCGACGTTGGCAGCATTGGCTACCATTTTAACGAAGGAACCCGTGTCTAAAACAGGTTCACCTTGTTTATCCAAATAGTATCTGTTCCCTTGTGTTCCCAACAGTTTAGCTCCTTTCATTACATATTTAAAAGCATGATTTAGTTGATTTACATCCCAATTATCATGAAAGTCTCCAATAATAACATAATCTGGAATTTTAGAATTTTCAAATTCTGTTATTATCGAAAATTTTTTAAATTCCTCCTTAACCTCTTCTGTTGTGACTAAAAATAAAGTGCTTGCAGGTTTCTTAGATAAAAATTCCTTTAATGCAATAATTGGAGTAAATAACTCCTCTTTTTTGACATTAAAGCCATAATTATATAAGTTTTTTAGTATAGTGCCTGGTGATTTACTATCTGTGTTTGTAAAAAATAATAATTTTACTCCTTTCTCATTTAAAGATAAAATAGTCTCTATAGATCCTGGAATTGGTTTTCCCTTAAAGTAGATTGTTCCATCTAAATCAGATAAGATTCCTTTTATCTTTCTTGAACTTTTTTGAATTATAGTCATCCTTAAAATTTATGAAAAAAGCCTTAAAGAATTTTAGTAATACATTGTCTAAATTTTATATGGTTATGTTTATATTTTGACATTGGTTAAATTATCCATCATTTTTCAATTGGGTAATCTAATGAAATTTAATATATTAAATCTTGAAAAAGATACAGCTGTTTTTAGAAAGATAATTAGTTTATTTTCAATATATCTCTTCCTAACTATAATTCTAAATATATCTCTATTATCACAACCTCAAGAAAATATACCGCTTACAAACGTATCAGTCCTAAAACTATCTACATCACATTCACCCATCTCTATTGATGGAAATGTTGCTCTAGATACTTTTTGTTCTGGTGATGGAACGGATGGTTTATCATGGTTCACAGCGCATGTGATTGAAAGCTATGAAATAGAAGCAGAGATTTTTGCAGGAGTAGGTAGTGCTATTGAAATCAAAAACACTGATAGATATTTAATTATTAGAGATTGTACCCTAGAAAATTCAGAGGGTGCATGGAGTGCTGGAGGAATATTTATATCACAATGTCAAAATATTTCAATTAGTAATTGTGACTTTTCCAATAATGAAGTTGGAATCAGTCTATGGCAATCGTCTCATATATCAGTAACGGGAAATAATGTTTTAAATGGTTATACAGGAATAAGACTTGCCTATTCTGATAATAATACCATTTCGGGAAATACTGTTTCAAATAATAATAATTATGCCATCTATTTAGATAGCAATTCAGAGAACAATATTATTTTTCAGAATACTTTTTGTGAAAACACTGGCGGAGATATCAATGATTTAGGGAACAATAACCAAATTTACGATAATAATGAATGTAATCCCGTCATCTCAGGTTATAATTTCTTATGGATGATAGTAACTATATCTTTAGGGAGTATGATTTTATCTAAGAAAATAATAAAAAATTGTAATAAAAACAGTAGTTAGAGAAATTTAAGAGGATTTTAGTATCAAAAATAAAATTTGATTAAAATTTCTAAGATTAATTTATAAGTGGAGGAAAAAAAGAAATAGTATTTAGAAATTTTAATTTTAATAGGGTCGTATTTTAGGATAACTTGAGCGATAATTTTTCTAAACTAGTAACTATTATGTTATTTTTACTTCCTTACATCACCTTCATTTTTTTAGAATGGGAAAATAATGGGAACTTTATTACTAAATAAATAGAATTGTAGCTTTATAAATCTTATTGTATTTTTTTTCACTTTTTTTCACTTAATTATTATTTTAGTTTCAGTTTATACAATATTCCTGAACAAAAATGATGTTTCTAAAATATTATTGAACAATATAATAATTATTTAATATTTCAGTCAACTAACATAAAACAAATTTCAATCAGTTTTAATGAAATAATTTATTAACATTTTATTGGAAAATATAATTAATTTAATTGACCTTTACTCACTATGAAAGTTGCTGTAGATATAGATGGAGTTCTACTTGATATCATAATTGAATATTGCAAAATTTTCAATAAACGCTATGGGACGCATTATCAGAAAAAAGATGTGACATCCTGGGATTTTTTTAAAGAATGGAACATAGATGAGGAAACCGCGTTTAGAATCTTTTTTGAGATTTATGCCAATTCAAGTAATGTTCCTTTTATTGATAGCGATGCTCCTGATATTTTAAAAAAGTTAAACAAAAGTCATGAAGTGTCAATTGTTTCAGCTAGATTACCAGAATATCAAAACGAAATTGTGAAGAAACTAAGAGATCATAATATTCTGCATAAGGTTCATTATAAGGAGGTTATATTATTACATCATTATCCTTCTGATATTAAATTAAGAGAAAATTTTGATATCTATATTGATGATAATCCTAATTTAGCAGAATCCATAAAAAATCTAAAAGGAAGAACTCTCTTACTATATGATCAACCATGGAATCAGCATTCCATATGTGAAAATAATGTGATAAGAGTTTATAATTGGAAAGATATTGCTCTTAAATTTAAGGAGTTAGAATAATTAAAGGATACTTGAATGAAAGCTAAATTAATTACCTCGGTTTTTCTTTAACCACTCTTCCGCAAAATCAACAATTTCTCTTTGGAGTATAACTCTTGTATCAGCCAAACCAACTTTACCCATTTGAATATTATACTTTTCCTCAAAATCGGTGCCTAATTTTTCAAAATCATCACTTTTTATGTTTAATTCTTCCCATTCAATCCACTTTCTTCCTTGTTTTCCCTGAATAGCTGCTCCTGCCAAACGATATTCTTTATTTGGAAAATCACTTCGATATTCAGCTAGATGTAAAGATGTATTATTTTCATGAGTCACGCCTATTAATAATATTTTACCATTTAAAGAATAAATCCGGGAAAGCGGAGAATCTTCTCCTAAATCTACACCTACATCATGGTTTTTAGTGATATATTTAGCATATTTCCCCCATGCGGAAAAAGATAAACTGGGATGCCCACTTCGGATAACCTTAGGCCATTTTCGGAATACTTCCGGAATTATACCTAAACCACGAGTTGGTGTTATATCCGGGTGGTAAGCAGGCATATTTTTTCTAACAATTTCCCACCATTTTTGGGGTACCGGCGGATTTTGCCAGTAAGAGGGTTCAGAATTATCTCCACTAAATGTTGGCATAATTAAGGTACCCTCAGGTGTTAATATGTCGACCATGGCTTTAATCACTGCTATAGCCCCTCCAACCACCCAACCAATTTTACTCAACGAACTATGCATTATTATCACTGAACCGGAAGTAATTTTTAGTTGTTCAAAATCATGCTTTAAACCCCCAATTGTGATTGGAGAGTCTGTATAATCCACAACATCTCTTTCAGTTTTTTTTATAGTCATACAGATAAAGTTATATTAGAAATTAAAAAAAATCTTTGAAAAATAAAGTAAGAATTGAATCTTCTTTATTCAATTGATTTATAACCCAAAAAAAGTGCTTTTTTATTTACGTCTAGTGCACTTTTTGGGACTACTCGAGGCAAAGTCTCTTCGAGCTGATTAAATGATAAAGGAAAGTCTTTAGTATGTATAAGAGCTCCTAATAATACAACATTAGTAGTTAATGAATTTCCTGCCTCAATCGCAATATCCAGTGCATTTATAAGAAATAAATGGTTGCTATATTTGTTTAATTTATTAATAATTGATTCGATATTTAAATATTTACCCTGAGGGTTTTTTACTCTCTCATAGGTGCTTTGAACTGGATGCCAAATATAATTATTAAGTATTATAATCCCATTTGGTTTTAAAAATTCTATATATCTAAGTGTTTCAATAGCTTCCATACCTAATAGAGCATCTGCTTCACCGTAGGGTATGAGTGGTGAAAATGCATCATCTCCTATGCGAATGTGAGTATAGATAGAGCCAGAACGTTGTGCTAAGCCATGTGTTTCTGCAGTTCTTATGTTTAGGTTATTTTCAGCGCAAGCTAATCCTATAATATTGGAAAGAAGCATCAATCCTTGACCTCCCACTCCGCATGTCATTATATTATAAGTCATGACGCACCTCCCGTGGCTTATTTAAAATTCTAATGACGTCCCTTTCTGAGCGCGCTTCATGATTTGTGTATGGACATAGGATTGAGCAAACTCCGCAACCATCACATAATTCTGAAGAAATATGAGAAGAAAACCCTCTCCATTCTTTTCCATTCTCATCAACGTATTCTGTTTCCTTGTCTTCCATACTAATTGCCGGACAATAGAAATCTCGCATACAAGTATGGCATTTTCGACAAATTTGCTGATCTACAAAGTAAGGTTGTATCTTTTCTCCTCTTTTGCGTTTATTTCTATCGTTCCAAAGAGCACATGGTCCGCGTGATATGATAACAGTCGGACCTGATTGGCTTATTGCCTTTTTAAATGAGGTAATAGCATTTTTGGCATCAAAACAATCATTTATGAAAATATTATTAAACCCTATTCCATTTAATACTTCTTCAATTTTTATTTTGTTTTTGGGAGCGTTTCCTGGCCCGTATCCTGTTCCTGGATTTGGTTGCTGACCAGTCATAGCTGTAACTGAATTATCAAGTATTATAACCAGTATATTCTCATCGTTATTACATATATTTACTATCCCTGGGAGCCCTGCGTGAAAAAAAGTACTATCACCTATTATAGAGATTACTTTTTCCTCAGAAGCTAATGATATTCCACTACCAGTTCCTAAAGTAGCACCCATTGCAAGTAATAAATCATCTGGATGTAATTTTGAATAGATTTCTTTATTAAGTAAAAGCATAGAATAACAACCAATATCGTTGATAAATGCGATGTTACTTGATTTTCCCCCAATAGCGTTTTGAAACGCCCAAAACGTGGCTCGATG
Source organism: Promethearchaeota archaeon (assembly GCA_011364975.1). GTDB lineage: Archaea > Asgardarchaeota > Lokiarchaeia > Sigyniarchaeales > SOKP01 > SOKP01. The sequence continues at coordinate 15,336 of RDOE01000040.1, read as the reverse complement.
AGGACACCCTGGACAAAACACAGGAATTCTTGTGGGTAATATGGATTTTAGTTGGTTTGCATTTTTTAGAATTGCATTATAATCTTTACCCCTTTCAATCTGAAAAATATCTCTTAAGGCGTTATATACAATTGGAACATTATATTCAAAAGCTTCACTAAAGTGGTCTGATTGTTTACCATATATCTTTAATTCTGGGTTGACATCTTTGGCAAAAGTTTTCACATTTCGTTCAAGATAAGGTGATAATTCCTCAATAATAATGACTGCTTTTAATTCCTTTATAAAATTTTGAACTAACTTTTCGGGTAAAGGATATGTAGTTCCAAGCTTTAAGATTGGAGGGTTTATTTTTAGTTTATTCTTGACTTCTAATACATAATTGTAAGAAACTCCTGAAGTTATTATCCCTATTTTTGATGTACCTTCAATCACGTTATTAAATTCAGAATTTTCAAATTCATCTCGTATCTTTTCTCTTCTTTTAAGCATTTCAAGTTTTAATTCTCGAGCTCTCACGCCGACAGTAGAATATTTTTTATTAAATGATCGAAAACTTTGGGGTTTAAAATCAGAACGATTCAATGGTTCTAAAGGCACTATAGTTGATTGATGGTTGATTCGAGTTGTTGTTCTGATTAGAATTAGAGTATGGTATTCTTCAGAAAGATCAAAAGCTTTCTTAACCATTGCTTTCGCTTCAACGGGATCAGTTGGTTCTAACATAGGAATATACGAATTTTCAGCAAAAAACCGACCGTCTTCTTCACTCTGAGATGAATGACAAAAGGGATCATCTGCAAAAACTAAAACACAACCTTTGTTAATACCGGTATATCCTAAACTAAAAAAAGTATCTGAAGCAACATTTAATCCTACACTCTTCATCGCAGTAAGTGATCTTTGACCACCCATTGATGCGCCTGCTACAATCTCTAAAGCAACCTTCTCGTTGGTAGCGATCTCCATTTTTATTCCAAATTTTTCAGAAATTTGAAAAAATGTGTCTAATATTTCAGAAACGGGTGATCCTGGATAAAAAGCGACAACTTTTACGTCGGACTCAAGAGCTCCGCGCACAATTGCCTCATTACAAAATAGAAACGCTCGTTCTTTATCTTCAACAATAACGTCCGAAATCATATTTTTTTTGTCTCTTTAAATTTGTTGCGAATAAATTTATTTGATATTTAATGAATCCTTTTGTTTTAATTGAGGATACTTCCATAAAATTATTGTTTTTATTTTTTATAATTCAAAATAAAAAGTTCAAGAATAGTTATAAAGAAAACACCATTAACATTCTCACTCTATTTTATATTTTAAGTCATATAATTATATTTCTTATAAGCTTCTTCATATTATATTAACCCATGGCATATGTACCTAAAGCATAAAAGTATTCCAAATTTCTCTGAAGCTCTTTACCTTTGATCATCATTCGATTCTTATTCTCTGCTTTTACAGTTAATTCAATAACGTTAAACAATTCAATTGGTAATTTTGAATGCTTTGGGATAATAATATGATCAGCATCATATAAGACACTTTCTCTAATAAGAATTCGGGCAGTTTCTAGATTTTTAGCAATTAAGGGACCAATCCTTGCTCCTGAAATCAAAGCATAACCTTCATCTTCGATTAATAAAAGAGTAGAACCATGTTTTATTATAATGTTCAAATATTTAGAACGATCAAATCCAACAGCCTTTATATCAAGATTAATGGCCCATTTAGGCAATTTATCACCCATTCGAATTTTTTTTGGAGTTAAAGCATCCATATTCAACTCTTTAGGTAAATTATACATAGTTTCATAAAATCGAGCTTTGAAACCAAACTTCTTGTATATTGGTTCACCTAATTTTGAGGCGTATAACGTAAATGTTTCACAATTTTTATGTTTAGCATATTCCATCAAACTGCTAAATATCTTAGTTCCAATTCCCCTATTGCGATATTCCTTTAATACAGCCATATAACCAAAACTACAAACTTTTCCAAAAAAGAATGCTCCTCCTAATCCACAAATTCTATTATCAAGCTGAAGTATAACAAAATGAGCCATCTCATTCCTAATTAAGTCAATTAGCAACTTTTCTTGATCCTTTATATCTGTAGGGATTGGTCGGTTAAATGCTTGGAATACAATTTTTAATAAATCTTCTATTTCATTTAATTCAGCCGTTCTAAGAATATAATCAATCATTATTTTCTAATTAAAATAATATTTTTTAGTAAATAAAATCGATATAACTTGTCTTTACTAAAAACCAAGAATTTGAAATTTCGATTTGATACCTGCTCAATAAATGATCTAACCAAAAATTTATATTCTCAGTAAATAAATCAAGATTTATACCAAATTTTTTGTGAGGGAAAATGGTATATAGAATTCAAAATGTATCTATTTCAATCTTAATTAAAAATTTAAGATCCATTGTTTTAATTAGCTTTATTGTAATACTCTTGATTAACAGTCTAAACTTAAACATCCAAGCTGAAACTAATAATTTTAAAGGATTATCTACAAATGCTCCAGGGCCTACTGTTGATTCAAGTTTAGGTAATTTTCGGGTGGATACTTGGGATACAAATTTCGTGACTCAAGCTGAAGTCGAAGATTATGCTGAAGTATTAGAGGACGCATATAGTATTTTAGTTGGATCTTGGAATTTTCCAGATCCAATGTTAGATGCAGATGAGCCTCCCATCGAAGTGACAGTAGAAAATACGGTTGGTGAATATAATGGTTGGGCTTGTTGTCCTGATCGAGAAAGTAATTTTAAAACAGGAGTTTATCCTGACTATATTACTCAAGGATTTCCTGCGGATCATGAACCCTTAAAGGTAGCGGGGCACGAACTATTTCATATATGCCAATATGCTCACACAGGTACACCTGCTAGTAAATGGGTAAGGGAAGGTCAAGCTCGTATGATTCAAGATAAGCTTTCCGATTGGCTTGATCATGCTGATGGAACTGAGGCAGGAAGTAGCTTTGTTAGGCAATCTCAAGGATATTTATCGGAAAATCATAAATCTGATCTGACAACGATTAGTTATTCGTCATGCTTATTTTGGCAGTATTATTGTGAGCAATTCGGTACAGATACTACTGATCCCGATTATGGTGTTGATGCTATCACTACATATTGGAGTAGTGATGCAAATCCTAGCGGTGGAGATGGAGTTACAATGTTGAATAATGCTTTAGATTATATAAGTCCCGGAACTTCATTTGAAGATATTTTTGAAGATTTTTCCATCGCCATATATACAAAAGACTTTAATGCAGCTTCAGTTCCTTCTGAATGGACATTTATTGACGATGATGAAATCGATGGCTCTGGGAATTATGGTACTATTTCAAAAGAAATAGATCCGATACCAACCTTATTACCAGGAGGATCATTGACCGATCTAGATGAAAATGTAACCAGTTGGGCAAATAAGTACTATGAAGTCAACATCGATCCCGGCGTTGAAGTAATCTCGATTCAATTTAACCAGTCAACTACGAATAAGCTTTTTTATGCGTTAATATGTTCAAATGGAAATGATGTAGAATATTCCTACACTGTAGAATCTAAGGATTTTAGAAGAGCAATAATAAACAATAATTATGATAAGATATGTATAATAGTTGCTGGTCTTGAAAATGTTGTGGCTAATCCTGCAATGTACGAGTATGAAATCGAAGCGGGAACTCCTTTTATCAACATTGAATACCCAAAGAATCTTCCTGAGCCTGCTCAAGCGAGAGTTGGTCCTCATAATGCTCCGGAAAAATTTATAGCTATTGTAAATATTTACTATCGCCAAGATCTTCCAGTGCATGGATTTTTCACGGAAAATTTTATATCTCGAGTAGGTGGAATAGATGCCGACGTACTTACAGCCGTGGATGTATATGGTAAATATTTCTTACAAATTCAAGCCCCAAATCAAACTGCAAATGGGTTTTATAAGCTTGATGTTGATTTAGTGGATGCTGATATTAACGTGGTGGATACAGATATGGAACCAGCCTGTGTAAATTATGGTGCCTCATATTATGATATCATGGTAAATATAGATAGATCTGGCAGTATGATATCTTCAAATAAGATTCTTGCCGCTAAATCTGCAGGTAAATTATTCGTAAATAGCTTTTTAAGTGAGGATCAATTAGGAGTTATTCAATTTGAATCCATAGCGACTCTCCTTCATGGACTCGCGAAACTTACACCCGGTAATCGAAGTAATGCGATATCTCAAATTGAATCCATATCTGCTGGGGGTTCAACTTCTATTGGGGATAGTTTATTTAAATCTCAAAATGAATTGTATTTAAAAGGGATTTCTGATTACCCCGATCATATTGTATTGTTAAGTGATGGGATGGAAAATACAGCTCCAATGATTTACGAGGTCTTACCACATATTTTGGGAAATGGAACAGTCATTCATGTTATTACAATCGGGGCAGATGCTGCTTATGAACAAATGCAGGAACTCGCGGCAGATACTGGAGGAACTTACTTCCATTGTTTTGATCCATCTAGTGGGGACATCCCAAATGATTTAGCAGAATTATACCGTGCGATTTTTGAAAAAGTGCGCCATATGGAAAGATTTTATTATGAACGTGGAGAAGTTAATCCCGGAACTGCTAAACAATTTAAACTAAAAGTTACAGATGATATGGACAGAATAGAATTTGTGGTTCATTATAATGCATCTCAACCACCTACTTCCATTCAATTGCGAGACCCAAGTAATAATCCTGTAAGCTTTACATATACAAATGACGTTTCTGGCATGGGACATAGGATTTATCAAAAGGATTATCCTCAAACGGGTGAATGGACAATTACTATCACGACGAGTGCTTCTAGTAGCGAATTATTATACTTTGTTGAGGGTGCTGCCCATACGTATCTTACAATGACTTTACTTACGCCCCCAAATGGTATTATCTCACCTGGGTGGGGAAATACCGAGAAAAAAGGCTCTCAAATCCCTATCCTTATTAGTTTAACCGATACTAAAGAGATTAGAAATGCAGAGGTTCATATGACCGTCACTCCTCCGGGCTACAAGAGTCATAATACGCTATTTCAAATTCCCTTATATGACGATGGAAATCATGGAGATTCACTACCAAATGATGGCATTTATGGAAACTTATATACTGCTACTTCTGAAGAGGGTTCTTATCAGTTTTTGATTAATTCTACAGGAACCGATAATAAGGGAAGATCCTTTATGAGAATTAAAACTGGTGCATTTTACCTGCAAGGTCAAAGGCAGCAGATAATAGACACTGATGGGGATGGACTTACTGATAATTGGGAAAAATACTATGGATTAAACCATCTATCAGCTATAGGAGAACATGGCGCAAGTGGAGATCCTGATCAAGATTGGCTTACCAATATTAATGAGTTTTTCCATGGAACTGATCCACTCAATTCGGATACTGATTATGGAGGTCAAGGGGATAATTCAGAGGTCTATTTCGGATTGAATCCATTGGATCCATCAGATGACTCAATGCAGAAATTTCCTAGTGTTCAAGTGTATCCTGGCAATAAATTTGTTTATATGATGATGCCGAATGCGTCTACAGTCAATTATAATAACCTTTACATATATCGTTCTATGAATCCTGTCTTTGGATATTCGATAATTTACGGTTCGAAATACATTGAAACCTATAACGATACAAGCGTAACGAACTATCAAACCTATTATTATCGCTTTTTAGCAGATACCGCACTCTTTAATGAAACAGGGTTTACGAGAGCTTATAAAGCAATTCCAAAAGAAAATGTACTTTCTGCAGAAGCTAGTGTAAAGATTAATAATGGCAGTAAGACTACAAAAACAAATTTAGTAAACATTAGTATTAGTATCTCAAGAAATGACGAAAGTTCCATCAATGCTTTTACACCTACGCATATGCGTTATGCGGAAGATATAAAAGACTTAATTAGCGCCTCTTGGATTTCTTTTATCCCAGAATTTCAAATGTTACTCTCAACAGGCGAAGGTGTGAAATTTGTTTTCATTCAACTTAGAGACAGCCAAATAATACCTGAAGTATCACCACTTTTCAGTGCTGGAATTCGTTATACAGGGGAAATTGAAGAAGTAATAGGTTTAGAACCAGGGATTGTATTTTTTATGATCAGTGTGGAATTCATAGTAATTTCTATTGTTTTTTACAAACGTAAAAAAGAACAATTTAAGAAACAGAACTATTAATTAAATTAATATTTTTTTTTCCTACTAATATTTTTTTTATGTTTGATATTTATTGATAGTTTATAAATAATTATCTCTTAATGAAATGTATTTTAGTGGTAAAAATGAAATTAAACAGATTGAAATCAATAGTGAATCAAACAATAAGAGAATCATCTGGAGATTCCCAAGGATACATGGTGGATCCATTTTTTTATCATACACCTGAATTTGAAATAATAATTGATTTAAAAACAGGTACTTTTTCCCCGGATTTAGGAGGAGATGATGTAGAACGTTATTATAAATCCATTATTGAGTGGTTTCATAAAGTTTTGCAAAAAGAAGGGATTCCACTTGAAGTAATTGATCAAGCGGTTTTAAAAATAAATCCTAAAGGTAAAGAATGTATAATTAAAGCTCAAGGACGAGAATTTAGTTCATTTCTAAAATTTTAAAACCTTAGAATAAGTACGCTTTAAATTTACTGCAAAATGGTTAGAAATATAATTACACTTCCAATTAATTAAATGAAATCAAGCCACTGATTTTTTCTTCAATAAGATATAATATATATCAATTTGTTCACTTAATTTTTTGTGCTCGATATATTATCATATATCCCAGCCGATACATTTTTATACTTGTGTTTTCTTAGGTTACATAATATATCGCTCTAGATATATCATAAAAATATGGTGAAGTTAAGTTTATGTTTTTTGGAAAGCGATTTTATGGGCATAAATCAGGTCAAATATCCGGATTAGATATTCTTGTCCTTTCTATCATAAAGAATTTTGACGGAATATCTGGTTATGATCTCATACAAGAAATTAATTCAAAATTTCGCAGATTATGGAGAGCTACCCCGGGTACAATATATCCTTTATTGAATCAGTTGACAGAAAGAAATTTTCTTACAATTGAAAAAATTCTAAAAAATAATCGAGAACTGAAGATTTATAGAATTACTACGGAAGGTAAAGAAAGATTACATGAGGTTTTGAAAGATAATTTAGCGTCAAGTATGGGTACTCTTGGAGATTACATAAGCACAATAATCCAAACCTGGGTTCCTAACGAAGAAAGCATAAATGAAGCCATGTCATGTTTTCCTTTCCATTGTAGACCTAAAATGAGAGAAATCGATGAAGAGGATTGTTCTCTGAATAATATAGAGCAAATTAAACGCATAATTCATGATCTAACATTTTCAAAAGGTAGATTATCTCACCGATTAGAGGAAATCGAAAAGCGATTATCATATTTTCAAGAGTTGTTTGAAAAGCTCAAAAATGAAAGAGAGAAGAAAATGAAGACTATAGATATTGTCGATGATGAAGAATTTTTGCGGGATTTCGATGAAGATAGGAAAGAAAATGATAACGAAGGAGATTAAAGATATTTAACTTCACTTAATAATCTAAACATAATAAACAAAAAACAAAATTGAGGAAAAAAAAATGTGTGATGAGAGACATCATGGATCAGTTCATGGGCCAAAAGGTATGTATGGTTGCTTTTCTTTCACGCCGAGAGATGTTGCTCGAATGAGGCGGATGGCACATCATTTTATGGGAAACTTTATGGGAAGTTATATTCCTCATAATGTCGAAGATTTAGGAGATAGCTATTTAATAACAGTCCCATTGCCAGGCCGTACAAAAGAAGAGGTAAGTGTTTCACTACTTGATAAAAACTTGAATATTTCAGCTAAAAAACCAAAAGTCCCCGAATCTGAAAATAAGGAATCAAAAAAGGAGGGCCAAGAATGTTGTTCTCCATGGAAAGGGTTCACGTTTATTGATGTAAACATGGACATTCCACTTCCCTCCGATGCGGATGAAAACACAATAACTTCAAAAATGGCTAATGGTCTGTTAAGGATTTCAATGGGAAAAAAGCCAGCGAAAAATATTAACATCGGCGAAGAAGGCAGCAATTAAACGCTTTAGAAACAAAAAGAGGAGCGCTTCAGATTATTATGTTTGTTCGACCATCTGTAGTCAATCGATAAACTAAAATCTAAAGCACCCCAATTAACATGTAATTTTTTTTTATTTTTTACTTTTTCTTATATTTAGTAATTTAAGTTTATTTTGAGAACTGCTTTTTATAGTAGAATTATACAGTTTGTTAAGATTTAAAATTCTGCAATTGTATATATTAGTAATTAAATTAATTTAAAGTCGAAATAGTAATGACTGGACAAAAGCGTAAAAAGGAAAAATCACATCCTGTTAATTATGTGCTGCTTGCGGTTTCATTTATCATTTTTGGTAGTCTTGGGATTATATTTGTTACTCAGATGGAACTTCAACCGGGATGGATATGGAGCGAGTTAAATAGCGTAAATTCTATGGATATGTACGCTTTAGTAGGTGATGATGTTAACGAGGACGGATTTCCCGAAATTATTTCGTATACTGATGTTAACAGGCGTGATACTCACAGAGAAGAGGGATTACTAAACGACATTCCCCAATTTGGAGGAATATATGCCATAGATGGTTTAACTGGAGTAAAGTTATGGGAACAAATTGTTGATAACCCCGTTAAAAGATTGTTTAAAATTATGGATTTAACTGGAGATGGTATTAGTGAATATATGGCAGATATTGCTACAGTTGGACCGGACTGGATAGATCATCCTTATAATCCTGGTGAGCAAATCCCTGAAATCTTTCCTAATGACTACAGAAATGTCATTATTAATGGCTCTGATGGAGAATTTATTCTAAATGCAACCGACGAGATTCACAACTATTCCAATTTTTATGTTCATGATATAGTCTTTTTGGATGATCTCGGAGACTATCGTCCTGAATTCGTCTTTATTGAATGCGAACTTAAAGTGAATACTACGAACGAATACTATTGCAATATATCTAGTTATTATCTAAATGGTACCCAATACGATTCGTTTTACTTTGCCCAAAGGTGGCTAGGAACAGAGAATGAAATACCCGTCCTAACAAAATTTCCTTATGGTACCGAAGAAACTCTTCTATTTGTAGACGAAAACTCACTCTTTCTTTATAACATGGAAGAATCTAATTTCTTTGAAGAAATATATAATAATACTGTTATTAATGGCGTAAGGGGCCATGAAGTTATAGAGGATTTAAACGATGACGGATATTCAGAGATTCTCACGGTTAATTATGAAGGCAATATTTCAATTTTGAGTGGTATTGACGGAACCATTATTAGAAACTTTCAAATCGCGGGAAATTATTCAAATCATTGGATTGATGTAATAGGTACAGATCCATTGGATAAAGAAGCCTTAATTTTGGTAAAAAGTGATAAATATACTCCAAGTACCGAAATACGCGAGGTTCAATTGGCTGTTTATTCTCTTACGGAAACTTCTGAAGAAATAATTTGGAGGCTTTTAGACGAATCCAGAGATGAAACTAAGAATGCTTTTGTTATTCACGAAGATTTAAACGGAGACCGAATTGAGGAACTTATTGTTACTGAAAGGATTACGCCTATTTTCTCAACAAGTGAGGTGCGTCGAATAACAGTTACAAGCGTTCCAGAGAACCAAAAACTAGCGATTCTAAATATAGAATACGATGCAAGGTATAACATATTAACCATTCCTGATTTGGATGGCGATGGAAAAAAGGATTTTTCGTTTCCAAGCAACGATAGGATATTAGCGTTATCTTCAGCAAAACCGTTAGGTTTATGGCTTTCTTCCAGCTTTTCTTGGGGATTTCCCGTATTTATAACATTAGTAGTATTTTTAGGAATCGGCTTATTAATATTTGCTATAAAGGGGAGGAAAGTCAGTTATAAGAGAGAAGGAATTAAAGAACATAAGTTGACGATAGTTGTGAATACTATTACAATAGGACTGATGACAGTAGCGTTTGCTCTATTTTTATTACAACTGAACGTTTTCAATCGAACTTTAATAAGTGGTGATAATATGACAACGATTACTAATGTATTTTTAATAGTTACTATAGCGTGGTATGGAATGTTGCCTCTAACAGCTGCTCTTTATAACCGTTTTGCTCCTAGTTTTGCCTTCTTATTTGTTAAACTCCGGCGTTTATTCTTTAAAATTTCCAGACACTATAATACTGATATAATTGTACTGGACATGGAAGAAAGGAAAGAAATTGGCACTTTAATTCAACTTAAACGAGTCGTTTTACCATTACTTCTTTCAATTGCAACTGGGTTTTACGCATATAATGCTTTGACACCTATTTTAGGATTTCCACAAGATTTTGAGGTCTTCGGAAGTACTGAATTTTTTCAATTTATGAACGGTTATATGCTTTGCTGTATCTTTCCTATGATTCTTGCATTTATTGTGTTTTCGTTTTTTATTTCTGGTAATTTCCTACTCGATGATGCTGGTGTTGTTTACTTTAAGCAATCAAAGAAATATCGCCAACCTGCAGATATAGAACCTATCAGTGTTTGGGCACAATCTTTAATAAAAGGAATTGCTGGACTTTCTGCGATTATTACATTAGTCGGCTTCTTAGCTACCGTTGACTTTTCAGGATTTTTTAGTGGTGAAGAAATCCTAAATTATATTTTTGGTATGCTAATGATTATAGTGTTCTTTGCAGGAATTCCTTTCTTAACAGCTTTTTCATACATTCTTTTAGCTGGAGAAATTATGGAATTTTCAATGGATTATAATATTAACAAACTTTATAAGAAAATGGAAAAACATGATTATAATACCACTCCTCGTAAGATTACTAATCTTTATCCGTCGGGATATTCTTTCCCTAATAAAGAAGAGCTTAATAATACAGGAGAAGATGTAAAATAAACTATATTATACTTTTTTTTATTTATTAATTTTCAATTATTGAAAAAAATATAGAAAAAAATTAAAATTTATAATTTAACGTCTTTTTAGCTTCCGACTTCTGACAATCATAAAGGCTATAAGTAATCCCACTGACGCGCTAACTATAATGAGGACTGTAAAAAATATCCAATCTGAATTAGTACTAATCAATCGGAATATTATTGTATCACCACTATCTTTTACTAAAAAACTAGACATCATTCCTTTAGGTCCGTATTCAATTTCGACATTATAATCTGTAACTCCATAACGCTCGAAAATTAGTGTTGTTTCGGTTGCAGATGCGTTTTCAGGTCCCATTTCATTGATTAATTCTGTTAAATATTCTGCTTGAGGGTCTGCAATTGCTAATCCATTTAAAGCTAATTGCCAGAGAAATTGATCTGGGGTAATATTTGGAAAAGAATATCCTGAAAATTGTATAAATGGATTTCCATTTAGTTCTACTGATAAATTAGTGTAATCATCCAACATTTTTTTATAATCTAAAGGATTCTGAAGTACAATTACACCGTCCGTATAGCTTGGTAGTTCTTCATAATCACTGTCTGTAAAATTCCATACCGATCTAATCCCATACCATAATTTAAAGCTCTCATTATAGTTTGAATTAATAGTAGTTTCATTGTATCCTTGCAGATTCATTATTCCTATAAGGGTATAAATTTCTTGAGTAGTAAAATATTCGGGCATAAATATTGATGTTAATACATCATAAGTATTCCATGTAGTAAAAACATATCCCTTTAGAGTTATTTTACTTTTAGCATCAACTAAGCTAACATTTCCCTTAAACCAATCATTGGGTGTAGAAATTGAATTAACTGTAGATTTCCATGCCTCTTCATCATAGTGATCTACAATATAAATTTCAGTTCCTTTTGTTAAAGTTGTTTGATAAGTTGTAGAGCCTATAACTGTAAACGGAAACACTGTCAAAACAATTACGCCCAGTAAAAGCAAGCTGAAAACTTTCGTTTTAATATTATTTTTATGGATTCTCATACTCACAATTGCCTCCTTTTAAATAGTAATGCTGCTAATGCAAAAAATGCTACAATGTATACTATTAACAATGTAGTTCCCATTTCAATACTAGGAGTTATCCAAGTACCAAATGTGAAATTTCCTCCAAAACCTCCAGGTCCCATTCCCCCAAATGAAAATTCAACATATCTTGGGTTAGGAAAAGGATTTTCCAAAACTGAGGTTATTAGGTTGCTCAAATATGATAGGGAATATAATGGTTCAAACGCGTCTTTAAATATTAATGTAATTATCTGATCTGCAATATTAAGTCCTATTAAAAGTATAATTAAAGAAATGATAATAGTTATTGTCTCACTTCTAAGAAAAGAGCTAAAGAGTGTGACAAAACTACTTAATGCTATTACATATAAAATTGCAAATCCATATGAATAAAAGATTCTGACATTAATAGGACCCCCATAATAATAGAATCCAAATAAACCGAGTATAAAGTAATATATTGTAACAATGGCAACCACTAGTATTAAATTTCCAAGATATTTTCCGAGGATTAATTTGTACTTATTAATTTTGGGAAATAGAATAAATCCTGTCTTCTTATCAAATTCAGAACAAATTATTCCCGAAAAAAATAAGCACGCTGCGAATAAAGTCAAAAAGGAAATAAAATTTAATCCAGTACTAAAGAACCCTGCTTGAGTGTCTGATAGAACATTACCCGGAATTAATTGCAGTAAATAACAAACCAGCAAATCAACCAAAATTGCAACAATAAAAAAGAAATAGAACTTCTTTTTTTGTTTTTTCATCTCGAAAAACATCGTATCGATAATTGGTTTTATTCCGATACCGTTTTCATTATTGTCTCTCATTTTGTAAACTTCCTCCTTTTATATTTTGAGTCCCCTCTGGTACATTATTTTTCACCATTTCTGAATATACCATCTCTAATTGAGAAGTTTTTGGTTGTGTAAATGATGTTACCGTAAAGTCAGATTCAAATTCCTTAATTAGGATTTTAAGAATTTGACCTCTAGATTCTGCTTTTCCATCATAATAGATTTTTAACTCCTGCTTTTCAGGTTTATATCGTATTGGGATTGCAGATACCTTAGGATCTAAATTTTGGTCTAAGTAAGGATATAACTTTTCCCTCATTCGTGTGAGTAATGGTTGTAAGTTCTCAGCTGATAAAGGTTTAAGTAGGATACAATTTAAAATACTTGTTCTTAATTTAAGTGCTAAGTTCTCAACAGTATCAAAACCTATTATTTGTCCATAATTTATCAAAGCTATTTTATCACACACTTCAGATATTTCATAAAGCATGTGAGATGCAACAAATATAGTCTTTCCTTGTGATTGGAGTTCTCGTATATATCGTCGTATTTCGATACGTGCTAAAGGGTCCAATCCCGTTTGAGGCTCATCAAGAATAATGATTTCAGGATCGTGTATAATCGCTTGTATAACTCCTAGTTTTTGAGTCATTCCTTTTGAAAAATTTTTTACCTTTTCATATTTCCATTCAGAAAGCTTAAAAAGGTTCAAGAGTTCATCAATTCTATCATCAATCTTATCTTTTGGATATTTCTGAATCTTAGCAAAATATTTTAGTAATTCATAAGCGGTCATGTTATAGAAGTTTGGGATATCAATTAAAAATCCCATTTGACTAATGGTACTAGATACATCTTCTAAATTTCTTAACTCACTGTGATTGGTTCTGATTAAAATCCTTCCTGAATTTGGTCTAAGAATTTTAGCAATCATCTTGATTGTTGTTGTTTTTCCAGCACCATTCGGACCAACGAGTCCTATAGTCTCGCCTCGACAGACTTCAAGATTGATACTATTTACAGCGGTAAAGTTACCAAATTTTTTAGTTAAATTCTCCAGTTTTATTACTATTTCTGACATGATTTTTTTAATTTTTTTTAGATTTTTTTAAATATAGTTTAGATTGTAATATCAGATTCTAGTTTTGATATAAATTTGTCAATATCTTCTAATCGTTGAGTTAAATGCATAATTTGTTTACTAACAAACTGCTTTTGAAAGTTCATGACTTTTAATTGTTCATCTTTAGGCATATCTTTAATTCGCTCCATAAAATCCCCTTTAAATTGACCCATAAATGGACCTTTCATATGAGGACCATGCATCGGAGGTCCTGGAAATTTAGGTCCACGTAAAATAAAGTTTTGAATCCCTTCTTCCATAAATGCATCATCGGTATCAGTTGTAGAAAAAATTATTGCCCTCAACGATTCTCGCATTTCTCTTTCTCTTTGTAGCATTAAATCTAGCATTGTTTTTCCTTTTTGTGTAAGTTCATATACTTTCTTTGACTCATCAGGATCCTGAGGATTTCTTTGTCTTATCAACTCTTTATCTCGTAAATCTTTAAGAATCGTGTACATAGTTGAATCTGTGGGGCTCCAAACTCCAAATGTGCGCTCCTCTATCAACTTTTTAATTTGATACCCGTGAGTTGGTTCCTTGTTTAAAACTAAAAGTACAAAAACATTAACGAATCCTTTTTTCATTGTCTTTTCGAATTTGTCTGCTATATTTTCAACCATAAATTTCACTTTTTAGAGAAATTTTATAATAACTTCGTGATTAAAAAATCTGATATTTCTAATACTATTGTTACTGATGCAACGCTCTCCGAGGTATATAAACTTTTTTACTCTAATATATTAGATACTGGGTATTTTGACAAGAAAACCATTGTTATAATAAAAGCAATGTTTAAAAAATTGGAATTGATTATGTTAGTAGGATCTTAGCTTTTCTTTTCTTTTTTCAAATCTTGACACTAACTATTTCGAAACTTGCTATATTAATTATTGCTTTTAAGGAAAGTTTAGGGCCCATCTTTTTATACATAGTTCTGAATAATAATCCGAGTAAAACATTTCCTACCACTATCGCAATCCAAATAGTAAGATAGGCATTTAATTGTTGGAAAAAAAGCATAAGTAATAGATTATGCCCCAAAAAAATGGTAAATGAATAATACGAATAAAAATAGAGATATTTATAACTCTTTTTTGGTTTGAAGTATTCAAATATTTCTATTATGATGAGAACTGCTAACGCTACAACTATAATTCCTATAGAATAAAGTATAGAGGAGATTGAATTAAAATATAAAAAGCTTGGAAATTGAAATATTAAACCAAAAACTAAAATAACAATTCCAATAAAAAAAGCATAAAGGATACCTTTATTACTATAAAGCAAGTCCCTTTTCT
>RDOE01000039.1 GCA_011364975.1 Promethearchaeota archaeon | reverse complement strand
TATTACTTTCAATTTCAAGAGCAAAGGGATTATTTCACAAAGCTATTATACAGAGTGGAGCTGCAAATCCTCGAATGTTTGAACCAGATGAAGCTAGAAAGGGATCACTTGAATTTATATCAAATCTAAGTATTGATATAGACCATCTTGATGAGTTAAAGAACGTACCATTAACTACAATTATTAAAACTCAATTTAAAATAACGGGAACATTTTTAGATTCAAAAATTAAACCATTTAGACCTTTTGTGGATGATATTTTAATTCCCGAACAACCTTTAGAGCTTTTAAGCAAAGGTAAGGGTAATTATATCCCTCTAATAATCGGATATAATAATGAAGAATTAGGTATTTTAGCAGATATATTGAAAGATTCTAATAAGCTCAAAAGAAAATTAATTCAAAAAGTGATGTATTCACGATTACATAAAAGTGGAGTAGAGAAAGAAAAATTAAATCAATTAATTAACACTTATAAAGAAGAACTCAAACATAAATATCCAGATAACCCATATAAATATTTGAGTTATCTCCTTTCAGATTCAATGTTTCGAATGCCGATTCTTCGACAAATTGAGGCTCAACTTAATCATCAATCTGATATCTATTGTTATATTTTTGAATACAACTCTCCCAAATTCGGTTACGCAATGCACACGTTTGAAATTCCTTTTGTTTTTGGCACTTTAGATACAACCGATATCGCTGAAGGTGCAATAGAAAATAACGAAGAAACAAGGGCATTATCCAATACTATTATGGATATATGGACAAATTTTGCCAGAACTGGTACACCTAATCATCAAAATATTCCAAAATGGATTCCTTATGATAATAATAGGCGATCAACAATGATCTTAGGAATAAATCCCAGATTAGAAATTGCTCCTCTGGACAATCTTAGAAAAGTTTGGGAAGGTATTTTGTAATTTTTTCTTTTTACAAATAAGTAATAGATAGTATTAAACCTTTATAAATTGTTAAATCAATCTATAATAAAAATATTTAGCTTTTAAAATAAATTGAAAGTTGAGTAAAAGATTGGAGATTAATAAAAATAAGCTAAGTAAACGCAACCTTTGGGGTTATTCTTTAGGGGCGATCCCTAATGGACTTTTAGCTCTCATTTTTTCCTTGAAATATATTGAATTCTTTTATGATAAACTCCAATTGGAGCCCACGTTATTTATAGTTGGTCAAGTTATTTATATGGTTGTCAATGCCCTTAATGATCCATTATTAGGGCAATTATCTGATCGTACTAATCCTGAAAGATGGGGAAGCAGAAGAAAAATTTATATTAAGTATGGTGCTCCTATATGGGCATTAACTTTCATGCTAGTATGGATTCCATGGAGTTTTGATAATCAACTAATAATTTTTCTTCATTATGTTATTAGTATTTGCTTATTTGACACAATGTTGACATTAGTCATTCTTGTTTGGCTTGCTTTATTACCAGAAATGACTTCAGATTTGGATGAGAGAGCTAAGGGTAATTTTTATTCAGTTCTGTTAGGTTCAATTGTTATTTTACCTACATTTATCATCGTTGGGGCAATGGATCCAACTTCTATAGCTTTTCAACTTTTTATGTTAATTATTGCTATCATTTCCACAATCTTGTTATTCATTACAGCATCTCTTTGCGAAGAAAAACCAGAATTTCAAAAAGATAAGGGATTCCCGTTATGGAAAGCAGTTAAAGAGACCTTAAAATTAAAATCCTTTTTGATATATATGGGCTATATTGTTTGTGATGCATTTTTATCATCGATCGGGTTAAGCTATTTATTTGTTTATTTGCTTGTGTTAGGTGAAGGTGGTTTATTGTATTATTTTGTTATCATCTTTATCATAGGATATGGTTCAAGTTTCCTATGTATAAAATTGAGACCAAAATGGGGGATGCGTAAGATTATGTTGCGATTTGGAGCGGTTAGAATAATTGGTACTTTAATTCTTTTCTTGCTAATATTGTTTATTGACTTTCAAGCGTTTGTAATTACTGGTTTAGCAATCTTGACCTTTTTTGGAGGATATTCAATATTTAATACACCATTGTTATACTTATCAATAGATGAAGATGAATTAAATCACGGTTCTCGAAGAGAAGGAATGTTTTTTGGAATAGACGCTTTAATCCATAAACCTGCTCAAAGTATAGGACCAATTGTTGCAACTCTTATTTTAGGATTATTTGGTTATATCCAAGACTCCCCAGTACAACCTCCATCCGCATTTATAGGAATCAAAATACTTATGTTACTAATTCCTGTAATAGTAAGCTCTATTGGCCTTATTTTTATCTATTATTATCCAAATCACGGAGAATCTTTAATAAGAATGCGAGAACAACTAAATCTTTTACACGCAGAAAAAAGGAAAAGTATAAACTAACTTTCTTTTTTTTTTTAATTTATGAATAAAAGGGAAATAAATTGGGTTCCAGTAAAAAATCCAATTATGACTCGTTGGAGTAAAAATGTCAATCCTGAAAATCCACTTCCTGAATATCCACGCCCACAAATGAAACGAGATGAATGGCTTAATTTAAATGGTTTATGGGACTATGCTATATGCCCTAAAAACCAGGATTATATTGACACTTTTGATGGGAAAATTTTAGTACCTTTCCCTTTGGAATCCTCTTTATCTGGTGTTAAAAAATCTCTAAAATCTACTCAAAGTTTATGGTATCATCGAAAGTTTTTCATTCCTCAAAGTTGGAGAGACAAAAAAATCATATTACATTTTGGAGCTGTCGATTGGGACACAAAAGTTTGGATAAATAAAAATCAAGTTGGAACTCATCAAGGAGGTTATACTCCTTTTTCATTCGAAATCTCAAAATTTTTGAAACTTGACCAAGAAAATGAAATTCTCGTAAAAGTTTTGGATCCCACAGATAAAGGCAGCCAAGAGAGAGGGAAACAGTCTTTAAATCCACAGATTATATGGTATACTGCGGTATCCGGTATATGGCAAACAGTCTGGTTGGAGCCAGTTTCTGCTTCCTTTATTGATTCTTTCACATTAGATTCAGATATTGATAACCATCAACTTAACCTATTTTTAAATATCCATAAACTTAAACCAGAATTCAATATTCGAATCCAGATTTATAGTGATAAAACTGAAATTATAAACTTTTTGAGTGATAAAAATACTTTAACTTTAGATGTTCCAAACCCGCAGCTTTGGAGCCCTAATAATCCTTTTCTTTATGATCTTGTAATAAAAATCGAATTAGAGGACCACATAATAGATGAGATTAAGAGCTATTTTGGTATGAGAAAAATCAGTCTTATAGAAAGAAAGGATGGAATATTCAATATTGCCTTAAATAACAAACAAATTTTCCAATATGGGATACTGGATCAAGGTTATTGGCCTGATGGATTATATACTGCTCCAACTGATGAAGCACTCAAGTATGATATTAAAGTCGCTAAAGAGCTTGGATTTAATATGATTAGAAAACATGTTAAAATTGAACCTGCAAGATGGTATTATCACTGTGATCGAATTGGAATTTTAGTTTGGCAGGATATGCCGAATGGAGGCTTTACAGATCTTGGAGACAATATTAATAATGAGGATCAATTTAAATTTGAACGTAAAGAATTTGATAAAAATCAATACATTCAAGAATTAGATTCGATGATACATACATTACGAAATTCACCTTCTATTGTAGCGTGGGTTCCATTCAATGAGGGTTGGGGGCAATTTGATACAGATTTAGTTCTTGAAAGGATTAAGAGGGCTGATCCTTCTAGGCTTGTGGATGCTGCAAGTGGATGGAATGACTTTGGGATTGGGGATATATGTGATCGACACAATTATCCCAATCCAATTATGCCTCATAAAAATCAAATTAAATCTCGTGCTGCGATTATAGGAGAATTTGGAGGACTAGGATTAGAAATTGAACATCATATATGGCAATTTAAAAATAAATTCATTTATCGTAATTTTCAAAACAAGGAAGAATTAATAAATAAGTATGAGAAATTAGTTATAAAGCTTAAAAAGATGATTGAAAAAGGACTAAGTGCTGCAATTTATACGCAACTTACAGATGTAGAGCAAGAGATCAATGGTTTACTCACTTATGATCGTGAAATAATTAAGATGGACAAAGAGAGACTAATAGAGATAAATTTAAGATTATATAATTAGGGTTCATTCATTTTGTTAAACCTGAAATTAAAATATTCATAAAGTCTTTTTTACTCTCCTCTGAGACAAAATCGGTACAATAGGTTACTAACTTAGTCTCATAGCCGACTCTTTTTAAAATATTGATTTTACCAGGAATTTTATCAACATCTATAGTTAAATGATAATTGTTTATTTTGAATAAGTCCGTTCTTATTAAATAAATTGGAACAAGAGTATCAAAAGGATAAAATCCCCTACTAAAATTCGTTTCCCATAAATTTAACCAATTTAAGACATTTTCTGAAATGTATTGGCTAACAACTGTATTATGAGATTTTACTATATCATAATGATTTCTATTAAATATCACTTGAGAACATACATCTAAACCTATTCCAATGCGGGGAGTTAAAGTCTCAGACTCAATAAAGAGTTTGGTTGCTTTAGGATCCTTATTGAAGTTAAATTCTGAAGTTTCGACTCTTTCATTTCCACCAAAATTAAATAGAGATATGGGATTAAGAACTCCTCCCATAAAGATAATTTGTTTTAAATCATCAAGAAACTCTGGATAATTTAAAATAGCAGTAGCGATGTTAGTTAAAGGTCCAAGAGTTAATAAAATGATTTCATTTGGATGTTCTGTTACGTGAGATATAAGAAACTTTGAAGCGTCTGTTAGCGTCCCTAAATCCTCTTTTGAAGTCGCTCCTATATAATGAGGAATATATAAAGTATTAGTTAACTTTAAATAATTTTCTAGCAATTTAAATCCCATTTTTGCACTAGTATTACCATAAGTTATTGTAATACCTTCAATATTATAGATTTCTGGTTGATTTAACATAAAAAATAGAGCTAATCCATCATCCACATCAGCAGGAGTAAATTTTTTCCCTAAGCCAGGATCGCAATCGATAATTACTCGCATGAGAGCACACTATTTTATTTAAAGTTAGGTAAATAGGTTTTTTGTATTTCTTTCATTTCTTTAAAAATTTCTTCTGCCATTTCAAAACTACCACAATTTACATCAATAGCTAAACAATTTATGGCAAGTTCTTTAGATTCCCTTAATATAGCTTCTACACATAAATCTTGGATTGATGCTTCAATTCGAAGTATAGAAGCGATGTTTTTTGGAATCTTTCCTAATTTAACGCCATGAATGCCTTCTTTATTGACAATTCCTGAACATTCTACAACTAAATCTTGCGGTAGATTCTCTAAGATCCCATCATTAGGGATATTAACAGCTATTTCATAGGAATTACTATCCTGAATAATAGCCTCAATTATTGGAACGGCTCTTTCTCCAGAAGGCCCTCTCATTAACATTCCTTTTTTTGGATACTTTCCTTTTTTCAATCTATTATAATATCTCTTTAGTTGGGCATTTTCACCCTTATTGGCTTGTTCCATTCTCGTAATCCAATCCGTTAAATCTTGTTCTGTTGTATATCGAGAGCCAATTTGCAGATACTCACATATATGATTATCCCCTACGTATGGAAACCATCCAAATCGTTTATATATTTCAAATGTTAAAGATGCATAATGGAATCTGTCCCATTTATCCTTGAAATAATCCAAACATTTTGAATTGAACTCTGGCAGTAAGTCGACTCCACTCTCTATCTCTTTTAGCCCAAGCAAAAAAGCGAAGTGATTGAGTCCTCCAGTAATCAGTTGCATCTCACCTAATTCCCTATTCATCATCTTAGATAAGTGATGCGAAGTTAAGAGTCCTATTTGATGACAAAGTCCAAACATTTTGAGTTTGGGGAGTTCCCTCTTTAAAGCTAAACATATCCGTGACATAGGATTAGAATAATTGATAAAGAAAGCATTAGGGCATATTTTTTCCACATCCCTTGCTATTTTAAGGATTTCTGGAATCTGACGCGCACTGTGAAAGAAACCCCCAGGGCCTCCATTTTCTCCCATCCTCTCTAATGATCCGTGTTTTTTTGGAATAGTATTATCTTGCCAACGTAATTCAAACCTATCGCCATGTTCAGTTGAATTAATAACAAAATCCGCACCTTTTAGGGCTTCTTTTCTATTCGTTGTACTTTCGATGTTAAATTTATAACCAATTTTTTTATTATCTTCACTTACAACTTCGTATACCATTTGTAATTTGTCTTTATCAATATCATGTAAGGTTATTGTTGAACCTTCTAACACATTGCTTAAATTTAAATCAATAAAGGTGGGAGGTCCAAAAGCAGCACTTCCTGCGCCTATTAATACAATTTTTTTATCCATAAGAACTGAAATACCTAAAAAAAGTTAAATCTGACTAATTATTGAATTAAGAATTCAACTCCTATACATAAGTGTTAAAAATAATAATTCAAATATTAATAAATAGAAAAATTCTATTAAATTATGAGAAAACCTTTAAATATTGGGTTAGTGGGTTATGGGCTTAATGGTGTTCAACAAAAAAGTGAGTTAGAATATAATCCATTATTAAAAGGAGATACAAAATTAATTGTAGGCTATGATCCTGACAATCTAGCTCAAGAAAGACTTAAAAAACTTGAGAATGTGAAAGTAGCTAATTCATTTGAAGATTTACTCGATACTTCAAATTTAGAGGCTATTCTAATTTCGAGTCCACCGCAATATCATGCAGATCAGGCTGTTACTGCCCTTGAATCTGGTTTACACGTTTTTTCGGAAATTCCAATGGCAATTAAGTCAGAAGAACTTGAACGTATAGTTGATGCTGAAGAAACATCTGGAAAGTTTTATCAACTTGGAGAAAATTATTGCTATATCCCAGAAATATTATATGCAGGTTTTCTCACCTCAACAAAAAAAATCGGAACGACCGTTTATGCAGAATCAGAATATTTACATGATGTAACTTATCGTTGGAGAGAAGGAAGTTATGGAGATGCTAATACAACTCGTATTGATTCATGGTATCAATTATTCGATCCACTTATGTATGCACATACAATCGGACCCGCTCAGGTAGCGATGGGGGGGCTCGAAGATCCTATGCCTTTTATTGAAGTAGTTAGTTATGCCAATGATTTAGGCGACTTTGGGGAAAGGCCTATTTGCTATCCCGCTAAAGCCTTTCAAGTAGCATTATTTAAAACTGAAAGTGGTGCTATTGCCAAATGCGCAAATGCTTATATTATTGCACGAGAACCCCCGCGCTTAAGTATTCAAGTAGTAGGAGCACTTGGAACTTATGAATGTCATCAAATTGGTAAACCAGGATATCTTTTTCTAGCAGAAGATCATAAAGTTTCTCTTTCTCATCATAGAAAGGGAAAAAAAAGTAAAATTGATTCAAAAATCCTTTCTAAACTAACTCCTCCAGTATCAGGAGACCATTTTGGAGGGGATGTGAGGGTTTTAAAAGATTGGTTATTATCTATTAAAAACGGAAAAAAACCAGTTCTTTCGGCAAAAGTTGGGGCTAATTTTTGTATGGCTGGAATCATTGCCTCAAAATCAGCAAGATCTAACGGTAAATCTTTAAATATTAAAACTTTCACAGATTAAAGAGGTTTTTATCATTACTACTAATTTCACCCAAAATGTTATCAAAATAATAAAAAGCATTCCGCAAGGCAAGATACTTACTTATGGGATGATTGCACGATTAGCAGGCGATCCTCGTGGTGCAAGACAAGTATCTTGGATTCTTCACTCCTCAAGTAAAAAATATGATTTACCTTGGCATCGCGTTATTAATTCTAAAGGACTAATTGCATTAAACACTACCGAGGATAAAAATTATCAAAAAAATTTGCTTCAAAATGAAGGGGTTGCATTTATTGCTGAGTATAAAGTTGATTTAAAAAAACATTTATGGAATATTGATTCTTCAATTTATTTAAAATAGGATAAGTAGTTGCTTTGTAGTTTTGATATCTCATTAAACATTTTTTCCGCTTTTCCAAAACTACCTACATTCGGATCTATAGCTAAACTGGTTATAGCTAACTCTTTTGATTTATTTAATATAGCTTCAACACACAAATCCTGAACTGATGCCTCTATTCGTAATATTGAAGCGATCGTTTTTGGAATGTTCCCTATTTTTATCCCGTGCACTCCATCTTTATCTACTCTTACTGAACATTCAAGAACCAAATCCTGAGGTAGATTGTCAATGATTCCTGAATTAGGGATGTTTACAGCATTTTCGTGGGAGTTTTTATCCGATAAAATTGATTCAATAATCGGTATTGCTTTTTCTCCACTTGGCACTTTTTTGAGAAATCCCGATTTAGGAAAATTTCCTCTTTTCAATTTATTATAGTACTTATTCATCCGCTTATATATTGAATTTCCATGATTTTCAGTCCTTTCAATCCAATCAATCATATCTTGAGTTTTTGTAAACTCTTCAGCAAATTGAACATACTCCCCCATATGATTATCTCCCCCGTAACAAAACCAACCGAATCGTTTATAAACTTCAATTGATAAGTCAGAAAATTTAAATCGGTCTTTTTGAGATTCAAAATAATTTAAAGCAATCGAATTAAACTCTGGTATTAGATCCTTTCCTGTTTTAACATCTTTTAATCCTAACAAGAATCCAAAATGATTTAATCCCCCGGTGAATATTCTCATTTCATCTAAACCTGTGTTGAACATGTTAACTAAGTGAGCCTCTAAACCTCCTATTTCATGGCATAAGCCGATGAATTTTAGATTTTTCGTTGCTCTTTTTATTGCTAAACATACTCTTGACATAGGATTCGAAAAGTTAATGAAAAATGCATTTGGACAAATTTTCTCAGCATCTTGTACAATCTTAATTATCTCTGGAATAATCCTAAAGGCATGAATACTCCCCCCAGGTCCTCCACATTCTCCCATTATTTGAGTTGATCCATATTTTCTTGGGATTTCGTAATCTTGTCTCCACAATTTAAATCTTTCACCAACCTCGATTGAACTTATGATGAAATCAGCATCTTTAAACGCCTTTTTTCTGTCTGTTGTTCTTTCAATAGTAAAATGGTTTCCCTTAACTTCATTTTCTGCAACCAGTAGTTCATAAACCATTTCGAGTTTCTCTTTATTAATATCGTGCAAAATAATAGTTGAACCCTTGAGAATCTCACTTAAATATATATCCGTGAAGGTACTTGGGCCGAAACTTGTACTTCCTGAACCAACCAGAACTATTCTTTTATCCATAATTAATCCTCAGCGACTTTATAATATTAGCTTAAAGCTACTATTTTTGATAAAACTAAATAATTTAATAATAATTGTTTGTTAAAAAAATAGCTTAGGAAATTTGGTTTTCTTATAACTGTTTATACTAGTGGTGGTCTCTGTTTAGTTAAATTTTCTATCTTGCCTAAATCTTTAGAATATCCTCGAATGCTAAAGCTATAACTATATTTTAAATTACGGAGAATTTTATATTCACTATGGAGCATAGCCATTGCAGGAATGTCTCCTCCGACTCCTTGTTGATTTAAATCGATATTAAAGGTAACATTCTCACGCATGGGTAGTTCATGAATATGTTTAGCATTTTCTAAATCTTCCATAGAATAAGGCCAAGCACTCACATTGAGATTAGTCCCGCCCTCATCAGATATAAATAGACCTGTATCATCATCACTTATTAAAGCGGCCCATCTAACATCTGTTCTATTACCATTTTCTTGAGGTCTTACATATTGGTGAATTAACTCGTTCACCTTTCCTCTATGTATATCAATAGCAGCGCCACTTTTTCGATCAAGCATAGTCTCGTGAGGCCCCCTTCCAAACCAAATTAGGTTATTAAATTTGTTTGGAACGCTCGTCTGCATACCGAATCTTACTAAATCCAATGCAGGTGTCATTGAATTACTTATTATAATTGTACCATCTCCATATACAGTATAAGTTATCGATAATCCATCTTTTGTGTTTTCTATGTCGAATTGAACTGAAATTCTTATAACATTCAGATTTAATCTTTCAAGATTAGCTTTTTTTAAAATCCGTTTGCTACTTGCCCCCTTCCATCTAAAATCTACGCTTGGTGTAGCTTTATCAGAAAAATCCACAGTTCCTAAATCATTGTCTGTTGGTGCTCTCCAAAAGTTTGGAACTAATGGTGAAGAGAGAAAATTTTCGCTTTTATAAAAGTAAGATTCTAATAAGCCACTCTTTTTTCCAATTTCAACTTTAAAATTCTCCCCTGATATTAAATAACTATTACTTGATTCGTTAATTATAACCTTTGCCATATTATTTAAAGATTTTCGGTCTTCTATGACTTCATATGGTAATTTGAACTGATCCCAAGCTATTACATAACCTTTATTAGCCCATATTGAGTCTTTATTCAAAGAAATTATAATTTTTAAATGATATTCGGTATTTGGGACAATAAAAGGTTTTTGGTACGGAATGTGAATTTCTTTCCGTTCATTAGGCAAAATGTTAATTACTTCCAATATCCCTTCCTGAATCTTAATTCCGTTCGCAGTTAACTCCCAGCCTAAGATGTAATCGTCTAAAGAAATAAATTTAAACTTATTGTGAACTTTAAATATTCCTTCAATTACATTCACCTCATAAAACTTTATGTTCTGATAAACTTTCTTTACTTCATATAAGGAAGGATTAGGTAAGCGATCTGGCAATACTATACCGTTTATACAAAAATTCTTATCATTAGGCTCGTCTCCAAAATCTCCCCCGTATGCCCAAAATTCTTTTCCATCATAAGAAGTTTTACGTAAACCTTGGTCTACAAAATCCCAAATAAACCCTCCTATCGCATTTGGATATTTTTCAAACACATCCATAAATTCTTGGAAGTTTCCAAGACTGTTTCCCATTGCGTGCGCATATTCACATAATAAATAAGGTTTTATCTTATTTAATTTAAAACTTATTCCTGGTACTGGTGACGATTTCATTTGTTTTATGTTTCTTGACAATTGTTTTGGTGTTAAATACATGTTACTAACTATATCAGAAACTTCTTGCTTATAGTCTCCTTCATAATGTATAGGTCTTGTTTTATCTATTTTAAGGGCTTCTTCTTTCATATCATTAAAAATAGTTCCTATACCCGCTTCGTTTCCTAATGACCAGATTACTATACACGGATGATTCTTATCTCGCTCGACCATATTTATCATCCGATCTACACATGCTTTTTTCCATTTAGGATCACTATTCGGTAAAATGTCTCTTAACCCATGAGATTCTAAATTACATTCATCAAGAACGTAAATTCCATATTCATCACACAATTCATACCAAGAAGGATGGTTAGGATAATGACTGGTGCGAACAGCGTTTATATTATTTTGTTTAAATATTTTAATATCTTGAATCATTCTGCGTAATGGAACAGCTCTACCATGGTCTGGATCATGTTCATGTCTATTCACACCTTTAAAAAGAATTGATTTTCCATTAATATAAAAACCCCCATCAGCTTTGATCTCTATTTTCCTAAATCCAAATCCGCAAGTTTCAACTTCAAGGATTTCATTATTCTCCTTTTTTAAAACTAATATTATCTTATATAGGTCAGGTGTTTCAGCAGTCCATTTTTTGGGATTAATTATTTCTTTCTGTAAGAATATGACTTTTTCTGATAAAGATTTTAATTCAATATGAGATTCTACTAAATCTCCAACATCTAATATTTTCTTTGTATTATAAAATAATAAACATTCTAACTTTAAATTTTTCCATTCAATCAAGCTATAGTTATGAATTTTTACTCTAAGATTTAAAATTCCATTTATACAATTATCATCCAGATCACTATAAACATAATAGTCCCTAATATGAACTTTTGGGGTTGCTTGTAAGTACACATCCCGGAAGATTCCACTAAATCTCCACATATCCTGATCTTCTAAATAAGAACCATCTGACCATCGATATACTTCTACTGCAAGTATATTATCTTTCTCTTGAACATATTTGGTAATATTAAATTCCGCTGGGCTCATACTATCTTGACTATAGCCAACCTTCTGCCCATTTACCCAAATATAAAAAGCTGACTTTACTCCTGCAAAATGAATAAAAATTTCTTTATCCAACCATTCCCTTGGAATTGAAAAAGTCCTTCGGTACGATCCAACAGGATTGTTTTCGTGATCGATACTTGGAATTACTTTAGTATTGATGCTATAGGGATATTTTATATTAGTATATATAGGAATATCATATCCTCTCAATTGCCAATTACTTGGTACATCTATTTCCTTCCAAGATTCGACATTAAAGTCAACCTTATAAAACTCTAATGGTCTTTCAGCAGGTTTCTTTACCCAATGAAATTTCCATACCCCATTAAGAGGAACTAGATTAGCAGAATCTTGCTGTTGATTTATAGCTTCTTCGATGCTATTATAAACCATTAGCGTATTATGTGGAGGTTCTTTATTTATACCGACTACATTACAATCTTCCCATTCATAAGCTTTTTCGGAGGTCATTTCACACTTCCTTTATCCATTGTTTCACACTTTATTAGTTTATTTCATATTATCCGGAATTCTTATGGCGACAATTTCACCCTTTGCGCAAATCTCATTTTCAGCTGATAAAGTTACTTCAGTAATAACTTTTTTACCTTTCATTTCTTTTACTTTTCCCTTTAATTCAAGAATACAATTAATAGGAGTTGGTTTTAAATAATTGACTTGTATCGATGCTGTGACAAACCTCAATTCTGGTTCTGTCCCCATCTCTCTTCCTTCTGCTTGATAAGCTGCTGCTGCTGCTGTCCCAGTACCATGGCAATCTATAAGTGAAGCAATGAGACCACCATAAACAAAGCCTGGAAATGCTATATGATATGATTTCGGCTCAAATGAAGCAAAACTTTCAACTCCATCCCAATAGCTTTTAATCTTTAAACCTGCATCATTTAATCGACCACAACCATAACATTGACTCATGGGTTTTGAATAATAATCTTGAATCGCTTTTTTTTCCTTCATAAAATCTCATGTGGAATAATAATTATTTTTTTTAGTGATTCATTAGAATTAGATATTTGGTTTTGAGAATAAATTTTAACAACTTTCTTAATATATCATAATTAAAAGCTAGCCATTTTTTAGAATTATCAATCAGTGTTAATATAAAGGATGGTTAAACAACAAAAATATAAGACGAATTTATAAAAAATTTAAAAAAAATTATTAAAACAAGAGTTATTTAAAGAAATTATGAACAATGATGATTTAATGAAACCTTCAGAATCTCCCTTTGTTAATAAAATTAATATAAAAACAAAGGAAACACAACATCCGAAGTTAAATACTTTTAAAACAGGAACCACAACCGTTGGACTTGTTTGTAAAGATGCAGTTATATTAGCTACTGATAAAAGAGCAACAATGGCTTATTTTGTGGCAAGTAAAACTTCAGAAAAATTACATATGATACAAGAACATCTTTACATGACGATTGCGGGTGGTGTTGCCGATGCCCAATACTTAATTGACGTGCTTAGAGCAGAGACTACTCTTTATCAATTAAAAGAAGAAAAACCAATAAGAGTCAAAAGTGCTGGTAAATTATTATCAAATATCCTCTATCAAAATAAAATGTTTCCATATGAAGTTGGTTTGATACTTGGAGGAGTTACAGAAGAGGAAGGACCAACACTCTTAGATATAGGAGCCTATGGTTCAATATTACCCGAAAAGTTTTGCGCTGTTGGAAGTGGACAAAACTTTTCTTATGGAGTTCTGGAAGCGAAGTATAAAGAAAATCTAACTATTGAAGAAGGCAAAAATATAATTATCAAAGCCGTTAGCTCTTCTATAATAAGGGATTTTGCGTCAGGAAATGGGATAGACATAGCAATTATCAAAAAAGACAGCCTAGCGGATAGATACTTTATTCCTATCAAAGAGTAGGAACAAATCTATTTTTCTTTTCTCGATCTTTTATACTATCTTCTCAAAATATTTAAATATTACCTAAGAATAAACTTTAAATACACGTAGTATTTAAAAAGGTAAGATGCCTTTATAAAAATAAATTACAAATAAAAAACAATTAAGTATCTTTGCTAAATACACGTAGTACAAACCATAATTACCTTTTAACAACCAATTAATAGTGAATCGCGGTGTGTTCTCAAAATGAGCTATAACATTATTGTTGATTTATCTCATAAAGAAAAAATCGAGGAATTTCCAGAGTTTGCTTTAGGTGAAGACGATTTTGAAATTGATTATATTGATAAGAATGAAGGACCTATCGAATTCGAATTACTCGAAGATTATGATATTCTATTTATAGGAAATATTCAACATACTAAGGATGGAAAGGCGGATAAATTTACTAAAGAAGAATTACTAGCAATAAAAAAGTTCGTTGGTGAAGGAGGAGGCTTTTTTCTCACAACCGGTGATGGGGGCGATAAAGATATTCAAATGAAGTTTGGCTCAATTAGAGTGTTATATAAAATGACCGGGGTACGACGATTTTGGAACGGTATTATTCAAGAAGTACCCTCTCATTTTCTTGTTAATCGCCAAAATATTTTAATTAACGACTTATTTAACCACCCGATAAGTCAAGGAATAAATGAAGTAGTACTTCCTAACTGTACTTTCTTTGATATTACAGAAGAAGATGTTGAGGATATAATTGTAACTTCTGAAAAAGCAGAATTTAAATATTATTTAGATGACGAAACAGGGCCTATAGGACCAGTACCCGTTTGTGTTGTATCTGAATTTTTTAATGGTCGCTCCGTTACAATCGGATCTTCTGATTGGTTAATAGAAGATGATTTTGGACTAGACGCCGGAGATAATCTTAAATTCCTTGAAAATATTATAAAATGGCTTTCTTTTGAAACATAATAGGATTATGTTTATTCTCATTTTAATTCAATATTTTATATCATAATTCATATTAGCCATAAATTCTAGTATAATAATAATGGTTTATAGAATACTAAGACCCGATTCGTTATCGGTCTGGCAAAACGATGAAATTAGAAAGAGATTTGGCAGATATCGTGGTATTATCGATAATCATCAGGTCGCTCGATATTTAGTAGCCAAAACCATTGCTTGTGAGTATTCACCAAGCGATTCTATTGAGAATTTGGAAATCTTACTTAGTCAAAGATCAAAAGAATTCAATGAAATCCTGACACAAAACTTTCAAACTCATCAAGAAAGAGAGATTGTGTCAAAGAATTATCTAACATTGTCAGAGACTTTAGCGATAAAATATTTAGAAGAGTGTATCTTCTGTGAACGTCAATGCAGAATAAATAGAATTGATAATGAAAAAGGTTACTGTTTAATTTCAAAGGACTCCTATGTTTCTTCTGCATTTTTACATATGGGAGAAGAGGCACCTCTCATTCCAAGTGGAACAATCTTTTTCCAAGGATGTAATTTTGGATGTGTATTCTGTCAAAACTATGATATTTCGCAAGCTTGGAAAGGAAAAAAAAATATCGAAGAGGTTGCTCAAAAAGTAGATTCGAAAAAGTTAGCCGAGTTAGCAGATAACCTTGTTAATAAAGGAGCAATCAACATAAATTATGTGGGGGGAGATCCAATTCCTAACATTCATACGATTTTGGGCAATCTAAATTATCAACGATCGAACATAACACAGCTCTGGAACTCCAATTTTTTTCTAACTACTAAATCTTTATCTCTTATCATAGACTTTATGGACTTTTGGCTTCCGGATTTTAAGTATGGTAATAATGAATGTGCTAAGAAATATTCAGGCATAGATAATTATTATGATGTAATAACTCGCAATTTAAAGAAAATTCATGATGAAGGAAGTGGAGAGATTATTATTCGTCATTTAGTAATGCCTAACCATATTGAGTGTTGTTCAAAACCAATTTTGGAATATGTGGCTAAAGAAATACCAAATTGTGTAATTAATATCATGGGGCAGTTTCGACCAGAATATCATGCGGCAGATTATACAGAAATAAATCGTAGACCTACCTCAAAAGAGATGAAGACAGTTCAAGATTTTGCGAGTAAGTTAAATATTATTTGGAAACCCATTTCTTAATTACTTATCGTTGTGCTCCTATTCCAATTTTTCTCATATATCTTCTTAATGTAAAAGAGCTTACATTATATTTTTGAGCTATTTTACTTATTGTTAAATTTTATTGAAGAGTTCATTTCATTTATTAATCTAGGGTCTGTTAAATATGAAAAGTTCCTCAGAGTTTATTTGATAATTGAAAAAAACCCCAAAATATATCATTTTAGAAAAATCTAAAAACAATGATATATTTTATAACTTACTTATTTTAAGTCAATAACAGTTATAGATGACAAGAACTATGAATTTAGCAGATGTACAAGGATTAGGTAAGAAAGAAGAAACACTTCGTGAAGCAGGTATAGACACAGTTGAAAAATTAGCTAATGCCAGTTTGGATGATTTAGTAAAGCTTAAGGGAATTGGAAAAGCTTCTGCTGAAAAATTTATAACTAATGCAAAGGAATTATTGGGTGTTTCCAAGGAACCAATTTTGGAAGAAACTGTTACAAAACCAGTAGAACCTACCTTAGAAGAAAAACTTCAGAAAGAAATTGATGAAGAAGTAAAATTGCTAGAACAAAAGAAGAAAAAGTTGCAAGGAAAAAAAGTTGGAGAGGGTGATTTTGTTCTTCTTAAAATAACTGGGCGAACTCAAAAAGGTAAAATCTTTCGGGTTTCAAGTGAAGAAGATGCAAAAAAAGCTGGAATCTATGAAGAAGAAAAAGCAAAACAAGGGTATTATACTCCCGAGTTTGTAATCGTTGGAAAGCCAGGTTTCTTAAATGAAGGTTTAACTGAAACAGTGAGAGAAATGGAATTTTTTGTAAAAAAATCTGTTCGCATTCCTCCTCAAAAAGCTTTTGGTAAAAGAGATCCTCAAAAAATTGAGAGGATTGGCATTGCAAAGTTTAGAAAGTTAAATGAAGGAAAAAATCCAGAATACGGACAAGAATTTACAAACAAAAAAGGACAAAGAGGTACAGTAACAAACATTACACAAGGTAAAGTTATTGTAGATTACAATCATCCCCTTGCAGGACAATCTATTGATTATAATCTAGAAGTTATAGATAGAATTGAAACATTTGATGAAAAGATTGAATATTTCATGCTTTCAAAAGGGATTCCCAAAGAAAATATTAAAGAGTTTGTTATTCAACGAGGAAAAGATAATGAACTTGAAATTACGATACCTAAAATGTTCCTGTTTCAAAATCTTACTTACTTAAAATTTGGGTTAGCGATGGATTTACAAACGCATATGGGTGAGGAGATTGGAAATGTTAGATTTATCGAGATTTACGAAAAAATGCCAATTCCAACGAGTCCCATGGATTCTGTTCAACAAAAAATAGAGGATTTTGAGAAAGAACATGACCATGATCATGAACACAATCATGATTGATTTAAATATTATTCTCTTTATATTATTCAATACGAAATTCTGTAATTAAATCTTTTTTCTTTTCCTTCTCTTTCTTATATTCTGCTTTTTTTCTTTCATAATCATCTAGTTTAGCTTGATAGTCCTTTTTTTTCTTCTTTGTTTTCTTTTTGCTATGATTTTTCTTTAGATATTCTTTTTTTGCTTTTTTATATTCTTTCTTAGCTTTTTTATATTCCTTCTTTTTTGATTTATACCGTTCATACTTCTTTTTAATTTCCTTTCTAAGATTTGGACTTAATTTGCTTATACCTAAGTTTGTAAGATCTTCTTTAAACTTTTCAAAGGACTCAAACTTTATAACTATAATCCCTAGTTCACGAGCTGGTATTAAATTTGTTATTTTATCATCAATAAAAACGCAATTTTTAGGTTTCGTATCTAACTTTCTTAAGATATATTTATATTTCTCTATGTCTGGTTTTATTAGACCAATTTCATTAGAAAGGAACACATTATCAAATACATCATAAAATCCTCTTAACCGATTAGATTTGACATGAATTGCATAGGTATTTGACATTAAACTAACGGAAAATCCCGCCTGATGTAACCGTTCTACAATTTCAGCCATATCGGAAGAAATATCAGTTACTTGAGTATAAAGATTAAACCATAACTCGAGATAATATTCAATATTCACTCTTTTTGGCGGTAAAGCCCCTTCTTTATTCTGAATTGGATAGTAATATTTTTCTAGAATCTTTTCCAAAAACTCACGGGCAGATATTCTTCCAGAAGATAACCTTCTTCTACATTTTTTAATGTAGGGGTCTATTTCTTTATCAGGAAGTTTAAAGTTAAGATCATGTTCAAGAATAGAAAATAAATTCTTTAATACGAAGGTTTTTTCAATTAGAACCCCGCCAAAATCAAAGATGAAGTTTTTTATTCGATATAGACGAACTTTTTGTGCTTTAAAAACTCGTGCTTTTATTTTTTCATCTACATCTTTAGATAATTTATATTCAGTGATTTTAATTACCCTTTAATAATTGATATTTAAATAAAATTGAATCACCAATAGCTTTAATTGGATCAATTGATCCTCTCCAATTTGAGAATTCAGGAAATGTTCCTACGTCTACTATATATAATTTATTAGTAGAACGTTCTCGTATGAGATCTAAATGACCAAACATTAATTTATATATCTCTTTCCATTGTAATGTGAGTTGCTCAATCTCATAATCACTAGCTATAATTTTTACTTTTTGATGTTCATTTGCTAATGGTTTCTTTTCGCAGACACATGTTTCATTTTCTATAAAATAAACTAAATAATGATTACCCTCAATATATTTTTCTAGATATATTACTTCTTCCGAATTAAGATCTAAATCGTTTATTGACTTAATTATACGAATATCCTTACTACCTGAGCTCATAATTGGTTTTTGAACCAATGGAAACTCTTTAATACTTAATTGGCTTTTAACACTCTTGGCATTTCCCATATAAACTTTAGGAGTTAAAAAGCCTTTTTTTTGTAATGAGAAATAAGATTCCACTCTGTTTTTAAATATATGACTTATATAAGTATCTGGAATTACGATAACATTATTGGAATCCAAAAAATATGCGGCATAAAGGTAGAATAACTGTTTTGATTTTAATATATAAAAATCTTTTTCTAAGAGAGAATTATCAATACTTAAATTTCCTTCTAAAAATATTTTTACAGAATGACCCTTTTTTTCATAATATCTTTTAATTTTTCCTGTAAAGCCTTTATTTCGTTTTGATAAAATTCCGATTTCTAAAGGTTCCATAATTGTCATCTTTTTGCTCTACTTATTAAATAATCTCCTACTATCTGGGGACCATTTTTAAGATAATTAAAATTTGGTGATGAATTAATATCTGTTAAATAATATATACCTTCTTTAGATTTTAAAAAATCTATTGAACTTATCTCCAAATCTAGAATGTGGGTTGCTTTGTAAGCCATTTCAGCTATCTCTGGAATATTAGGAATCTCAGTCCGAGATTTCATTTTATCAGGGTTCACTAAAATAGGTAATTGTTTGAAGAAGTAAAGTTCTTCGCCAATTGTATATATTTTATATTCCCATTTGCTTTTTATAAATTCTTGATAATATAAATGATTATATTTTGCATTAATCCCCTCAGCTTCTTCTAAAGCTCTTATATCAATAACTTTGAGGTTACCCTCTTCTTTATTAATTTTAGGATTGAAACTATAATTTTTTTGATCAATAATATTTTTTATAATATATTCTTTAAAAGGGGGCATTAAACCTAAGGGAAGGAGACAGAAATCTGGAATATTTATTCCTGCTTTTCTTAGTAAAACACTATTTAAAAAACGATTAAAAGCTAAAAAAATTCCTTTCGAAGAATTAATAACTGGAATCTGAGTGCTTTCTTCAATCAATTTTACAATACTCAAAACTAAATCTCCTTTAGCTTTAGCAAAAAAGATATCTTCATTAAATTTGTTGGCTGAGAAATCTAATAGATACTCTTCTTCAATGTATATGCTAACTTCGGCTACATTTCTGCAATATTCTAAAAATTGTATTACTTTTTTCTCTAAATGATATTTATCAATAATTAAACCAATTTTTACCAAAAGTAATCACCAATTTTTAAGGGTTCAGTTTAGTTAATTTTCTCAAGTATTACGCGTCTTGAATAATTTAAGTTAAATGTTAGTAATATAAATTTCGTGTTTAAATATCCAAGTAAAAATAAATAATTTTATCGAATTTACCATAATTTGGTATTTTTCCTAAAATTATAGTATCCGAGCAACCCCTTATTACTATATTTGATAGATTCAATATATCAATACATTTATATAGTATGATTTGTTTTTAAACATTCAAATTAATAGGGTTTGGTTAAATGGCAAACAATATTAAGAAAATATACATTGGAGCCATTTGTAATAGAGATATTGAAGTATTAGAGCAAATCAAAAATTTTCTTTTTAAAAATTATAATATTTCGATCATCGATTTAATCAAACCCGATAATAAAGTTTTTGATGAGAAATACTTTCAAAAACGTTTAAAAAAGTATACAATTTCGTTTTTAATACTAAAACTCACATCCAGCCAATCTAATAAACTAATTTACGAAGCAATAGAAAAATATGCATCTCAAATACCAATTCTTAATGATGCAGATTCTGTAAAATGCTGCGAAAGTAGAAGAGAAACTTTTAGATTGATTGAAAAGAAATGTAAGAAATTGAATATCCCACGGAGTTATGATTCTATAATAGATGCCTATAAAGCATGTAAAAAAGGTATAAAATTAATTATTAAGTTAGATTCTCATAATATTCCCGAATTACCAAAGAATGATAGAATACTCGGAATAGCTGCGAACAAAACAGAATTTCTTAAATTAACTAAGAGTTTCCCTGCAAACGAGCTTTTTTTTCAAGAATATTTAGGAAAGCATGAAATTTTATATAAGGTTTACGTTATCGGGCAATGGGTAGTTTCTATTACTTCTCACAATCGGCTTAACGAGTATGAAAATCTAAGCCCCTTGGATCTTATCCATATTCGTGTTCCCTTAGACAATCGTCTAAAAAAGAGAATCCTTAGATTAGGGAAAAGATTCGGTATGTCAATTTATGGTCTAGACTATATAAATACTCATAATGGAGCATATATAGTTGATGTAAACGATTTTCCTAGTTTTAGGAGCATACCTGAAGCTATTAGCTTGATTAGTGATTATATTTACAATATTATTAATAGTAACGAAATAACCTCTAAAAAACTTGCAAGTGTAAAAAGTTAATTAACACTTTCCTTATTTAATTTATCTTTCCCGCTTATTTTGAATGAATTCTATAAGGTGTTCTTTAGCAATATTATCTTCTAATTGTTCAGGTGGATGTTTATTAAAAAAAGAACATGCTGAATGAAGAACTCCTCCTATCCTTCTGTCATTGGCAATTTTGGATATACGAATACAATCTGCGATAATGCCAGCACTATTATTTCCATCTTCAACAAACATCGTAATATCTATTCTCACCGGAGCACCTCCAAAAATCCTCCCTTCCAATCGCATATAAGCTTCTTTTTGGTTTTTTAAAAATGGGATGTAATCAACTGCTGATATTTGGCATTCTACTTTATCTCTATTTTGAAGTTTCGCTATAACTGCCTCTGTTTTCGATTGTCGCTTTCCTTCTTCATAAAATAGCTTGCCATCTTGTTTAGGAGTTAATAAATTACAGAAATCAGAAGAACCTCCCCAATCTAATTGAATTGTTCTATCAAGAATTGCTCCTCGCATAGGAAAAAGATTCGCTAGTGATCGATGTATAATTGTAGCGCCAATCTGTGATTTAATATCGTCACCAATTAATGAGAGCTTTAATTTTTCTGCCTTTTTAACTAATTCCGGGTCTTTCGCAACATGAGATGGCATCCCATTAATAATACATGCACCTGCCTCTAATGCCTCTGATGCATAAAATTTAACTGCTTTATGGCACCCTGTCGGAAGTAGAATTACAGCTATATGAACGTTTTTTTCCTTTAATTCCTTTTTGACGTCTACTGGTTTTTGGTTTTCATCCACTGGAATAATATGTTTAATATTACTATCAAGTCCATCTAAAACTTGACCTTTTATTACAGGAGCATTAAGGAAACTTGGTTCAAAGAGCTTTATATTACAATTAGGTTCAACAAAAATAGCTTCACTTAAATCCTTCCCAACTTGATTTGCATTAACATCGATTCCGAGTACAAAATTTATATCATTTACACTATATTGGGTAATCTCTGGTAACAGTCCAATTATTTTTTGCGGATTCTTTTTATAATTTTCCACACCCTGAACGAGAGCACTTGCTACATCACCTACACCAATTATTGCTACATTTATGTTTTTGTTGATTGTTTTCGCCATTATATCTTCTATATCCAAATTATGTTATTTAAATGATAGTGAACTAATTGAAAAAGAAAACATCGTTATAATAGTTTTTCGGCATTCATGAAATTACCTAAAGATTAATGTATTATAGTTATTAAAGCTCATAATATTAATATTTTAAATTTTAAAATGATAATAGGAGAAAATCATAAATAGATATAACTGAAAAAAAGATTTTTCTAATCAGTTTTAACTGTTTCCTTCACTTTTAAGAAGAGTGGAATAGAAATTAGGAAGAAAAATGGTCCTAAGACAAAGATCCATGAAATTCCGAAAGAAATGGCGATAATACCACCTGCAAAGGATCCTATAATTTGAGAGAATGTATTCACGACATTAAGTATTCCTGTAAACTTTCCCCGTTTATCTATTGGGAGTAAATCTTGTGACCATGCATTGAGAGGTGTTACTAATGCTAAAATTCCAACTAAGACAAAAGGTAAGCTAATCATGAATAATATTTTGTCTCCAAGAAGTCCAGCAAATGGTATAATAAAGAAACCGATACTTACAATCACTATAGACAAAGGTACAAACTTTTTCCTACCAAACTTATCAGCAACTTTTCCTAAAAATAAAGTAGCTATGAATAGTATTGGAAATGCAATAATAATTGCAAGTAAGAGTTCTATAGTAGTAAGACCAAGACTAAAGATAAATATAAAGAGGAATGGCATAACAGAAGCGATCCCTGATTGGAAAACGACAAAAGCCAGAAGGATTTTATAAAATTCCTTTTGAGACTTCAATTCTGCAATATCGAACGTTTGCTTTATTTCCGCAAAAAACTTTTTTTTCTCCGATAGCACTGAAATTGGTTTTTCTTTAATGAAAGCAAACCCAATTATAGAAACGATTATAAAAACAATACCTCCAACTGAAAGCAATATGAAATGTCCGTCCTGTGTAATTATTGTACCAATCGGAGGAGTAGTATCACGAGGGTCAGGTATTCCAAATAGTTCATTTCCAAGCAATAAGAATGCTACACCTATTAATAACCCAAAATAACTTATTGAATTAATAATTCCATTTGCTCTGCCTCTTTTTCCAATTTCTATAGTGTCTGGTATTAAAGCTCTCTCAGCGACTAAAAATGCATTTGAAGAGATACCAATTATTAACACATCTATAATCAAACACCAAATATAAGCAATCGGAGTCTGACCGAACATCCAATATGCAAGACTATAAAGTAACATACCCGCTCCAGCTACGACGCCAAGTAACAAGAATGGTCTACGCCTTCCAAATTTTGAACGAGTATTATCACTTATTATGCCCCAAAGATACATGGTAATAAGTCCAACAGTTGCAGATAACGAAACCATAATAGAGATATGCAATTCTGGAAGATAAAGTACATGATCTAAATAAGTATTGAAATAATTTTGCTCAAAAAAGAAAAATAAATAATCTCCCATATACAGCATTCCAATTAAAAACACTTGTTTTAATAAAAATCCACTAAATGCTTTTTCTTTCATATGACATGCGGTTATTTTTTTTCATAAAAACTAATTATTCTTATTAAATATATTACTTAAAAAATTACTTTTGGAATTAATTAAAAATCCTTCGAATGGTTAAAAAAGTTATTTTTTCGGCACGACAAGATCATGAGGTAATTGGAAATCTAATTAATTTATTAAAGAAATCTGAAGAAATTGAATTTATTTTCCATGATCCTACAACACAATTCTTTAACCTCTCTCGTATGCCCAAAGTATTTAGAGAGGCACAATGTTATATTGTAAAAGTAAGAAATGAATGCTCTATAGACATACTTCACTATGCAAATATAAAGAGCATACCCGCTATACATGATGTTTACTCCGTTCTTAAATGTAAAAATAAAATCGCACTTGATTACTCATTAAGAGATATTTTTACGAGGAATGAAAATGAGCTAAAATCTTTTCTATTACCACCTTCTTGGATTCAAAACTCGAAAAACAAAAAGAAATTTAGGAGCTGGGCAAGATCTAAACTACCAATCGTTCTGAAAAGTCATAATCAACATGATAAGTATAACCGATTCAACTTTTTATTGAGAAATATGGAAGAACTTCAAACCTTCTATGATCGATATAAGAATTTTATTTATTATGATATTTATGTACAAAAATTCATAGAATGCGATGGTATTGATAGAAAAATTTATGTCATTGGAGATAATGTTTTTGGTGTAAAGAGAGAAAACCCAATTTATCTTTTTATGAAAAAAAATCCTCAGGATATTGATGTTGATAGCTTAGAGCGAAATGAAATAAAAATCAAAGACGATATTAGGCATTTAACTAAAATATTATCGAAAGAACTAAATCTAAAAATATTTGGTTATGACTTAATTAAACCTTTAGATGATGATCGTTTTTATTTAGTTGATTTAAATGATTTTCCGGGGTTTAAAGGAATTAAAAATGTTGAAATCGTTCTTGCAAACTATATTCTTGATTATATTCGAAGTTTATAAAGATTAAGATACTATTATAAAAGGAATGATTATTAAGAAAGAAATAATACCATAAAAAATACAAAAATAACTGAAATTTATTTTTTGTGCTATTCTTAATAATAATTCCATTGAAAAATAGCCTACAATAAAACTTATACCCGTGATTACCACAATTGTAATAAGATCTAAATTTCCAAAAACTGATCCCTCTCCAAATATAATATCTACTGCGATGGAACCTAAAGCAACGGGAACAGACATTAAAAAGCTTAGTCTTAGGGACTGATCTTGTTTATAATTTTCGAGAAGAATAGTAGATACAGTAAATCCCGATCTTGAAATTCCTGGGAGTACTGCTACACCTTGAAATAATCCCGAAATTATGGAATCCCTTAATAATTCTTTTCCTTGAGTCGATTCAATTTCTTTTTTACCGTAACTTTTCTTAAAAGTTAATATTACGATACCAGTTACTATTAAAAGCCCAGAAATCAATAAGGTTAAAAAGTCTCCCTGATCGGCAGAAAAAACACCCAGTATTAGAAATCTAAAAATAAAATAAAGAGGTATTGCTGTAATAACTGTTCCAATAGTGGTATATATCAACCAATTCCTTTTTTTCCTCTCACTCTCAGTTGATTTGAATGTCTTTGGTAAGAAACTTTTAAGAATTTGAATATAATCCTTTCTCATCTTAATGATTACAGCGATAGTAGTACCAAGATGTAGCCATATACTAAGACTATAAGCATTTTCTGGTGTGATTCCAAGAAAATTCAATGAAAAAATCATAACTTGGCCAGAAGATGATATCGGTAACCATTCAAATAATCCCTGGAGAATCGCAACGATTATATATTCAATCATTAATTTCACTCATAATTTTTTAATCCTTTCATTATACAATGCTTTATATCATCTCTGGCTAAACGAAATCCTTCAATTCCTTTCATTGAGGGATCCTCAATATCTCCAGTTTCATGAGCGAACTCCTTAAGAGTTAATAATGTCTTGTTATTTGATTTTAAAAATTTAGAAATTTCCTTTTTATGCTTTTTAGTTAAGGTTAATATTAAATCTGCTTTATCGATATATTCCGGATGTTTCTTTAAATCAATAGATAACGATTCATCTGGTAACTCTATTCCATCTTCTTTCATAGCTAATTTTGCGTCAAGAGAAATTAACATTCCATCCCTAGCATTAGAAGCAATTCCACCCGATTTTACTTCAATATGTAATTGATTCGCTTTAAAAATATTCCTTAGATAACCTACCGTCATTGGGCTTCTTGCTGTACTTACACTACAAACAACTAATACAGATTTATATGGAAAGTTATTAATTTTAATAATATTCAATTTTATCGTAAAAAGTTAATATAGATTTTAAAATAATAAATGAATGGAATCTTTAAAACTTTAAAGCTAAATAATTTTAGGATTTAAAACTATTATTATTTGCGAATTTGATTCCCTGTTTTTTCATTGCTTCTAAAGATATTGAAATATTACCAGATGGAATATCAATCCCTTTTGATAGGTTTGGCATAAAAATAACATTAAATCCAAAACTTTTTCCATCTATAGCTGAAAAGTAACAACAATAATCTAATGCCAAACCACAAATGAAAATTCTCTTAATTCTCAAAGATTTAAGTAATCCAGCTAATCCTGTTTCAGATTTCTTATCATTTTCTAAAAATCCTGAATAACTATCAATATTTGGATTATATCCTTTACGTATTATGGCATGAGCTACATCTAAGTTTAGGTCTTCATGAAAGTTGGCACCATGAGTTCCTTGTACACAATGATCTGGCCATAAAACTGGTCCTATAGCTTCAGTTTGATATTTATCCCCTGGATTTTTTCCGGGGTGATTACTTGCGAATGATAAATGATT
The DNA here is from genome assembly GCA_011364975.1 of Promethearchaeota archaeon. GTDB lineage: Archaea > Asgardarchaeota > Lokiarchaeia > Sigyniarchaeales > SOKP01 > SOKP01. Next base: position 4,833 of record RDOE01000039.1, on the reverse strand, counting down.
TTTAGGATGCCAATCCTGTGTTAAAATTATTTTAGCTTTTTTATTGAAAAAAGCTTGTGCAACCTCATTGATGCCCTTGATTATTTCATCACCGGCTTCAACAGGTAAAGCTCCACCGGGCATAAAGTCGTATTGCATGTCAACAACAAGTAAAGCATCAGTACTAATTATTCCTATATCGGTTTCAAATTTTATTTCTTTAAATTCCAAACCAAACAACTTCTCTATTTAGATAATTATTATTTTAATAGAACCTCTTAATTATTAAAAATTTTTCATTTATGAGATAAAATTCTAACTTTAAATCTATAATAAAATGCTAAGAGATTAATTATTTATCTCAAAAGTAAATCAGGATTTTTAAAAAGTTTTACTTTAAATATTGCTCCCTTGTTTTGGCCCTCAGATTCAACCCATATAATTCCTCCATGAAGATCAACTATTTCTTTAGAGATATATAGTCCTAAACCAGTTCCTTCTATATCCACATCCATCATTTGACCATATCTCTCAATCTTGCCGAACTTTTTAAATAATTTTTCCATCTCATTAGAAGTTAAACCTACGCCAGAATCTTCAATGGAAATCAGTATGCTATTGTCCATATCTGTTAATTTGATATTTATTAATCCATTATTGGGTGTATTTTTTACAGCATTAGAAAGCAGATTAGTAATAACTTGTCCGATTCTAATCATATCTACTTCTAAATAAAGATTAAAAGGTAAATCTAAATTGATGTTCAAATTCCTTTGATTAATTAAGTATTTTGCTTCTTCTACGCATTCTTTTATTATTTGAACAATATCTGATCTTTTAAGGTTTAATTTTAACTTTCCTGAATCAATTCTAGAAATATCAAGCAAATTCTCGACTAAAATTTTTAGTCGCTTCCCTCCCTTATATATCATTTCAATAAATTCTTGAGCTTCATTACAAGTTTTATCTTTGTAGAGCTCTATTAATATTTGAGCACCCCCATAAATTGAATTTAGCGGTGTCTTTAATTCATGCGAAACTCTTGATACAAGTTCATTCTTCATTGTATTTAATTCTAATAGTCTTCTATTTTCATCTTTTATTATTTCTTCTGCTTTCTTACGTTCGGTTATATCTTGAATAATTGTTTCAATTATTAATTCATCTTCTAAATTGATCACTGAAGTTTGATGGGTTATCCATTTCTCTTTACCATGTTTATTCTTGACACATAGCTCGATTGGGGGCACCTTTACTCCTTTAATTTGCTCCTTAATTCCTTTCCTTATTAATAATATCTGTTCATTACTAAAAATGTCAAAATTTCCAAAATATTTTCCTTTTGTCTCTTCTAGTTTATATTCAAAAATCTTTTCCACAGCGCTGTTTTGATCTAGAATTTTACCATAAAAATCTGTTACTACAATAGCATTCGGAGAATTTTCATATAAATTCTTAAATTTTTGTTCTGACTCTTTTATTCTTTTTTCTGCTAACTTCCTTTCTGTTATATCTCTTGAAATGAAAAGATACTTTTGGTTTCCTTTATCATCCTTAAACATTTTAGCTTTTACTTCAAACCATATCCAATTACCATTTTTATGTTTCATTCGGGATTCATAAACTAACTCTTTCTTTTTAAAAAGTGTTAACATGCGACGCCTAACCAATGGATAATCCTCCGGGTGGTTCAAAATAATATCGTGTTCCCCTATCAAATCTTCCTCAGTATATCCTAAAATTTGGCTATGAGTATGCCTATTTAAATATTCTACTCTAAAATCTTCATCTAAAACTCTTATTAAATCGTTTGAGTTTTCTGTAATAAGACGATATCGCTCTTCCGACTCTTGTAACTTTTTTTCAGCCATGATCTTATCTGTAATTTCTCTTAATGTTGTTATGAAGCCAATACTCTCTCCCTTATCATTATAATAATTTTTTGGAGTACTAGACAACCAAATATAGTTTCCCTTATTGTCTAGTATTCTAAACTCAAGTATTTCCTCGGGTACATTCTTTTGAATAATAACTTTCTTGAAAAATTTGATTACTTTACCTACATCTTCCCTGTGGATATCTTTAAAAAATCGGCTCGTTTGCGAAAATTTTTTCCCCTTTAAAATATCTGATAATTGTGGTGAAGTATATGTTAAATTTCCATTTAAATCAATAATAACTACTGCTTCTTTTGTGTTTTCTATAATATTTCTATAGTTTTTTTCAGATTCTAATAATAATTTTTCGGTTTCTTTTTTTTCCGAAATATTCTCAATTAATACCTGAATAATAATTTTTTTCCCCAGATTTACAAGTGAAGCTTGTAATCTTATCCACTTTAGCTTTACTTTTGGTGTATCAATTTTAAACTCTATCGGGCCTAATTTTCCACATTTTAATACTTCTTTAAACTTATTTTTCAAAATTTCCATGGTAGAAGGGCTATTTATATTAAGATCTTGAAAATTCTTTCCGATCAACTCATCTCGAGTATAGCTTATAAAATTAACTGCTGTATCGTTATAATCGATAATTTTGCCACCTATATCTACGAGAAATATGAGAATTGGGGATTTTTCAAATAAATTTCGATATTTTTCCTTTGATTCGTTTAAAGTCTCTTCTGCTAATTTTTTATCAGTATTATCTCGAACAATTCCCACAAGTCGCTCTTGTTCATCCACCTCAACGATTCCACCTTTAGCATACACATGAATATAATAGCCTTCTTTATGTTTAGCCCTATACTCAAATGATAAATGAGTTCGAGTCCGAATAGCTTCATCCATTACCTTCATTACTCCCCTCAAATCATCGGGATGTACATATCGAAGTGCTTTTCTACCGATTACTTCAGAAGGACTATATCCGAGTATTTGTTTTGATTGAGGACTAACGTAGGTAAAGGTGCCATTTAGGTCGATTTCGATAACAATATCTATTACATTATTAACAATTACTTTATATTTTTCTAAAGGTAGAATAAACTCATCAGATTTTTTTTCTTTTTGATAAACCATGCTTTAGTATCACCAATTTTAATTATGGTACAAATATTACTTCTTTTTGATAAATCTCAACCCGTCTAATGAACTGAATTAATTCTTTTGAAATGGTGGCGGAGAATGGGATTAAGAAATCAAAGTTTATCCCCCATGCATCTTATACAATAATGAAATGAAAATAATTAAATTTTAAATCAAAATAAACATTGTTCGTTAATTAGGAACGTAAATATTTCTTTTTAAATGTGAAAAGAGACTAAAAAAAGTCTTAAAAAAGAACTATTAAAATTCCTTTTTATCCCTTCTTTTTAAGCGCTCGTAGTATAGTGGTAGAATCTCGGATTCCCATTCCGAGGACCCGGGTTCAAATCCCGGCGGGCGCACTCTCAATCTTTTTTTATAAAATTTTATAACACTGCTACTTCACACTATTATACATTCTCTATCTCAATTTGACTTATTATAAGAGATTGTCCAGTATGTAATTTTTCAAGTATAACTTACCAGCTTAAACCTTTTGTGAACTTTAAGTTGTCTATAACAGTTTTAGCTTCATGATCGGGTACTTCTAAGAAAGCATAGAATTCATTTTGCCAGAACGCCCTCCCTGAAGTTGCTGAACGTATATCTTCTGCAAATTTTATTGAATTACGCACAGGAATTAAAATCTCGATTGTAGCTTGATAATCCTTATCCTGGTTTATAGTCTTAACCTTTGCAGAATACTTGGATAATAATGAGAGCGTATTTTTGATATAATCTGGAGGTAATTGAATGATTGTATGATATATTGGTTCAAGTAAAACTAATTCTGCCTCATTCAATGCTCTTTTAAATGCATCATAGAACATGGAAGCTAAGTCAGTAAAAAGAACTTCATCATCTTTTTCACTTATTTCTAATTCTTCCACTATAAGTTTGATTTCAGTTAGCTTTTCTCCACAAAGAGGACCATTTAATTGCATTTTTTCAATAACCTCTAAGATAGTATTCTTTTCAAATTCATTATATACTCCATTAGCTTCAAAAATCAACATATTTAAATTTTCATCCACTTTCCATATGTATTCTATCTCCTCCTCTTTCAGAGTGGTTCTCTCCTTTATTAAATTCTTTAATTTACTAATGGGTTTGATAGTGTTAATATCAATACTTTGGAGAAAACGAATTGTTTTTTCATCAAGTCTTGCCACTCTCATCTTAAGATAATTTTGATAATTTGGAGATTTTACTGAAATTTGTGAAGAAAAGCTTCTACAAGACTCTTTATATACAGCACGTGGTTCAGAAACTGTTACCTTAACTCCTCTCTTCTCTATTTCATTTGCAGTGACTTCAAGATGAAGCGGTCCCATCCCTGACAGTAAGAACTCACCATTATCTTCATTTATCTCAAATTTTAAATTAGGATCTTCAATTAACAGATTTTCTACTAACTCCTTCATTTTTTCAATATCTCTCAAGAATTCTGGTTCTATTGAAATTGTTACTACGGGTGTTGATACGTATCTCACGTTTTCAAAGGGAATCATTTTATTAGTGTAGTCCGGATTTACGATTGTCTCACCACTCTTTAATTGCTTTAAACCTTCTATTGCAACGATGTTACCTACGGGAACACTATCAACCTGCTCTCTTCTTTGCCCCATAAAGATTGCAGTTCTTTGAATTGTTTCATAACTTTTTTCTCTTAATAGAAATACTTGTTCCTTTTTTGAACAACTTCCGGAAAAAATTCTACCAGTTGCGATTAATTGATGTTTATCAGCTTGTACTTTACTTAAGCAAATAATTAAAGGACCGTTAGGATCACAATTTATCATTGCTTCTCCTAAATCTGAATTCAGAT
>RDOE01000003.1 GCA_011364975.1 Promethearchaeota archaeon | reverse complement strand
GAATCAGTTAGAGATAAAGAAATAAAGGAAATATTCGGTGAAGAACCAAAACCTACGGTATATGAAATAAATATGGGGCTCCAATATTACTCCGTTATGATGGAACAAAACAGTTATTTATTTTATGTATATCTTTCTCATAAAGAATTAAAGATTGTGGATGAAGAGGGAAAAACTATATTTGAAACCTCTTTTAAAGTGGTCACTACTAAAAAAGAGCCTCCTATCTTGAATTTACGAGTAGAGGGTGAGGGGTTTGAAGTTCATCCCTTATATGGTAAAGTTGAAGTAAAAAAAGATGCTGTAAATCCACCAGTGATTATCTTCTCCGTTTTAGCTCTCAAGAATAAAGATCGTTCGAAAAAGGAAAAAAAGGAAGGAGAACGTCGTTTTCTTCATGTATATGTTGATTTTGAAGAAAAAGTGATTAATCATTCAATCTTATCAATAATAGTACAACCAAAACATTTTCACTTAGATATAGGTCCATTTCACCTGAATGTTAGTAAAAAGGCTGCAATTATAGTTTCTTTTCTCTCGGTTGTAATCGCTGCTGTTTCTTTGATTTATACTATTTTTTCAATCGATTCTTCATCAACGTTTGTCGATTTACTTAGCAATTTTGCTCCAGGTTTAGGTTCCATAGCATTTATTACAATTTTTCTGATTACACTCTTTAAAGAAGGTATTTATCCTCTCAAGGAAAAAATTAGTTATTTTCTAAATTTCGATAAAACTGGGATGCTAATAAAATAGAGATTCTATTTATCATTTCTTTTTAATTTATTTGCTATAGATTTCCAGAAATATTCCTTTAGATCAGTCTGTTCTTCTTCTTTTCTTCGAATAAAGTATAAAGGTCTCTTAACAATAACCGGATGATTCTTTATCTCTAACATTTTTATCAAACCAGCATTTTCAGCCTTTATTGCCATTATTTCACTCATTATACTAATATAATTTGATTCACTAACTGTAGAAATAATAGAATCATTATCATTAATCTCTAATTCAATATTCAGCTTTTCATAATCGGGAAATTGTTGACTAAATGTATCTCGCATTCCGGAACCTTTTTCTCGCCAAACGAAAGGGTAATTTAATAAATCTTCAAATTTGATTATATTATTTCCACTTTTTAATAAATCGTGATTAGGAGCACATATGAATTTGAATTGATCTTCTCCAATTTGAATGAATTCAAAATCATTCTTATTAAAAGTGATAAAACTACCGATCCCAGCAAAATCGGCTAACTTTTTGATTAAATTCTCAATGGATTTTTGAGAATTATTAATTAACACCTTGAAATTTACATTCGGATTTTGGTTTCTAAATAGGGCTATATATTTAGGTAATATGTGTGAACCCGGAATTGTAGACGCTGAAATGACAATTGTTTCATAATCTTGGTTTCGATATTTTGATAACTCTTGAATTGCATTATCATATAATTCTATAATCTGCTTTGCATATTTTAAGAATAGCTTTCCTACTTCAGTTATTTCAAACTTTTTTGTTGACCGGTCGATTAGAATTACATCCAAATCTTTCTCTAACTGAGAAATTTGATGAGAAAGTGTGCTTTGTGTGATAGGTAAATCTCTTGCTAAATCTGAGAAGCTCTTATATTCTATTAATTTAATAAAATTCCGTAAATATTCTATATTCATAGGATTTTACTTCTTTATATATATTATAGTCAAACTCTATGATAGATTATTTATCGATATTATAAATAGATTATTACGAAAAAATTAATATTTGAAATTTTATTACCTCTATCATTAATAGGTAATTGATCTTAAATTGAAAAAGTGAAATTTTGAATGGCATCTAAGAATAAGATATTTACAGTAGTTATTGCAAATGGCGCTTATACTTCAGAGCGACCTTACACCATGCTTAGGTTCGCCTATACAGCTTTATTGGAAGGTCATAAGATAAATATTTTTTTAGTAGAAGATGGTATTTTTGTTGGAAAGAAAAATCAAGAACCTTCAACATATGATAATGTTGGAAAATGGATGACTGATGTAATTGAAGAAGGGGCTAAAGTATTGGCATGTGGTGTTTGTATGAAAGCCCGCGGATTAACTGATGATGAATTAATACCAGGTATATCTAAAACCACTATGCATGGATTTGTAGAAATGTGTGCAGAAGCGGATAACATTTTGTTTAGTTAGAAATTAGGAGGTGTTGTAAAATATGGTTAATACTCAAAAATTGGATTTATCCGGATTGGTTTGTCCATTACCAGTTGCGAAAACTAAAAGAAAGTTAATGGAAATGCAAATTGGGGATATTTTGGAAGTTACGGGAGATTTTGCTGAAGCTGGTGAGAATATTAAGCGATATCTCGAAAAGGTTGATGATAAACTTTTAGAAATTAGATTTGATGGGGAACATTATTATGCTAAAATCCAAAAAGCATAATTACAAATCGTAAGTAAGAAATTCCTTTATTTTATCATGTTATGCAATAGAGAATTATCAGGATTTGGTATCAAAAATTATTTGAGGTGTCTTAATTTTAGATAATAATTTCTTTTATAACATCTTCCAACTCTTTTTCTGTAACATATTTTCTCTTGGATATAATTAAATGAACTCTATTTAGAATCTCATCGATATAATTATTGTAATTTTGATATCCTAATTGTTCACACTTTATTTTAATAGCATCTCCATGTAGGGTGGTGGGGCCAAAAATCAAATGCTCTTTTTGACCGACGATTTCGGGGCGATACGGAGTAAAGCACATCCAGTATTTATCTTTCTTTAAAGCACTCATTACATGAAGTTCGCTCTCATGTAAGAAGGTATTTTTGCCAACAACAGGCTTATTAAATGGAATTGGTACTTTTGAATACTTTTCGACAAGCTTACTTAGTTCAAATAGTTTTGAAAGATCAATCCCTGTATCTATTCCATAGAGCATCTCTAATGCAACAACCACTTCTTCTAAAGAGGTATTTCCAGCGCGATCTCCTAATTTATTTACTATTAAGTCCATAAAAGTAGCTCCTTGTTCTACTGCAGCTATAGTAGAAGCTGTCCCTAATCCAAAATCATCATGAACGTGAATTCCTATTGGAATATCTTTTGCAATAGGTTTAATTTTTTTTATCAAATAAGAAATCGCCGATACGTTGCATGCTCCGACTGTATCATATAACATTACCATTTTTACACCATATTTAATACCCTTCTCTATTGCTTTCAAAAGAATTGATACATCAGATCGTGTGGCATCAACACAATCAAGAATTGTATTACCTCCTAAACGTTTAACTCTCTTCACTATTGAAGGAATAAGTGAAATAATCACTTCAGGTGTAATTTTTTCATTATTTGTAAATAATCCTAATTGCCAATCGGTTAAAACTATGCCAAAACCAATATAGTCACATTTAGCTTTGAGTGATTTATTTATTTCATCATTCCATCTTGCAGGATTTGAACTCAAATGGGTGTAAGTTTTCATATTAATACCCAATTCCTTAATTTTATTTGCCAAATCCCATTGGTCTTGCACCTGACCGATATAACCGCAATCAATATGCCTTACATTAACTTCTTCCAATTTCTCGACGATTTTTACTTTTTCTTCTAAATCATAATAAACTCCAGGTGTTTCTTCACCCTCTCTGATAGTGGAATCTCGTACAAACACTTTGGGAGGAAGTTGAAAATTTTCCCTTAATTCTTCAAAATAATTTATTGGAGAAACCCACCATTTATTATTAAACCATTTTGTCTCTTTCATCAAAATATTAATCCTCTTTAATGGTAATTTGATGGTGTAAAGTAGATATAAATGAATTATATATGGGAGAAATAAATTTCTCTTAATTGATATTCCATTTTTTTTATACCTTTATTAATTTTTCATATAAATCCCAAAAAATTAAAGAATTAAATATGGAACAATCTAGTTATTATTAATTAATTTAGTTATGCAATTGGTATTGATGAAAAAACTTTCTTCTTTGAAAATATTAATATTATTAACGTTTTTCTCATCTGCTTTATTTAGTGTAATTACGCCGATGGCGAAAGAGCTTTCGATTGCGTTAGCTCTAGAAAGCGAAGAAGCAATAAGTACAATAAATTCAATATTTTTAATGGTTGCTGCGATTAGTTCAATCTTCTGGGCTTTATTAGGAGATAAAATCAGCCGAAAAATTTTGTTAATTATTGCCACGTTTGAATGGTCAATTCTTATTATGCTCACTACTATTGCCTTTGATTTTTTTTCCCTTTTATTATTTCAAATATTTACCGCAATAGGTTTTGGAGCCGCCTTACCTTTAGTTTTTTCTTTAACCGTTGATTTTGTTGAACCCGAAAAAAGAGGGAAAGAATTTGGGTTATTAAGTGCAATATATGTTTTAGGAAATGGATTAGGTCAAGTTCTTTCTGGATTCTTAATTGATGCATATCCATGGCAAACTCCTCTTATAATCGTTTCTGTTGGGGGTTTTATTTGTGCGGGATTATTATTTTTCGTTAATGAACCGAGGAGAGGAGGTTTGGATAAAGTTTATAACCAATTGGATAAAGAACAAGAAAAAATTGACTACAAAATACGGATCGAAGACATAAAAAAAATTGGAAAAATAAAGTCAACCATTTGGATTTTGTTATTTAATTTTGCCATGTTTATCGCAATAGGGTCAATATCATCATTTTTTATTTCTATGCTCAAGAATGATTACCTTCTTAGTTCTACGTTGGCAACTATATTTTTAATTGTAGTTTTTGGGAGCCAAGTACCGAGTGGTCCTATTTTTGGAAAATTAGGGGATAAATTACACATAAAAGATATTAATGGTCGTATGAAAATAGCTCTTATATGTCTTTCTTGTGGATCGATCCTTTACATAATTGGATTTTCTTTATTTTTTATTTCTACTAGCCTTATTTCAGCATTCATATTTCTCATATTTGCATTTTCAGGAGCATTTTTGTTTGGAGGGATAGATCCACTTACTCAAGCTACTCTTGGAGAGGTAAATCCGCCTCAAATAAGATCCACGATTTACTCAATTAATTACTTAGCATATTCATTTGGAAGAAGTATAAGTCTGATCCTTCTTGGTCAATTCTTTCTAACTTTTAATAATTATTATAGCCCAGGTTATGTATTATTAGCAATCTTAGCGTTAATTTGTAGTCTATTTTGCATACCTATATTTAAAAATCTTTCAAAAGATATGGAAAGAATTAACTCAGGAAAATCGTAAACTATAGTGTTTCGAAGATGTTAATTAATAAAGATCTATGCATTGGTTGCAGACAATGTATGATTATTTGTCCTGTTCAAGCAATTGAATTAGTAAATGAAAAAGCAGAAATTGATAGAGAAAAATGTGTTGAATGTAGTGTTTGTTATCACAACTCTGATTGCCCAACTAAAGCAATTAAACCAGAAAAACTTAAATGGCCTAGAATAATTAGGAACCCCTTCAGTAGTGTTGTAGCAACTCATAAACTTACAGGTATACCTGGAAGAGGAACTGAAGAAATGAAAACTAATGATATTACAGAGCGTTTTAAACAGAATGAAATAGGTTTTTCAATAGAGCTTGGAAGACCTGGTGTTGGTACTCAATTAGGAGATATTGAAATATTCACTACTCGACTATCTACAATAGGAGTTTCTTATGAAAAAGATAGTCCAATAACCGCTATTATAAGCGATAATCAAGGCCATATTGACCCAACATTAAGAGGGGAGAGAGTGCTTTCGGCATTCATCGAATTTAAGATACCTGAATATAAGTTAGACGCAATTCTCGAAATGATTAGAGAGGTAGAAAAAATCATCGATACTGTATTTAGTGTTGGAATAATTACTAGAGTAAACCAAGATAATACAATCCCAGTAATAGATTCAGTAGAAAGGAAAGGGTTTACCATCCAGCCTAATGCTAAAATAAATATAGGTTTAGGAAAACTATAACTGAGAGGTAAACAAGATTACTCATTCTTTACATAGACAAGGAAATGTGGAAAGTTTAAGAAAAGATATTGTGCTCTTGTCGTGCTTAGCAAAAGATTATAATAGGGAAGACCCTAAAGCTCGTGAAAAAATAATAAAAATTGCTGAGATTTTCAATCGAAACAACCCTGTAAATATGATACAAAAATTTACTTGGAGTGTTAGCCCGGTCATCACAGCTGTTTATGATGATATAGATAATGTGAAAATGATAATTAACGCTTTGAAGAAGGAGAATTTAGGAATTTCAATTGTAATTAGTGGTTTAATATCAGAAATTAAAGAACTGTTAAGGGAATCGGAATTGAAGATGCATACTGTTCATCTTTCTTTAGGAGTATTTGGAAATAAAGATTTACTTCCTAAAGATCCCGAAATTTTAGAAATAACAACAATGTGTGGACATCACTGCATATCCCCTCAATCTGTTGAATATTATCTCAAATTAGTTGAAGAAGGAAAAATTTCTGTTGAAAGAGCCGCACAACGGCTAGCCAAACCATGTATTTGTGGAATTTTCAACTTCTCTCGAGCAATTGAAATCCTAAATAAATTCTTGAAATAAGAATTCTAAAGAGTTATGATTTGAAAATTAAAAAACCTATTTTATGACTCCCTTAGCTAATTCTTCGAGCTCTTTCTCAGATATGAAGTTTTGGGATAATATTTTTTCTTTAATATGATCTAGTATGACTGTTAGTTGCTCTTCATTTGGTTCTAAGCCCATTTTCTCTAATTTTGCTCTTATCGCCCTATTTTGTAACGTCGTAGAACCAAATATTAACTTACGCGATTGTCCTACTACTTGAGGCTGAAATAGTTCCCAGGTCACCCAATTCCCTCTTATAATTTGTTCAATATGTAAATCTGATTCATGAATAAAGCAATTTTTTCCTACTATCGCTTTATGAGGTTGTAACGGGGTTTTACTATATTTCTCTATAAGCTGAGAAACCTCCATAATCATGTCTAGTTTTAAATTTAAATTGATTCCGTATAAAATTTCAAGAGCCATAATAACTTCCTCGGTTGCCGCATTACCAGCTCGATCTCCTAAACCATTAAAGACAACATCGACCACTTCAGCTCCTCCTTCAACCCCAGCAAGTGTATTTGCCACGGCAAGCCCTAGATCTTGATGAGTATGAACTTCAACAGGAATATTTTTTACGATATTTTTAGTAACCATTACTACGTCCTTAAATGCTAATGGGAGAGCACATCCATTTCCATCATATACTACGACTCTATCAACTCCAGCCTCAACCGCAAGATGGAGAAATCTTTCCCAATACCTTGGAATCACACGTCCAGAGCCAAATGCTACATAAACTCCTTGATCCTTGGCATAACTGATTCCCTCAGAAATTCTATTCAATACATCATTTTTTGTCTTTAAAGTAGGGCCAGGGACTAGTAAAAAGTTAATATGATCTGCTTCTGCTGCTAAAATATCATCAACTTCCTTTTTTATATCTTCAACATACATTCTTGCATGCGATGATAATTTCATTTTTATGCCCTCTTTTTTTAAAGCTTTAAAGGTTTCCGCATGTTCCTTAATACCCGCAGCATAACCGACTTCTACCTCTGGAATCCCCATTTCTTCTAATAATTTAGCGATCTCAATTTTCTGATCGATAGAGAAATAAGTTCCAGGTGTTTCTTCTCCTTCTCGGAGAGTATCATCTTTTATGATGATTCTTTCTGGTAAATTCATTTGGTTCCTTATGGATTCCATGAAATTCCACTCAAAACTCCACCATCGTTGATCTTTATCCATCCTCATAGATGCCCAAGCATTTACCCACATCTTGTTTACCTTCCAAAGATTTATTGGTAATTTTAATCTACTATAAACCTTATTTATTTTAATTAATAATAAAATATCCCCTAAATCAAATTTTACGCGTTCAAAAATTTTAAGAACTTGAATAAATAGATAAGATGTATGCCAGTTGTACATGTTAATATGTGGAAAGGAATCTCTGAAGAAAGGGTTAAACAAATAATTACGGGAATTACAGAAGTCTTTGTAAAGATGGGTATTCCTTCTCAAGCAGTAGAAGTAATTGTGTATGAAATTCCAAAATCACATTGGGGAATTGATGGAAAACCCGCTACTGAATCCCGTCCCGATGCTCAGTCTCCTCGATAGGATAATAAATCGAGGATATTTCGTTGTTAATTGTGATTTGAAGAAAGAAGAAGAATTGATTAGGGTAGTAAAAATCTAAATTAAAGTTATTAATATTCATTATTTTTGATCTTAATATTACAGTAATTTTTCCTTTCTGATCAATCATTATAAATTGACACTATAGTGAATAAGAAGATTCTAATTTTTGCGTGAAATCAAGGAAAGTTAAATTAATGAAAAATTAAACTTGCGAAAAGGATTATTAAATAACCCAACGCAGATAATGCTGAAATACCAATAATAGTTAGTAAATAAGTATAAATTTTAGTAAAATTCATTTATTCAACCCCCATACTTTTTCTTATTCCCAATCTATCTTCTTAAATAAAGTATAAAAAGCTTAGCTATATAGTCTCTAAGTTAGTAAATTTAACAAAATTTATTTATCTTTTTTTATTGAATTAAAGTTCTTTAAGTAAGTAATTATAGGGTGTATCGTAAAAGACTATATAAGTTGACTAACGCATTATGTAAATAATTATATAAATTTCTATTTCAATGAGTTATCCAAATATTAAAGGAATCAGATATCATTATAAATCTGTGTCTGTTGACCATCTTGATGATTTACAAGAAGATTTTGATAGACTAAATCGCATAGGAGTCCTTAGTAATCATAAAACGTATCGTTATTACTTAAGTAATAAGGAGTTTGTGATACCAGAAACACTTCCTGATGCAAAATCTCTGATAATTCTCGCAACTTCTACAAAAATGATGTATGCAAATTTTCATCTAAATGGAAAAGTATTCAATATAATGATACCCCCTCCATATTATGATGATGGATTAACCCTTGAAGATCTTGACGGGCTTGTATTAAATGTAATAATAAAGAAACCAGGTTATGATATTGTAAAAGCAAGAAATCAACTTCATTTAAAAATATTAGCTGTTAGGAGTGGACTTGGGAGATACGGTAGGAATAACATTTGTTATATTGATGGAATGGGCAGTTTTTTTTCACTACATGCTTTCTATACGAATTATAAAATGGAACACGATAGCTGGCATGATCTTAAAATGATAGACCAATGCGAAAACTGTATCTATTGCATAAAGAATTGTCCTACAAATGCGATTAGAGGTGAACCTTTTGTAATTGATGCTGGAAAATGTTTATCTCTCTATAATGAAATTGATGGAGAATTTCCGAAATGGATGGATATGAATGTTCATAATGCCCTAATGGGCTGTATGAAATGTCAATACTTTTGTCCGGGAAATAGGGAAGAGATTAAAAAAGCTGGTCGATTTGAAGATGTATCCGAAGAAGAAACCAAGATGCTACTTAATGGTGACTTTAATGACCCCTTAATATCATCATTAAGTTCTAAGATAAAAATGTTCGACCCATCTGATGGTTTGCGATTCCTTCCAAGATTGAAAAGAAATTTAGAAGTCTTAATTAAATAAAATTTTGGCGAATTAAAAATCCCTAAAAAATCTCTTGAATTTTATCAATGGAGCTTCAAACTCCACCTTTATTTCGGGCTCACCCCCTCCTTCTCGAAGAACTTCCCCTTCGTAAATGGAATGACCGTAAATCTCTACTGCTTCGTCAATAGAATCAATTTCATCAAATAGTCGTATGCTTTCTTTTGGAATGTTCAATATAAGACGCTTACAATTAAAAAAGTATTCTCCTCCTATGTAGATGTTGGTGCAGCCACCTTCGAGTCTAAGGACCAAAAGCTCGTTTATAGTAAATTCTATCATTTTACATAAAAAAGGTGTTATTCAACTTATTAAAGTTGACTTATAGATTTAAATTTAGAGATAAAGAAGGTTTAATAATTTTAAAAAAATAAAGTTTTAAACTTTTGAAGCTTATCGTTTAATCCGAGCAGAAACCCAATCGTAATAGCCTTTATCTTCGAGATGCTTCGGGATTTCCGCGAAGAATTGTTTTGTAATCTCCTTAACATGTTTTGCAGCAATAGGGTGAAACATCATGGCCAAATCTAAACCTACAAGAGAAAGGGATAACGCATTAATAATTTCCCAGATTGGTCCTCTGTAATCTCTTGGTCCCCACTCAGGTGCTTGCTTTTCACTCATCCATGCCTCGCGTGCTCCCCATGCATTAGTAGTACCTCCACTGATTGGATATGCTAAATCAGTTTCTCCTAAAAGCCCAGCAACTCGCATCCTCTGATATATACTGAAGGAATACTCCATACCGTAGCCTAAAGTGGCGCAAGTTGGGTCCATTACAATTCTATTTTTTGGTAAACCTAACTCTAATGCATCTTTGTTCATTTTTATTTGATTATTTAAGTCTAGACTGGTCCAGAGAAGACAATTATGGTCATACTTAACTGCTAAAGGTATAACCTCTTCCCATGTAGCTTTATCTGCTGCCGATAACATTAATACTTCGCTTTCGGAAACTGCGGCCAATTCTTTAAACATTTCAACATCTTTTTCTTTGTTTCCAGAACAGCCAATAATCACCGGCACGTCAACCGCTTGTAAGATATCTTCAAATAATTTTTTCGATTTAGAGACAGGCCAATTTAATGTACCTGGATCAATACCAAGAGAGTGAAAAGTAATGCATTCTGCTCCGAATTTATCTACTGCAAATTTAGCCCATTGTGGGGGTTTAGCTAATACATCTTTATATTCTTCTTTAATTGGTTTTGGGAGCATCATTTCACTTCCCATATCAAATACGTCGTAAGTGACCAACGGTGGATGGGGATTTCTTTTATCAAGACCAAGAAAATTGTAAAATGGTGGAACAACTTCTCCCCCTATAACTGCCTTTTTCCCATTTGATCGAATAAATTCGATAGTTTCAATTTTCCCAGGGAAGTTTATATCAAGAGAAAATTTAGTTGATGTCCATTCTGCTTTTCCAATACCGGGTAAGACGGCTTGAGCAGCTGCTTGTACGATGCTAGGAAGCATTTGAAATTCCAGATACTCCGCAAAGAGATCGACATTTTTTAATTCAACCTCCTCAGTATCTTTCAATAATTTTGCAAACTGTTTGCTAATCTCCTCAAATGAAATTTTTAATCACGCTTTCGATTTTTGATAATATATTTTTAGAAATTAAACATACTTTAAATAGGTTTGACTTCGAAATTCGTTATTTAAAGGGGTTTTTTATACAAAATTAGTTCAAAATAATTTTCGTCCAAGTAATAATATTTAACATTATGATAAATAAAGAATTATTCGCCTTTTAAATGGAAAATTCTCTTTCTATAAGTTATTATAAAAGTACTTGATAATAATAAAACAACAATCGTTAATCCTACTGAGTATCCTGGAATGAGTGGTAAGTAATATCGAGTTAATTCTTTATTGCTGTAAAGAAAAAATGTATCTGGTCCGTTGTTCACTAAAATCAATTGGATATAATAAATTCCTGATTCTGAAATATTATGGAAAAGATAAGGATTATCATCTATACTATAATTAATTGCATATTCATAAATTCGAGAATCCAAAGTTTTCTCAGCTTTAACGAAGGATTCAGTGGGTCTTGAATCAAATAAAAATAATGTAAAGTTCCCTTCTCCGAGGTGCGTAATATTAACTTCAAAATAATCTGAATTATCTAAATGTGTTAAAAAGAAAACCGAAATTCCATCATTAATATTATCGATGTGATCAAAAGCTAATGCATTAGATAATGGTATTAGGAACAACAATGAGAAAAGTGATAAGGTTAAAAGTTTCTGTTTCATAATTAGAGACATATACTATTGATAAGATTCATAATAAATAAAATATCTTAAGCTTTTTGTAAAGCATAATAGTAATTTTTATGAACAATGATGTGAATTTGCTAATATATGTATTAGGTTTTTTTATCTGTAAGGATTATTATTTAATTCATGAATTTGGAGTGATATAATATTGGTAAATGATTATTTTTTACAAAATGTTGATTTTGAGAAGTTTCATGGGCTTGGTAACGATTATATCCTAATTAATAATCTGAAATGGAAAATACCAGAAAATAAAATGGGAAATTTAGCAAAAATATTATGTCAACCGCACTTTTCTATTGGGGCGGATGGATTGATATTAGTTTGCCCTGCTAAAGAAAAAGATTTAAGTATGAGGATATTTAATCCAGATGGGTCAGAAGCAGAAATGTGTGGTAATGGCATTCGATGTTTCTCTAAATACATATACGAGAATGATATTTGTAAAAAGCTTAAGATCGAAGTTGAGACCTTAAAACGGATTGTTAATGCGGAATTAAAAGTAATGGATGATATTGTGGAATCTGTTAAGATTGACATGGGTGCCCCTATATTATCCTGTGATGAAATACCTGTAATTAATGAAGGTTTGAATGATAAATGTGTAAATGAAACAATTGTAGCTATAGATAAGATATTTAAGTTTACCGCAGTATCTATGGGAAATCCTCATGCGATCATATTTACAGAAAATCTTCCAAACAATGAAGAATTGAATCGTTATGGTGCTACTATTAGTTCAAATTCCATGTTTCCAAAAAAAATAAATGTTGAATTTGTAAAAGTTCAATCTCAAAATGAAGCTACACTGAGAGTATTTGAACGAGGTGTTGGTATCACAAATTCATGTGGCACTGGTACGTGTGCTGCAGTAGTTGCTGGTTCTATCACTGGAATGTTCAAAAAAGATCAATCTGTAACTGTACATAATGATGGTGGCGATTTAATCATTACATACACAGGAGAAACTGTTTTTATGGAAGGTCCTGCTACAAGAGTGTTTAGAGGCACGATTGATGAAATAAAGTTATAAATTCAAGGTGAGAGTTGACGGAATATAAAGAATGGTTAAGGAATAAAGGTTTGGATTATAGAGATGGTGTTTTATATTTTGCTGATATGAATACTTTAGAATTAGCAGAACAATATGGAACGCCAATCTATATTACTGATGAGCATATAATAAGAAAGCGTTATAGAGAATTAAAAAACTTATTAGATACAGAATATAAAAATAATCAAATTCATTATGCAGTAAAAGCTAATTCAAACTTAGCAATTCTGAAGATTTTAAAATCTGAAGGAAGTGGTTATGATTGTACTTCTCAAGGCGAAATCTTTGCTTGTTTAAAAGTAGGGGTAGACCCCAAAAGTATTCTTTATACAGGAAATATGTTTACTAATAAAGATTTTGAATTTGCAGTAAATAATAATATCATAATCAATTTAGATAGTGTAAGCCAATTAGATAGATTAATCAAAGTTCATAATAAATTAGGTAAACAAAAAAATATTATATCATTTCGAATTAATCCCGAATTTGGAGCGGGGCATCATGCACATACCATTACTGCGGGAAAGGAAATAAAGTTTGGAATTTTAGAAGATCAAGTATTAGATGCATATAAGTTAGCTCAAAATGCAGGATTTAAAAAGTTTGGAATTCATCAACATATAGGCTCTGGTATTATCAATCCGAAGGATTTTGAAAAAGCAGCAGAAAATTACCTTTCCATAGTTAAAACTCTAGCATCTTCCTTAGATATTAAGTTTGAATTTGTTGATTTCGGAGGTGGATTAGGAATTCCGTATAAACCTGAAGAAGAGCCTTTAGATATAGATATTTATAGAGATATGGTAATTAGACCTTTTAAAGAAATCGTTGAGACAGGCGTTATTGGTACTCCAACATTCAAAATTGAGCCGGGGAGATTTTTATGTGCAGAATCTACTATTATTTTAACTCAAATTAATACTATAAAAAATAACGGGTTTAAATTATTTGCTGGTATAGATGCAGGCTTTAATACGTTAATCCGTCCAACAATGTATGGTTCCTATCATCATATCGAACTTTGTAATAAGCAGGGAAGGGAAGATATTATAGAATATGATATAGCAGGACCAATTTGTGAATCAGGAGACATCTTAGGAAGAAAAAGAATGCTCCCAAAATTAGAAGAAGGGGATATATTGGCAATTCTTGATGCAGGTGCGTATGGTTTTGCTATGGCAAGTTCCTATAATTCAAGACCTCGCCCTGGTGAATTATTAATTAATAACAAATCCGTGTTTAAAATTCGAAAAGCAGAAACTTTGGAAAATTTATTAGAAGGTCAATCTATTCCAAAGCATTTAGGATAACCTTATTTTTTTCTGTGGAAAAAGGTTATAACAAAGTATCGCTTTTAATTATATGAGATAAAATTATAAAAGTGAACTATGTGAGGCTTGGATACCCTTTACGTAGTTAAATGAAGAGTTGGCGTAATGAAATCTGGTATCACTGGATTAATGATAATACTGATCTGCTCTGAAATCTTTATAATTTTATCTCTATTTTAAAAATGAGGATAGTTAAAAAAGGAATGGAAATTTATAGACCTAAGATTTCATTAGTATTATAAATTTTGTTTTCTTTAGCATTTACAATAAACTTTATAGCTTTAATTGCTCCTTCTGCGAAACACATCCGACTATGAGCTTGATGTTTTAATTCTATCCTTTCTCCTGGCCCAGCATATAAAATTGTGTGATCCCCCACAATATCTCCCCCCCGAATTGCATGAAATCCAATCTCATTCTTAGCGCCTACTTCTCTTTTATTGAGTCCCTTATTCCTTCCAAATTTGGCAACGGTCTCTAAACTTTTACCGAGAGATTCAGCAATGATTTTACCAATCTTCAAAGCAGTACCACTAGGAGAATCTAGTTTTCGTTTATGATGAGCTTCAATTATTTCAATATCCCAATCACTTAAATATTGTGCTAAGATCCCTGCCACTTTAAATATTAAATTTACACCCGTGGCCATATTGGGAGATATAACAGCAGGAGCATTATTTTTTTTAACTAAATCACTAAATTTTTTTAAAAATTCATCCGTGAGTGCAGTTGTACCTATTATGCATCTTACTCCGTTCTCTACGCATATCATGCAATTCTTTTCAGTTGCTTTCGCAATAGTGAAATCAACTGCAACTTCAGGTTTTGTCTTTTCAATTATTTGTTGAAGGTTATTAACATCTTCGATTATTAATTTATTCTTATCTTCAACAGCAATTAGTGATTGTAAAGTAGTTCCCACATTATTAATATCACATACAGCAACTATCTGAATTTCGTTATCTTTTAAGGCTAATTCCGTAATCAATCTTCCCATAGAACCCGTTGGACCAAAAATTAATAATTTAATCAATTTTTTCCCTCAAAAATTACATTATTAGATTAATTTTAAATTTATAAGTACATCCTTAATTTTATTTTGACTTTGTTCTAAGGGAGGTGTTAAAGGTAAGCGCATTCTCTTATTCATAAGTCCCATGAGTTCTGCCGCATATTTAACGGGACCAGGATTGGTTTCTATAAATAATATCTTGAATAAATCATACAATTCTAATTGCATTTTCCTGGCTTTTCCCCAATTTCCATCCAGCATACTAGAAGTAAATTCAAATAATTTAACAGGCATAATATTTGATGCAACACTGATTACACCTTTTCCTCCAAGAGCCATTATATGGTAAGTAAGAACATCATCACCACTCAGAACAATAAAATCTTCGGGGCATAATTTAAAATATCTAGTGATCTGATCAATATTTCCACTTGCACATTTAATACCAACAATATTATCTTTGGAATTAGCCAATTTAGAGACTGTTTCGGGTTCAATGTTACACCCAGTTCGACCGGGAACGTTGTATATGATAATGGGCAAAGATACTGCATCTGCCAGGGCACTATAATGATCAATTAGAGAATGTTGTGCTGGTTTATTATAATAAGGTGTGACAACTAGAAGACCGTCTGCCCCAGCTTTTTCAGCATACTGACATAACGAAATAGATTCTTTAGTAGAATTACTTCCTGCTCCAGCTAATACAAATGGATCTTTTCCTGACTTTTTTGCCTCATCAACAGTAATGTCTATTGCTTGATGATGTTCCTCGTGAGAAAGGGTAGCTGACTCTCCAGTAGTGCCCATGGTTAATGGTTGACAACCATTTTCAATCTGAAAGCGAATAAATTCTCTATATTTATCTACATCTAGTGAATAATCCTCATTAAAAGGAGTAATCAATGCAGTGATTACATTTTGAAGTTTTTCTAACTTTTTCATATTTCAATCAATAAAAATTTAATATTTGAATAGTATAAATCTTTAAAATTATTTAAAGAAAAATTAATTAAAATATTAATCAGTAAGATTCATTTATAAGGATTACTCAGATCCTTATCTTAATTAGTTAATAGATTAAATAATACATGATTGAAGTATGAAGTGAGATTTATAGATTATCTAGATAAATTTTCTGGAACCCTTTTAGGTGTGAGTATTGGTGATACCTTAGGCCATCCATTTGAAGGTATGATAAGAGAAGAGATATATGCTAAGTTCACAATTTTCGAAGATTACCTTAATAAACACAAACATTTATTTAATACATATACGGATGATACCCAATTAACAATACATACTACTCAAGCCCTTATTCAAGGTTCAGGATTTAACCTAGATAATTTTATCAGAGAATATATAGCATGGCTGGATGATCCACCTATTGGTCCTGGGTTTGGATGTATCTCTTCAATTAAAAAGTTACGATATGGGATACCATGGGAAAATGCTGCTTCAAACTCAGGAGGAAACGGCACAGCAATGAGAATTTCACCCTTAGGATTATTTTACTGCAAAGATATTACTAATTTATGCGATACAGTTTTAAAGACAAGCCAACTTACACACTCCCATCCAGCAGCCTCAGCTGGAGCTATAGTAATTGCACGAGCAATTGCATATTTGATTGAATTAACTCCAGAGACTTCGATTCCTATTGATCGTTTCTTTACTACAATAACCTCCCCAATCTTGGATTCTAATGAGCCAATATGGAATGAGCTTGTTGAAATTTTAGACAAAGTGAAGCAAAATTTAAATATTCCAATTGAAGCGGGATTAATAAAGTTCTCGCAGGCAGGGGTTAGATCTCCCTATTTCATTGAGCAATATTTGGGAAAAGCATTTGTACATCCCTATACTTTAAGTACAGTGGCATGTGCCATCTTTATTTTCTTAAAAAGTTTATCCTCATTTAAAGATTGTTTATATAGCTTAGCAACTGCGGGTGGAGATAGTGATACAGTAGGAGCTATTGGAGGTGGTTTAGCTGGAGCTTATTTTGGATTAAAAAACATTCCTGAGGATTTAGTTAAGATTGTAAAAGGGTCTAAGCGAATTTTAAAACTCAGTTCAGATTTATATAATAAATTTAAAGAGAGATACGGTTAGATTTCGTTTTTAAGAAAGATTTCTATACTTGACTTACAGCTTTCACAAAATTTTGGAGGTTTATTATCAGTATCATCAATAGAATTTGAAAAAATCATAATGCAATCATTTTCACAATGAATTAATCCGAACGTATGACCTAGTTCATGTAAAGCTTCTTTTAAAATCCTTAATTCAAATAGTGCTTGATCCGCTTGAAACCCCCAAAATTCCTCTCGTAAGCGAAAAATGGAGATTAAAGCAACTGGTGAATACGGTGAATATATTTTATCTGGATGTCTCGCCGAACCAAATATGAAATTATATCGGTTTACATAAATATCATTATCCAGAATTCCAAGAATTCGAAAAAGGCCTTTCTCTTTATAAGATTTAAAGAGATTTTGCATGATCAAATTTGCATCATACTGTCTCTTAAAAGGATTATATTCTGCAGTTGTTAATGGGATAACTTCTTCAAGAATTTCAAGATTAATATTAAAGCTTTTTAATGCCCATTTTAGATTTTTTTTAAGAGTTCTTAAAATAGTCCTATCCAATTCTCCGATCTGTTGTAAATTAATAGATATTTTCATTTTATAAGGTGAATTTAGTTTAATATTTTGTTACAAATGACCTTTATTACCAAAGGTAAAATTTTTTTACTTTACTATTTTTTGTTATCTATATCATCATATAAATTGAATAAGTAAAAAATTTACAATCAATCGTTTTTTCTTGAAATGATTTGGATGTAATGTTAAAGTATCTCATCCCATATGTTAACGGGAGGGTGGTCTAGCCTGGTATGATACTGTAGTGTGCCTTTCTACAGCATGAATCTTGGTTTGGGACCAAGGGGCCGGGGGTTCGAATCCCCCCTCTCCCACTCATTCTACTTAAAATTTAAAGTTATGAAATTGTAAAGAAGAGAGAAATTTACTAATTATAGGGATGGATTAAATAGAAATTAAAGAATCAAGCTTTAGTAAATTACTCAAGATCGATGGTTCCATCGGATGTAAAATATATTTCTGGTATTATTTCTTGAATCGTGCTAAGAAGAGAGAGCATAATAGCTGGATTTCGGGAAGTTATTTTGTAATATTTATGAAGCTTGTAAATTGTCTTTATCTTAGTATTATCCTTAAAGAATTGTAAAAGTTGGTCAATATCATTCTTAAACTCTTTATTATTCTGTATCCAAACGAAGATTTGTTTTTTATTAGTAGTATGATTTGATTTAATTTTTAATTTTAGAATCATAATAAAATGTACTAATATTTTTCATTTTTATTGATTAATTGTACTTAGGTTCAATTTTAATTATAAAAACAAACAGGTTTTTAGTCTCAATAAAATTATTGAAAAAGTAAGAAAAAATTAGAGAAGTTCACATAACTTCTAATATTTTAGTTTCTTATTCGTTTTAATTCCATCTTTACCGTATTCATTCGATCCGGGCATTCTACTTCAACGATGTCTGGATTTGACGACCAAGGGAAGGTTCCACCAAATTGTAGTGTTAAGATAGATGGAAAAATATCATGATAAAAAAATCCACATAATCCATTAGCACTATGACCACTTAATTCAAAGTGCTCACCTTTTTTATGGTTAGCAGTACAATGTCCTTTAACATCTTTAATGGTTCCGACTATTTTAAAAATTTTTTGACTAATTAAAATCCACCTCTATAAAGATTAATATTAATTTTATTAAATAAAAGATTTTAGGATGATTTTTAAAGAATTTATTATTCAGTAAGTTGGTTTATCAATCCCTTGCTAGATTTTCAATATTAAGTAATCTAAAAAGAGAGAGATTTAAATTTTTTTAATTCTTCGATATCATCGGGAAGCTGATCAATTCCGCTAAATTCTTTTATAACAATTGAATGTATTTTAGATTTCAATTTAAGGTTAAGATTAGGATAAGTCATTTGATACTCACCACCAATACTCTCACAATTATCCTCAATTAGTATATCTGGTTTAGCTTCTTCAATTGGTAAATTCCAATTTTTCTCTTTTCGGTAGAATATAAGTCCTTTTGGAAACCTATATCTCTTTAATACTAGTTCATCTTTTTTAACATCTTCAAGAGAGAAATGTGAACTCAGATAAGATATCTGAGCACCTTGTTTCTGCCATGTAGTTAATTTTTCTACAACATTACCAATTGGAATATATGAAATAAAATCAATGATTGAATCATCAATCCCTTCTACAATTTGTTGTATTATTTTCTCTCTTGAAAGTCCTAAGGCGTTTCTATGCATGATACTGGTTCCATGTAGGAACACTAAAATTCTTGGTTTGTTTTTAAATGATAAGCTATTTTTCATTTTTTTACGGATTAAGAAATTTTCTTAATTCCTTAACTACTTTATCTACTTTTTTATCCTTGATCCAATATCTAATTTTTGATGAACTTAGCATATTCTGAATTTTTCCGTTTAAAGCATTAAATTGCTTCTTATCCTCTTCAGAAAGTTGAGGTACATCTCTCAATTCTTTTGTCTTAATTTGTTCTATATATTCTTCTACTGTTGGAATTTGAATTTGCTCTTTTCCCTCAATTAAAGCCGTACGTAATATTTTCTTTATACTATTTAGCCAACCTTCTATCCATGGGTAATTACCTTTCTTTTTAGGATTTAAGATTCGGATATCAGTTCGATTGACTTTTATTAAATCATCTGGGCACGAATTTTCACATGCGCCACAGTAAAAGCACTTATCCTCATTACAAGCTATTTTCCCATACTTTACTACATCTTCGGCACTCTCAGGGATAAAAAATGATTCCACAGGACATATATTAATACAAGCTTTACATCCTTGGGGATCACATTTATGCAGCATATTTTTTTTAATGAGTACATCTCCATTTATAGGAGAATCAATAGAAAAACAATTTGTCGGGCATTCTTTTGATATTTTATAATACTCCTTAATCTGATTACGTTCACGAACATTTAAGCATAATTGACAGATTTCATTATTTATATCTTCTATACAATTATCTATATCAATTTTATAGAATTTACCTATTGAGGGAAACTCATCTAAAGAAATATGTCCTTCAGGTTCAATATTTTCATGAAAAGCATCAGTAGGGCATACTATTACACATAATAAGCAATAACAACATTTTTCATGGTCTATGAGCAATTTTGGATTAGTGTCATCTAATATATTTTGAGCTATTTCAGGTATAGGTCCAAGTTCTATTGCATCAACAGGACAAACCAGCTTACATAAAGAACATCCGATACATTTTTTAATGTCATAGTGTAAAGTTTTATTTACATTTTTAAATTTCCATTTTAAAAGTAATTCGTTTAATGCAAGATCTAATGTTTTTTCGATTTCATCGAGCTCATGATCTTGATTTTTTGAAGCTTCAGTAATGATATATCTCCAGCACGTATAATTAATATGTTCAAATTATACTAATTACTCTACTTTATTAATATTAACTGATAATTGAAATAACCTATTTAGATTAGGAATAATAAGTCATACTGTCTTGATCAAAATTGGAGATATATTCAATCAGCAAACCATCTGGCCGCATTTCAGGAGGAATATAGGTTATTTTCAAGTTTGGTATAAAAAAACCAATACCTTTTTCAGCAAGAATAATTGCGGGATGATCAGCTTCTTTAAATATCTCTTTACTCACTTCAAGAGTTTTTTCTCTGCATATATGCTCATTAATTATCCCTAAAGAATGAATATATTCATGTAAAAGTATATGATAAACATAAGCCCAAACTACTTCATAAGGTTGAGATGATAGGATGATTTTTAACGGGGTTTTATTCATTACTATATCGGTTCCGGGAGCAAAATGCATACCACCTATAAAACCCCCCTGAAACATTCCCATTTCGACGAGACCTAAGCTTAAGCCAGCCCGATGCACATTACGACCTAAAACCTTTCGTACATCTTTTTTGACTTGTTTAAATATTTCAGGTAACTCTGTTTTCAATTCTTGTAAATCCATAATCCCACCAATTTAGTGTTATATTAAACCATTTTTAAGTTAAAAATTGTAAAATGAAATAAAGTAATTAGAAATTAAAAAACCAATCATCATCATCCTCTCTTAGGAATCCCATTAAACGAGACAAATCTTCTAAGAGTTGTTTTACAGAACCAAATTTCTGAGGCCTTTCATATCTGTCCATATTTGAGAAGAATAAATCATCTAATAATTCATTGATGTTGATTCGATCAAAATATCGTTCAGGATGAAAAAACATTGTAAAAAAGATCTCTTCGCTTAGATTTAAGCTAGTTCGCAAATTTTTCTCGCTCAAACCACTTTCCTTTAACAAGTTCACGAGTTTTTGCTTATACTGGTTATTCATTATATCTTTAAGCTCTAATATAAGGCATTCTTTTTGATTTACAAGTTCCCTTCTATTGCTTTCGAGATTAAGAATGTCTTTTTCTATATTTCTTATCTGATCTCCAATAAAGATGAGTTTTTCTTCTGCTGTTTTAATTTTAGAATAATCTATGGAGCATGTAAGATCTTTTAATTCTTTAATATCAGCTCCAGATCCAGATTCTCTGGTATGATATCTAATATCATAATAATCAGGAGAAATATCAATCCGTACTGATAAATTGCTTTTAATTCTATATTTTCCTCCTCTCTTTTCCTCGGGATCAATATCTTCTATAATATTATTATCAATTAGCGTATTCAACTGACTATGTACTGCTTGCCGTGTTATACCTAAAGAAGTTGCCAACTCGGGCGCAGAATGAGGGACTTTAGCCAATTTTGATAAAATCATCCGTCTTGTAGGATTTCCAAGAATTTCTAATAAAGCGTCTAAACTAATTAACTGCTCTTCTCTTTCACTTTCTTCTAATTCCATAATTTTTTCCTCCTATGATACCTTTTTCATATTATTGATGTTATCGATACAAATCTTCAGCTGCTTTTGAATAATTTTCCTGAGCCTTCTTAGCTCTCTCAGCTCCTTTGAGAACCTTATCAATAGCTTTATCTAAAGCTTCTTTTGAGATAGATATTTTACTTAACATTTTAGATTGTAGCTCCTTTATTTTATCGGTTAGTTGGGTAATTTCTGGATTGTTAGGTTTCTCAATTTTTAATAGCTCTAATTTTTGATTGTAATCAAATAATTCACGTCTTCTTTCATTTACTAAGGAAATTGCCTCTCTTATTGTGAAAAGAGTAGCTTCCTCACATATTGCTTGAATATCTGCTCCAGTATAACCCTCTAATTGCTCAGTAAGTTGTTCTATTGATATCTCTTTAGAAATAGGTTTATTTTTAAGATGAATTTTAAATATCTGTTTTCTCGCTTCATAATCAGGAATAGGGATTTCAATGTGCCTTCCAAACCTTCCCGATCGTAATAGAGCAGGATCCAACATATCCGGTCTATTTGTTGCTGCTACTAAGATTACATCTTTTAGGTCTTCTAAACCATCCATTTCAGTTAATAGCTGAGATACCACTTGTTCTGTCACTTCTGAACCAGCGAATCTTCCTCGTATGCCTGCTATGGCATCAATTTCATCAAAAAATATGATACAAGGTGCTGCAGAACGTGCTTTTCTAAAGGTCTCCCTCACTGCCTTCTCACTCTCTCCAACCCACTTTGATAAGAATTCAGGACCTTTTACTGAAATAAAATTGATTTCACTCTCATGAGCTAATGCTTTTGCGATTAGTGTTTTACCTGAACCTGGTGGGCCATATAATAGGATACCATTAGGGGGTTTAGCGCTAAGATGTTTATACAACTCAGGATATTTCAGAGGCCATTCAATTACTTCTTGTAATTGCAATCTAGCGTCCTCTAATCCTCCAACATCATCCCAGGTTTCCTTGGGCTGCGATATTACTACTTCCCTTAAGGCAGAAGGTTCGATACTACTTAAAGCTGTAGTAAAGTTATCCATTTTAATCTTTATTGAGTCTAAAACTTCAAAAGGTATAGGTTTATCTAAATTAATTGTTGGAAGTATCTCTCTAATTGCTAACATGGCAGCCTCTTTTGCTAACGCTTCAATGTCAGCACCCACAAAACCGTGAGTTTTTTCGGATATTTCTTTTAAATTAACTTTTTCATCTAAAGGCATACCGCGTGTATGAATCTGTAAAATTTCATGGCGACCACTAGTGTCAGGTACACCAATCTCAATCTCTCGGTCAAATCTTCCTGGCCGTCTTAAAGCAGGATCAATATCATTTACTCGATTAGTCGCACCAATAACAATAACCTCTCCTCGCCCTTCTAATCCGTCCAATAAAGATAATAACTGTGCAACTACTCTTCTTTCAACTTCTCCAGTGACTTCTCCTCTTTTTGGAGCAATAGAATCTAATTCGTCAATAAAAATAATCGAGGGTGCCTCTTTTTTTGCTTCCTCAAAAACTTTCCTCAGATTTTCTTCACTTTGACCATAGAATTTGCTCATTATTTCGGGACCACTGATTGTTATAAAGTGAGCTTCAGTCTCAAAAGCAACTGCCCGTGCTAATAGCGTTTTACCAGTACCGGGGGGTCCATGAAGTAATACTCCTTTTGGAGGGTCAATCCCTATTCTTTTGAATAGTTCCGGATGTCTAATCGGTAATTCAATCATTTCCCGAATCTTTTGAATTTCATCTCCTAATCCACCAATATCTTCATAACTAACTCTAATTTTTTCTCTTTCAATTAATTCTTTATGAGTTTCTTTACTAAATGTAATTTTTGAATCTAATTGAATCTGAACTGCTTCTGCTTTTGGAAAGAAGTCTACAACAACAAAATCATATCTCTTGTTATAATTATAAAAAGTTAAAATGTCACCATTAGTTATAACTCTATTTTCTAAAACATTCGCCAAATATTTAGGACTTATAATAACAGCCTCTTTTAATCCAGCAAGTTTTACTTCTTCAGCAGCAACTGCCTTAATTTTACGTATCTCTACAATATCATCTATCGCTATATTAATATTTCTTCTTAAATATTGGTCTAGTCTTATTATTCCGGTGGATTCATCTTCTTGTTTACTCGGAAATAATAATCCCACCGTTCTTGATTTGGTCGTAGGATTGACGATCTCGATAGCATCACCATTTTGTAACTTTAAGGATTTCGCTATTTCAGCATCGATTCTTACTCGACCAGCACCAGAATCTTCTTTAAATGCATCTCTTACTCTTAATCTATTATTCTTATCTTTATATCGTGTTGATATTCCACTCATGATTCCCCATCAGTTATAATCTTATTTAATATCTATAATTATAATTTTTTTTCTTTATTTTTATGATTTTAATTTCATTTTTTATAAATCTCAATTGAAATGATACCATTATTTATTTCTAAACTGTGATTCTCCAAAATAGATTCAAATGGTAATGGTATTATCTTCTCAAATTCATCAAATCTATTTCGAATAATAATTTTCAATTTCTTTCCGTTGTCAGTTAATGATAAAATGACATGCCCTTTTTCTACACCCGGAGCTTCGACTACTATTTCAGCACCATTCGTTGTTAAATTTAATTCATAGTAAAGATCCTTTTTTTTGATTACAAACTCCTCTTCTCTTGGCTGTAATGTTAAGGAACGACTCTCAATTATATTCTTATTTTGCTTTCTTATAAAGGGCTTTAATCGAGGATAGTTTTGAACATTTAAATTTTTAAAATAATCCTTAAGTTTTTCATTATCAAAATCTCCTTCAATTTTTATCTCGGGCTTGTCCATTCCTTTTTCAAAATGATAGTTCACTTTAAACCCATTAAATTCTTGGTTATCTGGATTAAAATTTTGATTTAAATCTAATTCGGGCATGAATATAATGTCAAAATCAAACTTTTCAGGATCAATTTTCAAATAATCCCGTATACGTTCAAAAAAATCATTATAATCATCATCAAACTCATCAGACATTTTATGTTCAATCCTTTTTTTTTTTAATTATTTGTAAAGAACAAATTAACATCATTTAATTTACATTAAATGAATACGAATTCACCTATAAAAACTTGTTTTTTATGAAGAATAACTGTCTAGATATGAATTTATTACTTTTAATAATACTAAAGATATCCAATAAAATAAGAAGGAAATAGAAAATAAAATATTAAATATAAATCCATTATGATTTAAGTAGGTAGCGTAGCTAATGGTGTTTTATTTAAATTGTTAAAGATCAGGGATAGTAAATCTTCAAAGCAGTTTAGAATGCCCTCCCCCTCAATTGCAATTGTGTTGTTAATTAATAGATTATTAAGTTTAAAATAATTGATATTTTCTAAGAAAAGGGAAGGTTCAAATAAATCAAATAAATCTTGCTTGTTAAAAGCAAAAACTTTTGGTAAATTAATGAGCTCATCCTCAAAGTAATTATATAACTCATACCATGAAGTCAAATTTCGATAATACGCATCTTCTTGGGAATCGATGACAAAAATCATGCCATCTAATGCTTTTAGAGTGGTTGGTCTTGTAATTATATAAAAGTCTTGTCCGGTTGTTGAATAAAGATGAAGTTTGAGCAGCCATTTTTGATTTTCAAAAGTTATTGTTCCATAATCAAAGAAAAGGGTACGATTTACACTACTTTCAATACATAATACTCTTTCTTCTATTCCAAAATGATTAAAAAGCGCTTTAATCGAAGTAGTTTTTCCAGATAGAGCTGGTCCAAAATAACAAATCTTTAATTGGATTGATTGAGTCAAATGATCAATTATCATGCTAAATAATGACAATATCTTTTGATTCTTATTCTTCGATAAACTATTTTAAGCTCTATTTTTTTGAGAAACTAAATTATATTATAGTTCATATTTTACTTCGCGAATAACCGATTCAGTTCGCGAAAGAAGTTCAAAAGCCGCCTTTTGAGAAGGCCAACCGCCTAATCCACAATCTGGACCAATATATTTTAAACGGGAACCATATAAAGTTATACTTTCCATTAGATTTTTTTTAATCATGTCTTTTGAGTCAATTAGACTAGACATTCCTTGTGGTGTTTGCAAATATTCCAATTTTTTTCCTTTATCTAGATTTTCAGCAATGATATTATCAATATTGGTTCTACAGATTCCAACCCGAATAAATTTGTCGTATTGTTCTAAGGTTTTATAGGGGATTTTGTTTGATTTATTTGAGGCATATTCACATGTCAAGATATCAATATATTTAGATTTAAGCGGAACATCAGCTCTATTTAAAGTATGAATATGAATTTGAACATTACTCCCATGAGATTTTGTTCCTTCAAGAGATTTGTCAAATAATCTAACAATTTCGTCATCGCTGATATTTAATAAATCGACATAGCCAAATGAGGGCTCATCTATTGAAATGATCGAAGTTTGTATAAATTTATTATTGATTATTGAATTTTTTAAAAATTTATTTACTGATTTTGCATAATTTAGGGCCAAATCATAATAAACTGTGAATTTATGCTTTTTAACATAAAGTTCTACTGGACCAGTGACACATAATTTTAATTTTATTGGTTTTGAATTGTTTTCATAATACTTTTTGGCAAATTGATAAATAAGGGTAGCCTCAGATATTACTGCTTTGTCATCTTGAATTAGTCCAGGCTCTAACTCAAAATCAGCAATAGGTTTTAAGAATTGGTTATGCATATCCATTAATTGCGGATAATTTATAATTTGAACTCCTGCATTCAATTTAAATCTAAAAGCCTCGATAAGTGGATTTATATAATAGGTTAAAATACCCCGATTTTCATAAATATCGACATTATTAACAAAAGCTTTGTAAGCAATCCAATAAAATTTATTGAAAGTTTCTTTATCTATATTTTGCGGTAAGGGAAAGCTACCTACATCATCAAATTGAGGAAATTCATTCATTAAATTTCATGGAGATTTCAATATTAGTTCCGTTAATGATAAATAATTTACTAAAACACATATAGTTATGGAAGAAGAGTCAATCATGAAACAAATTAAAAGGAAAAGAAAAGTACAACTTGCTAAATTAGCGATAGCCGCAAAAGAAGCAAAAGAAAGCAAATACAAACCATTCATTTTTCATTTCCTTACTACGCTGAAATGTAATTGTAGCTGTGAAACCTGCCTTTGGAAGGATAATCAAAAGAAAGATGAGTTATCATTAGAGGAAATAAAACGAATATATAGAGAAGCAAAAGAAGCTGGATTTATAGTTACAATATTATGGGGTGGAGAACCCCTTATTAGGAAGGATATTGTGGAAATTATCAAGTTTGTTAAAAATACATGTGAATTTACTATCGTTGGAATAGTTACTAATGGGTGGTTTCTTCCACAAAAGATCAAAGAGATTGGAAACGATTTAGATTTTGTTCTTATCTCTCTGGATTCACCCAGGTTGGAAGAGCATGACAATATCAGAGGACTGAAGGGATTATATAATAAAATAATGGAATCTATTAATATTATTAAAAACTGTTATCCTTATATCTCATTACAATTTAGCTTCTCAATAAGCAAATACAATATTAATCGTGTTGAAGAGATGATTCAATTATCAAATAAGATGGACATTCCCGTTGCATTTAATATAATTAATACTATTCGCCATTTCTCAACAGGTAGTATAGATGAAAAAGGAAGCCTTTCTGCTACTGATGACGAAATAAATACAGCATTTGAAAAAATTTTGAAAGCAAAAAGAAGTGGTTCAAAAATAGTAAATTCTGAACCATACTTAAACCACTTTATTGGAGGGAAAAAGCCCTATGATTGTCATACAAAAAAAATTTTTATGTTTGTTAATTCCAATGGAGATATTGAAAATTGTCTTAAATTAGATAAACCAATTGCTAACTTAAGAGAAATTTCTGTAAATAAAGTCTTACAACTTCCCATTTTTAAGAATTTTATTGAAGAAAGCGAAAAATGCTATAGTTGTAATTCCCCTACCATGATAGACACCAGTTATATATGGAATGATGTTAGCTTGTTAACAAAATCAGGTGGTATTTCGTTTGGTTAAAAATATTCACTTCTGAAACAAAGTTTTTATGGCGATCAAGTTAAAAATTAGGTTAAATTTACTTAAAAATTAAAATTTGTAGTATTTCTTTATTAGATCATCAATTTGCTTCTCTTCTACATTAAATAATTTAAAAAAGAGAGAATCAATAATTTTTTGAATAAAATCTACATCCAAATTTTTTTTATTTTCTTTAAATTGACTTAATATATCTTTTTTTAAAACTTCACCTAACTGTTCTAGTTCTACTACTCGTTCCGTAAAATTATTAATATCTTCACCATTTTGCATTTTTAAAATTAACCTTGTAAGTGATCTGATCAAATTAATTGTATTTTTATCTGTGATTCCATGATATTGGTTGAGATTTGGTAATGGTAAATTATCCTCTAACTTTGTTTTACTCCTTTTAATAAACATATTTTTTGCTATAAATAGGAATTTAACTAGTTTTGAATTAAGATAAGCGATAAGAAATAGATAATCAAGCTTTTGCTCCATATTCCTAGGCCAGATAAAGTAGGTATCCGATGTAGCATAATAGGATTCTGTTGTATAACCGAACGTATTCGAATTGGAGATGTATTTAAATATAATTTTAGGAAATTTATCATAATATCTTTCAAGATTGGTTAGTTGTCTCTTATTAGATTGATTATATTGAATGATAAAGCTTCCTCTTCGAGGAAAATAAATGTCAAAAACATTTTCTTTAGCATTAATTAAAATTTGTTCCAACTGATCCTTAAACTGATTCAAGTATTTTATTAGGTTAGGATATTTCAGTGTTATTTTTTTGTTCCGAACAGTTAAGTCTTGATTGTTGAATTCTTCTTTATTAAAATATATTAAAAATCCTGAGAGTTTATCTTTTTTGTAATTATAGGGAATTATCGCATTGCTTTTATATATTTTTTTTAATCTAGCTTTTTCTTTTTCATTTATTTTAATGAATCCGTCTTGAACTTTGATATATATATCATTTCCTTTTACTTTTATGTTCACATCTTCTTTAAGTATGAAAATTTCATCCTGAATCAGTATTAATCCATTTCTAATGATAAAGTAATCCTTTAAGTAGGTTATGTCATTGTCAACTTTACATTGATTCTCAATTTTTTTAATTAATTCGGCAGTTTCTATTGGAAATATAACATTCCAACTATTAGTTAAACTTAAATCATTATTCGATAAAGCTGACTTATATTTTATAATATTAGGAACCCGACTTTCTAACGGAATCTGATTAAAAATAAATTCAAATGAGTTATTTTTATTTCGATTAGTATTGTAAGACTTTCCAATTTGGATAATATTAATTGATTTATCCGTTTTATTTTGTACTTCGGCTTTACTTTTCTTTTGTAATGTAAATATACAATTATGCTGGCCTGTTGCTTTTTCAAAAATTTGTAATTTTGATAAATCAATATATTCTAGTAAAAAACACTCATTTTTGATATGGGGTTTTAATTTTTTAATTCCCGTTCTCTCAGATTTAGTAATCCAATAATTTGTAGTGATATAACTAAGAAGTGCCCCGGGATTTAATTTAATAATACCCAAATGAATAAAGAAGTAAAATAGATCCATATTTCCAATAAAAAATTTCTGACAAATTGGATGTTCTTTTACTAAGTCTTGAAAAAATTCTGCATTATAGTTTTGACCTAAATAGGGGGGATTTCCAATGATTATATCAAATTTATCACCAGGGTCAGCCCCTAAGAAATTCTCAAATTTAAATTTCATATTTGGGAACTTTTTTAATAGAAAAGGTTTAATACTCTTATCTAATTCATAAGCAGTGATATTAGTAAATCCCTCCCTTAAGAGATATTTCAAAAATATTCCCTTCCCGGCACATGGTTCAAGAACTTTTACATTATCAAAATTTTCTATATTATGAATAACAGAATAATATTTTTTAAGATTCTTAACCATAAATTCTGCTACGTAATCGGGAGTAAAAATTTGACCTAACTGATTATTTTTTAAATGCATCATTTACTAGTATTGTTGAAAGAAACTAAATATTTGAATTTTACATTCAATGTTTCTTTTTCTGAAATTTATAATAGGGAATCAAATTAATATAATCTATTTTGATGCGTAATAGAATTAACTACCTGTTTCTTCCTAGAATTTTCATATTTTAAGGATAGAAAACTATTGCTAAAAATCATTGGAAGTAGATAAATTAAATAAAATAAACTATTTTTGTTTCTTTTTTTTATTAAGTATATAATGATTGAAGAAGCACGGATTAAAAAAAACCTTAAGGATTTTGCTTTTCCTCGTTTATCTGGAACGAAATTTGAATTTGAAGCCTTTAGTAAATTAAAGCAACAGATAGAAAATTTAAATTTAAATTTTGAAGTCCAAAATTTTACTTTTAGTTCGTTTTATTCAAGATGGTATCCCAAAATAGCATTTTTATCCATTTCTTTTATTCTATTATTACTATACTTGAATATGACTATGATGTTCTCTATGATAATTACCCTCATATTACTTGGAATATTGATAATTTCCATTATAATAACAAGAAAGCCCGAAAAAATTCATTTTATTTCAAAATTCAATTCGCAAAACCTTTTAGTAAAGATTGATCCTGAATCGTCTCAAATGAAGCATAATGATAGAATTGTAATGTTTATGAGTCATTTAGACTCCAAAGGGCAGAGATTTAAAGTTGAAATCAGGATAAAAATAATTAAGCTTTGGATCAATACATCAATCATTCTATTGGTTATTATAGGCCTTAAAAATTTAATATTTATTGGATTTCAAATGATATTTTATATTATCGGACTATTTCCTTTAATTTTAAATATAATTCCCTCAATAATGATGCTTCTTAACAATACTGATAATAGTTCTGATGGAGCTATTGATAATGCCTCTGGAATAGCGTGCAATTTAGAGCTGGTAAACTATTATAGTAGTCATGAAAATAGATTACGAAATTACAGCATGTGGTTTCTTTTTACTGGAGCAGAAGAATGCGGAACAATGGGTATAAGACATTTTTATAATAACTTAGAAAATTTTGATGCCAGTAAGTCGATAATATTTAATTTTGAATCTATAGCTAAGCATATATTTTTGTTCCCAGGAGGAAGCGAAGGGGATCACGCAGTAGATGTCAATAGATTACTATTAAATAATAATAGAAATCTTACGATTAAAACCCATATTACAAAAAGAATTTTTGGTACTCATTCTGATGGAGGGTTTTTAGGAGATCGTGGGTTTCAAGGATATGGAATTGGTGGAGTGGAAACACATGCCTATATGCATACTGTTAATGATAGGATCGATAAAATTGATACGAATGTTTTAGAGAAACTATGTTTAGTCCTTACTGATTCTCTAAAAGAACATGATTCAAAATTTTTTAAAATTTAGGAGGGATAATTGGGTAAAAAAGAGGAAAAGAGTTAATGAATTATTCATCATGATGATGATGGTGATGTTCCATTTTAATATTTATTGGTTTCATGTTTCCAATAGCCCAACCTGCTACTTCGTTGAGGGAGGGATGAATTACCATAGACTTATAAATGGGCATAAACGAGCCAGCTTCAGGGCAAGCTCTTCCTAATTTCATAAGGCCTCCTCTTCCAGGAAATTCTTCCATATCACATGTATATCCAGAATTCATTAAATAAACAAAAGGTTGGACTAAAACTGCCGCATGAGGTCCAACCACGTGGGCACCTAAAATTTTATAGGATTTATCAATCACTAATTTGACGAAGCCATCATCAACATCATTTTCAGTATATCCCATGGCAAAACCTTTTGCCACACTTGAGTAATTTTTTAACGCGACAAAAATCTCATGCCCTTTATTTATCGCATCTTCTTGAGTCATTCCTACATGGCCAATTTGAGGATAAGTGAATATCGCCCATGGAACAGCCGAATAATCTACTGTACGTTTTTCCTCAGGAGGTCCAAACATATTATTCGCACATATTTCAGATTCGTAATTTGCTTTATGGCGAAATTGATAAAGCCCATTAGCATCTCCAAAACACCAAATTTTCGGCTTAGTAGTCTCCAGATACTCATTCGTTTTTATCCAGCCCCTTTGATCTGTTTCTACTCCCGTTTTTTCAACTCTAAGAAGATCAGCATTAGACTTACGACCTGTGGCTACTAATACCTCTTCTGCGTGAAGATCGATTTCCTCGCCTGTTTTTACATTTTGGATTGTAATAACTTTTATCTTTTTCTTTAATTTTACTCGTATTGCTTTATGATTTACAAAAACCTTCATACTTTTCTTAAAATTAGTCTCTATAAATTGACTTATTTCAGGTTCCTCTGTCATAACTAATCGTGGAAGCATTTCTACGATAGTTACTTCAGTTCCAAAACTTGAAAAAATATGCGCAAATTCAGCGGCTATTACACCACCGCCAATAATTATTAAGCTTTCCCACGGTTTATTAGGGAACTTTTCACCAAAAAAGTTTTCGTTCGTTATATAACCTGCTTCTTCTAATCCTTCGATGGGTGGAATAAATGATCTTGCTCCAGAAGTTAATACAAATTTCTCAGCTTTGAAATGCCCGATCACTTCTCCAGATTTTACCGATTTAACTTGCATTTCATATTCTCCTATGAATTCTCCAATACCCTTATATAATTTCAAATTGGGGACTTCAGAAAGCCCTTTTTCTATCTCTCTACTCTCATCGATTTGGCTCCACATCCTTTTAGCAATGAAATCCCAGTTAATTTCTTCTACCTTAAAAGTAAGTCCTACTTTTTTTGCATGTTCTGCTTCTCTTATTAAATCTGCAGGATGCACTAATACTTTTGAGGGAATACACCCTCGTGTTAAACAAGTAGCGCCAAGTTTAGTATCTTCTACTAAAGCACAATTAAGACCCATTTCAAGTCCATAATTAAGAAGATTTAAGCCCGCCCCAGACCCAACAACAACTAAATCATATGTATCCATATTTCATATGGTATTGAGATTACTTTTAAAGTTTTTAGTAATGATTTAAAAGATAAATCAAGCTTTGCTAAAGAAGATATAGTAAATTACGTACCTTTCTGAAATCACGAATAGAAACCTAATTGTTCTAATAATAATCATTATCTAACCAATAATTCATAAATTCATAAAGGGCTCATTTATTCGTGATGCCAGTTGCTTATCAAAATAATTTTGATATTTTAACCAAATAGGAAATTATCTTATAAATGCGGGATGGCTAGGGATGATATTATTATCATATTTTTAAATTTATTTAACTTAATAATACTAACCATTAGAATTCTAAGCTTCTCTATCAATATCATAGGATAACTATGCTATTAAATTTATTTCATTCAATAGGATAGATATTTACAAATCCAATTCATGATATTTAAATTCCTATAAACTGTAATTATGCTTTAAAATATTAGCAGAAGTGTTTTAAGAGAGGGTACCAATTTTCTTAAAGCAAAAATGAAATTAATTAAGCTTCTGGAATTAAAAATTTAAATGAGCTTCCTTTTTGGTAAGCTCCTTTTACCCTATCCTCTACCCAAATACTCCCATTATAGGAATTAATTATCTTTTTCACAAGAGATAAACCTAAACCCATTCCCATAGTTTTAGTTCTTAAATTTTTTCTATGTTCAAATATAATTGGCTTTCTTTCATCGTTAATTCCCCGTCCGTTATCGCTGATTTCAAAAAGAATATAATTTTTTCCTTCCTTTACTATGGGTGAGACTTTAACGAATAATTCAATAGTTAGATTATCATTATGTCTAATTGAATTAATTAAAAGATTCTCAAACACATCTAACAGCAAATTATTCGCTAAAACGTAAACACTTTCTTTATAGAAATTTGTTTGAATTTTTATTTCTCTACTTGGATAACTTTCTTTTATGTAAGTTATTGATCTCTTTAGAAAATTTATACTTTCAACTTTTTCGGATAGAATTTGTTCCTTATCGAGTTCAGATAATTTAACTACATTTGAAATAATATTAGAACCTCGAATAACTTGTTCCTCCATAATCTCATATAATTCCTTTATTTTACTCATTTTCTCTGGAGAATTAAAATATAAAGAACTTAATTCTAGCGAAGATTTGATAACTTGTAACACATTATTAATATCATGAGCTACGATATCTTTATATAAATCTGCTTGCTCATATGCTAAATGATACTTTTCTTCTGATTTCCTCAACTTTTCTTCAGCAATCTTTCGTTTGGTAATATCAACATGATAGGCAGTAAAATATTTTGGAGAGTTATCTTCATCAAAAATAGTGTTAATGGTGAGAATTACATTGATCAAACTGCCATCCTTACGCTTGTTTATAATTTCATCCCTCCAAAACCCAATCTTGGGATCTAAAATGGCATCCCACATAGTTATGAAAAAATGTGGGTCCTGCTTATTTGAATTCAAAATTCTAGGGTTTCCATCTAACACCTCATCTTGACTATACCCATAAAATTCTGTAAACGCTTTATTGACCTTTAAAATATGCACATCTCCGTTTCTATACTCGGCTAACACTTGAGAATTTGGAGAGCGCTCAAATCCGACTTTTAGTAAAAATATAGTTTCCTCATTAATGTCTTGAAACATTATATTCACATTCAATAAATATTTAAATTTTTATTTAAAATATCAATCTTGCAGGTTGATTTAAATAATATTATTATAAAATATAAAAAAAGAGATTAAGTTAACCAAAACTAAGTTTAGTATATTATAATTTTGGTTAATTAGTATTTTTGATTACTTCCGTCAACTTGGGAAAGATTCTAGGGTAATGAACCGCCATACAATGGATTCCATCGAGAAGTTTTTTCTTTCTTAGCTCCGTAATAAATGGTTTGAAAAATTCATAATTTGCTTGGTCATAAACTTCATTCATCATTTTCTTGTCAGTAGAGTAATCGTTTTTAATACCCTTCCATCGAGCTAATATATCTTTTGGGACACTTACACCGGGGACAAACTCATCAAAACCTTTGGCAATTGCATAGCTTTTCATTGGGAAGATTCCAAGTAAAATAGGAACATTATACTTTTTTATTGCGGATAAAAATTCGATAGTTTTATCTAGGTCATATACCACTTGAGTTTGTAAAAATTCAGCTCCTGCTTGTGCCTTTCTTTTTATTTTTAATACCTCTGCATCCATTGGATTAGCATTGGGATTCGCAGCAGCCCCCACATGAATGGTGGGAGGATGCTCTATCTCATGACCGTTAATTGTTCCTTTATCAACCACCTCTCGTACGAGCTTAACTAAGGTGGCTGAATCGAGATCAAATACTGGTTTGGATTCAGGCATATCACCTAACGCTGTATGATCCCCAGTAAGAGAAAGAATGTTTCTCAATCCTAACGCATGACCCCCCATAAGCATGCCCACAATTCCTAACTTATTTACATCTCTAACAGTCAATTGCCAGATGCATTCTAGCCCAGTTTCACTCTGAATAATATGAGATGCAGCCATACTATTTATAGTCACAATTCCTAAGGGGCTGTCAGTAACATTAGCGGCAACAACATAAGGAGCCATTTCTCTAGCTTCTTCGACTGTATGGCTAAGATCAGTAGTTTTTTCTGGTTCTAATTCACCAGTGAGAATAAAGTCTCCTTTAGATAAAGCTTCTCCCAACTTAGAAAAAAACTTTTTTTCTCCCATTTTTTTATCTACCTCCATACTACTTCTCTTTGATGCCCAGATTCGCTCCAATCAACTGGGTCTCTTAATTTTTCGAAAAAATCTAATCGGCCTAATTCTTTCAATCGATTATAAATTAAAATCCAGCCACAATCTTTTTCGTACTTTCCAACCTCACATTTTCCATCTACCATACCACCGCAGGGCCCATTCATGAGAGATTTCGCACAAGTTGTAATAGGACAAATTCCTCCAGTTTCATTGAGAAGACAATCACCACACCCTCGACAACGCATAAAAAATCTTCCGATGCGCTCCGTCATGCCCATAAACTCCGTGTTGGTGCCAATAAATACTGGAATATTCGGAAACTTTTTACTTAGCACTTCTGTTATGCTAGCTACGCCAAGACCACAACTTAAAGTTAAGATAGCGTCGGTATTTTCTAGATCTTCTTCAATTTTACGGAAATCTTGCTTCATAACACGATTATCGCATACTTCCTCTGGAACAATAACTGTAGTGATTTGAAAACCCTCTTTCTCAAGCTTATCAGCCATCTCTTTCGCTCCTTCTGTTCCTCCGGTTTGACACATCGCTGCACAGGATCCACAAGATACGATCGTTAATCTCTTTGCATTCTTGATGGCTCCTAAAACCTCCTCAAAAGGTTTTTTTGTTGTTATAATGGTCATTTTAATATCCTCAATTTTTTTTTAATAGTATTATGAAAAAAAAATTAATGAAAGTATTTATTATTATTTATTATCATAAACAAAATTTTGATAAAAAAAATTATCTACCATTTGAAAAGGGCAATTGATTTTGGATAATTCAAAATCTAAATGATCGTAATAGATATTTATGATCTATTTTATGGATTTTTATGATTAAATTAAAGGATTTTTCACACGAATTTATCTATAACTTTATGTAAAAAAAAGAAAAAAACTTGAAAATTGGAAATTCTTCAATTTCAATAGAAAAAGAAAGCTCAAAGAGTTCTTTTTTAAGCATTTTTAATATTATTAATCTACTAATAATCACCCATGAAAAATAATTCTGTAACTAAAGTGTAATTTAAAAAAATCAGATGAAGTAAAACGAAAAAATTTAAAAAATTAAATATTGAGAATATTTGGAATGATGTTTGCCAAGAGTACCGCAAGGCCACCAAGTAGAAATCCAATGGAGGAGAATTTTATAGGAGATGCTTTTAAATCTTTTGTAACTTCTACTACTCGAGTATTTTTGTTTTTTTTGATTTTTTAAAGGGTTGTTTTAAGATTTCTCTTGAATTCCTCTTTTTAAATTAGAAATTTCCCTTCCTCATAGATTACTTTCCCGTCAGCAATAACTTTCGATCCTGAAGGTT
Source organism: Promethearchaeota archaeon (assembly GCA_011364975.1). Classification (GTDB taxonomy): domain Archaea; phylum Asgardarchaeota; class Lokiarchaeia; order Sigyniarchaeales; family SOKP01; genus SOKP01. The sequence continues at coordinate 41,054 of RDOE01000003.1, read as the reverse complement.
TCATATCTTTAAGGAGATCCCAATGAATAGCGCTTTTGTTTGTACCCCCACATTCTGGAAAAGCTAATCCTAAAGCACAATGGATTGTACCCCCCATTTTCTCATCAAAGGCCATATTTTTTGTAAACCTAGTTATTCCATAATTTGTACCAAATGCAAACTCCCCTAGAACATTGGCATTTTCAATTTCTAAAATTTCATGGAGAAAATCATTTCCTTTGTCTGCAGTGGCTTGAATTACTTTTCCATCGTTAAATTTCAGAAAAATATTTTCAATTTCTTTCCCAGAATAAATTCCAGGATATGAAAATCTTATTTGTCCATTGACAGAATTATCTAATGGAGAAGTAAAAATCTCACCATCTGGTAAATTTTCATGGCCACAAGAATTCTTCCAAATTCTACCTTTTATTTTTAGTTCTAAACTGGTATCCTCTCCGATAATATGAAAAGATTCACAATTTTGAAGATAATTTACAATTTTTTCTTGATTCTTTTCTAGGGTTTGCCATTCTTCTATAGGATTTTCTCGATCAAGAAATAAAGTCTCTTTTACAAATTCAGTATAGGAGAATAAATCCATAGAAGCTTCTTGGGCATAGGATTGGCAAGGATATGGAACATAAACCCATCTTAAATCACCATTTGCTATACGATTAATATATGTTTCGTTTAGTTTTCTACGGGCTGGAGCAGTACCAAAAAGTGTTAATAATTTTGTATCTACAAGAGATAGCTTTTTAGGATTATAATCAGCATTAATTCTTATAAAACAATTAAATTCTTCTATCATTTTTTGACGAACTTCATCAATATATTCCAATTGTTCAATAGAGGCAAATTTAAAAAATAACTCTTGACGTCCTTCAAATTCTAAGTTTACTAATGGATGCCCTCCAGCTTTGAGAATTTGTACATATAGTGCTTGGATAAGTTCTTTAGCTAATGTTGGACCCTCTAATAGAACTCTATCTCCTTTTTCAACTTTAACAGAGTATTTAACGACTAATTCTGCAAGATTATCATATTCCATATGACTCATATTTACATTAATATAATGAGCTCTATTAAACTTTTGAAAAACTAGTAAGTTTATAATAAAAATGCGATTAGCTTAGATATTTTAATAATATCAACATTTAATTAAATTCAATCGCGTTTAAGAATTTAGGGGGTTTCCGGATATTTGTAACTTGTTCAAAAGCATAAGCTATTTTCAAAAGCTTTGGTTCTTGAAACTGGCCTCCAAAAAAAGAGATTCCGATAGGAAGTCCAAAAACATATCCTGCAGGAACGGTTATATTTGGATACCCAGCAACTGCAGCTATTGAGGAACTCCCTCCAGTGAAATGATCACCGTTAATATAATCAATTAACCAACTTGGTCCACCACTTGGTGCAATAATGGCATCGAGTTGATACTCGTTTAGTACGGCATCAATGCCTTCTTTTCTTGAATAACGATGACATAATTCAAGGGCAGTTTTATATTCCTCACAATCTAATGAGCCTTTTTGTTCAGCTTCTAAAAGTAATTCTTGACCAAAATAAGGCATCACTTCATTCTTATGTTCATTATTAAATTGAATGAGTTCTTTTAGATTTTTAGGATATCCTTTTGATTTTATTTTACCCAGATACTCATTAATATCATGCTTAAAGTCAAAATGAAGAACTTGAATTTCTGGCTCTTCTATACCATTCAAGGTCGTAATGTCCGTAGGATCAATTATAATAGCACCTTGGGATTGCATTACTTCTATTGATTTTTCCATTATCTGATCTACGAGATTATTTTTTCCAAAATAGTTTCTTGCAACGCCTATTCTTGTCCCTTTTAACCCATCTATATCTAAAAATTCCATATAATCTTTAGGCAATTTATTGGTTAATTTAATTGTTTTTGAATCTTGATGGTCTTCCCCAATCAGGATTGTTAGGAGTATTGCGGCATCAGTAACAGTTCTCGCCATAGGTCCCGCAGTGTCCTGATTATGGGAAATAGGAATTATCCCAGTACGACTTATAAGGCCTACTGTAGGTTTAATACCTACGATAGAATTTACTTGTGATGGACATATAATAGATCCATCAGTTTCAGTACCAATTGCGGCCGTACAGAGATTAGCAGCGACTGCTACAGCAGAGCCAGAACTTGAACCGCAAGGACTACGATTAAGGCAATAAGGATTCTTTGTTTGACCCCCTCGGGAACACCATCCTGAAGTTGATCGTATAGAACGAAAATTTGCCCATTCACTTAAGTTAGTTTTACCTAAAATAACAGCACCGGCAGTTCGAAGCTTTTTAACTATAAATGCATCTTCCGTGGCAATATGTCCTTGAAGAGCCATTGAACCAGCTGTCGTCATCATTTTATCGGCGGTATTGATATTATCCTTTATTAAAATAGGAATACCGTGTAATGGGCTACGTATTTGGTTTTTTTCTCTCTCCTTATCAAGATTTTCAGCAATAATTAAAGCATCGGGATTAAGTTCAATAACTGAATTTAGATTAGGTCCACTTTTATCAATTGTATTAATTCTGTCCAGAAATTGTTGTACTAATTGCTTACCTGAAATTTTATGTTTATGCATTAATTCTTGTATTTGAGAGATACTATATTCTTTCATAATACATTGGAATTTAAGATTTTATAAATAGATTTATTAGAGAATTTTAATAATATAAAAAGAAAAATTGATATTTACAGTGAATAGTTAGTAAATTTTTGTATTCATAAATAAATATTTTTCAATTCTTTCTTAAAACCTAAATTTATATACTTTATATCATCAAAAATGAAAAAAATTATCGATTTCTTTTTTATTATCTTATATGATTATCCCTTTAAATCACGTTTTTATTTAGTTTATACTTTAGTACATAATTTGTTCAATTTTAATTGCCTATAAAAAATGTTTGCATTATTTATATAATTTTAAGCACCAAATTATTCAGTTGTGATCATTTTTTCATAACTTTTTTTGTGATATATATGACTGATTCGTTCGTGAATTCTGGATTGTATTCCGAAATAGGTTAGGTTAATGCCAGAAAAAGGCTTTCTTTAGAATAATAATATTTTGTAAAATAGTAAAAATGGGAAAGCTTTCCTAAAAAGAATAATAATTCCGATTTCTGTCAAACAGTATTCAAAAAAAGTAATTTTTTATAAATTTTTCCCGATCTCGTAAAAAGTACGAAGAATTTTAGCCGAAAACATTTAAATATTAGATTATTCTTACATTATTTAGTCATAAAAATTAAAAAATGTGATAAAAAAATGTCGATGTTAAAACTTCAGGAAAAAGTTGCTCAGCTCTCTGATGAGAAATTAAAAGATATTTATACTTTAGCAAATCATGTAAGTATGGATACCATTGAGGAAGTATGTCCTGCCTTATTGAATATTTGTTTAAACTCCGCTGAAGGAGCTCTGAAAAACGAATTAGGAATGGTTATTTTTCACTTACAAAAAAATGAAAGAATATCTACCAGAATTGGACTTCAAAAGTTATTACATGGTGCACTTAAAGTAAATGCAGAAGCAACATTCAAACTTCTTGAATCTTCTGATTCAGAAGCAAAAGAGCTTTCCAAGAAAATAAAAGCTGTGTTATAAAGTAAACTTCTTTTTTTTATTTACCTTATTTTATTTATTATGTCAGATGAAGATCATCCATCAGATGTAGAAAAAGCTTGGGAATATTATGAAAAAATTCGAGACGCTCTAACAGGAATATATGAAATATTAAACATGAGCATGGATGAGAGTAACATTTTTTATCAATGTGCAGTAGATAATTTAGAGAATTTGCGAGAAACAATTATCGATCTTTTAAAACATGATTATAATCCTATTGAAATAAAAAAAAAATTAAGAGATTTGGAATTTGACATGAAAAAGTCTTTATTTTTTGAAAAAGATAAAAACCAGGAAAAGAAGAAAGATAAACCCAAATCTGCCTTTTGAGATTTCAAAATCTTTTCGATTAACAATTTTTTTCAATAGAATTTATAAAAAAGTTCTTGCATAATTATTCTAAGAATGAAATTTAGCTTTTTATAATAATTTAAAAATTGAAAAATTATTGTGAGTGAATATGGTTGACATTTTCTTTTGGATTGATGGAATAACAGCATCGGGAGTAGTTATTTTTGGAATAATTTTTGGATTGTTCTTTATTTATAAATCAAGAAAAACAAAAGCCAATATCTTATTTTACTTGGGTTTAGCCAATTTATTTGCGGGATTAGCTTTTCTAGGAGTATTTTTAGATTTCCTTCTTGTAATTTTTATACACACTAATTTAGATAATACATTTGGATTGGTGGGTATTTTAAGTTATATCTGGCTTCCTCTAGCGGTTATAACAGCAATTTTTATAGGAGAAAAATTATTAATTCCTAAAGCAAAATGGTATGTTGTCTCTCTATTTATTATACTTGGCATTGTTTTCGAAATTATAGTAATTACAACTCCTTTTGATTCTTTTAATTTTGCTTACCCAGCAGTGTTGGGAGAGGGATTAATTGATTACAATCTTAATATATTTTCTTTAGCAGGTATGTTGATGGCATTCTTTTTATTAACTGTTATCGTTCTCCTTAGTACTGGATTTTTAATAAAGGCTTTTCAATCAACTGGTATCCTAAAAAAAAAGTTTTTCCTCATTTCTATGGGATCTCTATGCTTTTGCGTTTTTGGACTATTAGAAGGATTAACAATACCAGGATTTACAATAATTTTTGTAAGGATCGGGTATTTAAGCAGTTTTTGGCTTATGTATTATGGATTAAAAGATTAAAAAAATCTTTTTTTTTATTTTTAAGATATTGATTCTTTTTAGAGCGATTTTTAGGCAAAATTAAGTTTAATAACGATATATAATAAATAAAAGTATGAAAGCTAGGGATAGAGTTTTAAGAGAACTAGATCATGAAGAACCGGATAAGATTCCCTGGTTCGAATTATCCATAGATAATTTAAAAATCTGTGATCATTATTCTGAAGGTTACTATTTACAAGGTATGGCAAAGAGTTTTGCAGATACGTATAACCTTTGTAGGGGAATAATTGATGAGTTCACTAACACCATATTAGCTGCTACTGAATCCCGATCATATCTAAAAAACACCATAAAACAATATCTTGGTCTTTTTTCTAAGATAGGAATTGATTTGGCTCAAATTCCTTTATCTGGCTATATCTTCTTTCCAACTTTCTGTATGAAGGAGGGATTTATTGATGAATATGGTAGGATTTTCGATTTGAAAAAAAATCCATCAGATAATATGGACATAGCATATTACAAAGATGGTTATTTTAAAAGTTTCGAAGATTTTGAGAAATTTTCTTTGCTCGATCCCGACAACCCAAGAAGAAAACGTATTTATGACATGATGAAAAAGGTAGAAAAGGAATTTGAAGGAAATATCGCGGTTATACCAACTATATGGGGCATTTTTGAATCATCATGGCAAGCATTTGGGTTTACTCAGTTTAGCAAATTATTAATTGGAAAAAAATTCGCAAAAAAGGTCATCGATAAATATGGAAATTTCGCACTAGAATTAGCTAAAAGATTGATTGAATGGGGCGAATCAACAGCAATTATGTTATTTGATGACCTTGGCTTTAAATCAGGATTACTAACAAATCCTAATAACTATAAGGAGATCTTGTTTCCTTGGTACGAAAAACTTTGCAATTATTGTCATTCTAAAGGTATTAATGTCCTATTTCACAGCTGCGGAGATTTAGAACCTATTTTTGGTGATTTAGTAAAAGTAGGGTTTGATGCAATTCATCCTATTGAACCCACAACAGCTAACCCAAAATATGATATTTTTAAATTGCATGAACGATATGGAAATGATGTAACTTTTATCGGAAACGTTTCTCCTCAAGATTTAGCAGATAAAGAACCCATTTTTATCAAAGAATATTCTAAGAAGCTAATAAGAGCTTTAGGACCTGGGGGTGGATATATATTTAGTTCTGGGCATAGCATCAATCCATCAGTTAAATTGGAGAATTTCCTAGCAATGGTTTCAACCCGTGAAGAAGAAGGTATTTATCCCCAATAAGAGACTATTTTGGTTGTATTGATAATATCAATTAGAATATTGGTTAATAACCATAAAATAAATATACAGAGCTCATTTTTCTTAATAAAGGATATTTGATTAAGTAAGGAAATTACTATGGTAAAAATTACCTCTGAATCAGCGCAGATTGAGGATATCTTCCAAATTAAAATCGATGTCCCTTTTCCTGTAAAATTCACAAGACTATATATAGTTGAAGTAGAAGGGAAGAATGTTTTGATTGATGCCGGATTGAATAATGCAAATTGGATTAATTTATTTTTTTCTGAACTTCATAGCCTTGGATTTAAGGCGGAAGATATTGATTACTGTATTATTACACATCATCATTTAGATCATATTGGATTGATTAAAACTTTAAGGCGCAAAAGCCCAAACACTAAAATAATAATGCACGATATTACCCAGCAAGTCTTAAGTTGGGAAACAGATAAAGCAAAACTTCCGGAAATTGAAAAACAAGCTATTGAGATGTCTTATCAGATGAAAAGATATGGACTTACTGAAGAGGATCGACAAAGAATCATACAATACTTTACTTACTGGCCAAAATTAAGAATATTTGAAAAGCCAGATATTATTGTGCATAATGGTGATAAGATATTAAACAACTTAGAAGTAATTTGGACTCCAGGACATAGTTTTGGCCATATTTGTATATTCGATACCAGTAGAAAGTATTTATTTTCCGGAGATCATATTCTGAGTCGAATTACTCCTCACATAGGTAATTTTATCGTGCCGAAATTCTTATATGAACAATATAAAGAGTATAACTTCAATAATGTATTAGATCAATATCTTAATTCCTTGGATATAATAGATAGATTAAATCCAAAAATTATATTTCCCGCGCACCAAGAAATAATTTATAATCCCCATGAAAGAATACAAGAAATCAAGGAGCATCATAGAATAAGATTAAAAGAAATATCAGAAGTAATAAAAAACGCACCGAAAACACCTTTTGAAATAGCTAGAATTCATTTTGGAAATGATATGGATGATATTAATTCTTATATGGCTCTTAGTGAGGTAGTAGGCCATTTATTATATCTTGAGGATAAAGGCATTGTTCAGAAACATTTAAAAGATGGAAAATTGTATTATCAGAGCTAATATCTCTTAAATAGAGATTACGTTATAGAGGTACACGACTATCTTTAGATTCTTTTAATGATTTAAGAACTACACATACTCTTTCAACGCTTTTTACGTCACTTCGTCCACGGAAATTCTCAATAACTGCATCTAATTCTGTAATTTCTGGGACTTGAACTTTTAATAATATCCCACATTGTCCAGCAAGAAAATAAACTTCATCACATTGTGGAAGAATCTGGGTTTCTCGTAATAATTCTTTAATCTCCGATTCGGACTTTGGGATTAAAGTAAGAAATGCTATAATACATCTTTCATCCTCCCTACAAACTTTAATCGTAAACTTTTCGATTACACCATCCTCTTGTAATTTGATTACACGCTTTCTAACGGTTGACTCTGATAATGCCATACCTTCATTAGATAATTGATCAGCTATTTCTTTGTAGGCTCTTCTTGAATCTTCTATAAGCATTTCTAAAATTCGTTTATCTTTATCATCTAAATTTTTCATATTTTTACATACTCCTTCTTTTATTCTTTTTTTTTAAAAAAATGTTAAATAAAAATTAAAAATATATTTTTTCTCAGATTTTTTTGTTTTAAAGAAATTTACTTGACGTATTTCGGATATTCTCTAAGTAAAGGATCAAAAAGTCTTTCGTATTCAACTGCCATGCAATGAATCCCCGCTGCTTTCGTACTTTTCTTGATTTCTTTGATAAATGGTTCGAAAAATTCAATATTGATCTTATCGAGGGCATCATATTTTGCCTGTTTATCTCCCTTGTTATCTTTTTCAGCTTTCTTTAAGGCCCCTAATAAATCCTTAGGAACTGAAACTCCAGGTATGTAAGCATCAAAATACCAGGCTATACCATAAGATTTGAGAGGAAACACTCCTAGTAATACGGGAACATTGAATTGCTCTAATTCCTTAAGAAATTCTTTTGCTTGATCTATGTCAAAAGCAGTTTGGGTTTGAATGAAATCTACTCCTTGTTCGACTTTACGGCCTACTTTAAAAATTTCTGGTTCCCTTGGGTTGCTATTTGGGTTGGCTACGCATCCAAAGTTCATTTCAATTTTTCCCCCTTCAAGAGGATTACCTTCATAATCAGTTCCTTCATCAATCATCTTGGAAAGCATTTCACAGAATTGAGTGCTATCAATATCGTAAACTGGACGTCCTTTTTTATGATCACCCAAAGCTGTATGATCTCCGGTAAGCGTTAAGATGTTCTTTAAACCTAAAACCGAACCTGCGACTACATCTCCAAATAAGGCTACACGATTACGATCTCGAACGGTAACTTGCCAAACCGCTTCAATACCTACCTTATCTTGAATAAGATAACTCGGGACTAATGATGACATATATGCATCTCCTTGTGGTCCGTCGGTCACGTTAGCTGCGACAATTTTGCCTGTTTTCTTCATTTCTTCAGCAGAATGAAAAATCTCACTAAGATCCAAGATTTTTTTAGGCTCAAGTTCTCCAGTGAATACGAAATGACCATCTTCGATAGCTTTGCATAATTTACTATATGCCGGTCTTTTAGTCATTTTATTCTTTCGCCTCCACCTTCTCTTCTTTTTCATTAGTATATTCTTTATAGATTGTTAAGTAACTTGGGCTGGTTGAAGTACGATAATCTCTAGGGCCTCGATATTTCTTAAATAAGTCTAGCCTATTAAATTCTTTTAATCTAGTCCACATTTGTACCCAGGCACAAGGAATAGTATATCCACCAACTTCACACTTTCCATCTACCATCCCTCCACAGGGTCCGTTGCTAAGATGTTTAGCACACCCTGCTCTCGGACAAACTCCACCGGTTTCTCCAATTATACAATCACCACATTCCTCGCAGTATTCAATAAAGCTATTTTCACCACTATTTTGGGCTCCTCCAAACATGCTATTTTGAGCAGGAAAAGTCAAAATTTTTGGCAATACCTTATTTAACATCACTACTCCAAGACCACAAGCTAATGATACAATAGCATCGTAATTCTCAATATGGGGACTTACAGTAGTAGCCGCTATTCTATCATCACATTGCCTTAGAACTGTTATAGCTTTCCATTTTAACTCCTTCCCTTCAGTTCTCGCCTTTAATTCCAAAAGCTGCCCAAGTACTTTAGCTTCATTTAAAGAGCGAGGTGGTTGACAACATCCATCACAGCCAGCAATTAAAATTTTTTTGTAGTTTTTTACCATCTCGTAAATTTCGTTTATATCTTTTTGTTGAGTAATAATCATATTACATAACTCCTTTTTTCAAATTTCTTTCATTTTTTTGTTTTGATTCATTAATTTAATCTTAATTTGTGTTTTGAAAAAAAATACACTTCTTAGGATGTTAATTTCTCAATTAACTTATCGGGTTTTACACTTCTATTTTTTAAACTTAGATCTTCTAATTCTACACCTAGTGCTACTGCCATCATTTCTGCTAAATAGAGTACAGGGATATCTAACTCTTTACCGGATTTTCTTGCTATAATTTTCTCTTTTCTATCATATTGTGTAACACAAGCAGGACAGACTGCAATCAACCCATCTACTCCTTCCTCAAGCTCACATAATTCCGTCATTTTATCTTCAACCAATTTTTCACCAATCTCCTCTTGTAATCTAGCACAGTATCCACAACATTCAAGTTTATTGGCAAAATCTAGCGTTTTAGCACCAAGCGCTTGAAGAATGACATCAATTTTCTCTGGTTTTTCAGGGTGATCGAATTGCATGATTTTACTTGGTCTAACCAAATGGCAACCGTAATGAACTGCTAAATTCAAATCATCTAGTGGCTTTACTACTAAACTTTTTATCTTTTCTAACCATTCAGGTTCACTAAATAATTCTACAAAGTGATATACTTTAGTTTTACCAGTATATTTGTAATTGATTTTATTCAAAATTGTATTTATCTTCTTCAGATATTCTTTATCCTCCTTTAGTAATACACTTACTGTCTTTAACGTTTCATAACACCCAGAACATATGGTTAAAATGTCTACACCCATCTTTTCAGCGATAGCTAAATTTCTAGCCCCTAAGGTTACCCAAGTATCCATATTTAATGATTGAAGAGAAACTGGTTCTGGGCAGCAGCTAACACCTTCCATTTCCCTAAGTTTCAAGCCTAATATATTTGCTACATCCCTAAAAGCCTTTTCTAAATGAGGTAATTTAAGCGGTATTGTGCATCCAATAAAAAATCCCAATTCTTTTTTCATTATTTATCATCCTCCTTTTCTTTTGCAAGAGCCCCAAGACCTGTTTCTTCAATTATAAATTGAATCTCTTTGAGGTCCGGGGGGACTAATTCTGGTAATCCCATTTTTCCTCGTCGTCTATCAATATTATCTTTCAATCCCCCCGTATATGGAACAACATATCCATTATTATAGATAGTGACCACAGTACTTGAGTATTCTTTCGGAATTTTTCCTTCCTTTACTGCCAAATTTCTTAATAACGCTAAAATAAAGGAATAATCAACGTTTTTAGGGCATCTCTCAGTACATCTATGGCACAATGAACAAGTCCAAATTGCATTACTGGATAACACTTCCTCTTTTAAGCCTAAAAGACACGAAGCAACGACTCTATGGGGTTGTAAGTCTACATATTCAGTCACAGTACAACCACTACTACAAACACCGCACTGAATGCATTTAAGAAGTGATTTAGCCCCAACTTTTGCACTTATTTCATATCTAAATGAATGATCTAAATTATCCGCATTTTTCTTTAACATCTCAGTCACTTTTTATGCACTCTCCTTAACTTTTTCTTTTTTAGGTTCAATTCTATCTCCTGTTTTTGGCATAGGACCTAACTCTTTTACTTTATCTACAAACTCAGTAACAACTTGAGAAAATCGCTTTCCCTCACTTGCTGAAACCCATTCTAATCGATATCTCTCTCGATTAATTCCTACCTTTTCTAAGATTTCATGAACTTCATTATATCGTCTTAACATATCATAATTCCCTTCTAAATAATGACAATCGCCAATATGACAACCCCCAACAAAAACACCGTCTGCACCTTCCAGAAATGCCTGTAAAATGAAACTTTTTGGAATTCTACCTGTACACATGACTCTGATGGGTCTTATATTGGTAGGATATTGAAACCTACTTACTCCACAAGTATCGGCTCCGGCATAACTACACCAATTGCATAAGAACGCTACAATACGAGGTCTTTCATCAACAAAATCACCTTTTACAGCTTCCCGGATCATGGGAGTAATTTGCTCATCAGCAAAATGACTCATAGTAATTGCTCCTGCAGGACAAGCGGCAGCACAATCTCCACAACCTTTACAAAGTAATGGATTAGATTCAGATACTAATATTTCGTTATCAAAGTTGACTCCAATAGCACCAAAATTACACACTTCTTCACACTTCTGACATGCAATGCATAATGCAGAGTTTACAACTGATACTAGTGGTTCATTTTCAACTTCTCCTGAAATTAGGGGAATTAACGCATGCGCTGCAGCGGCTCGTCCTTGAGAAATAGAATCTGCGATTCCTTTTGGGCCATGGCAGGTACCTGATAAATATATTCCGTCTGTTGCAAAATCAACAGGTCGCAATTTAATATGTGCTTCTAAGAAAAACCCGTTTTGGTCTCTTGCACATTTGATCATCTCTCCTAACTTTTGGGTGTCATTTGGAATTAATGGAGTGGATAATATTACTTTATCTGCTTCAATATTAAGATCGACTTGTGTTAATATATCTTTTACATTTACCATTAGTTTTCCATTTTTGATATCAACAGTGGGATAATCATTAAATCGTATATAGTTAATATTTTCCCGAGCTTTCCAGTAATAAGGTTCTTCGTCTGTTCCTACGCGAATATCTCGATATAATACGTAAAGATTTGAATTAGGGTAATTCTCTTTAACATATAAAGCATGTCTGATCGATTCAGAACAGCAGATTAAGGAACAATATGTTACTCCGTTACCACCTTCTGGTTGTCTAGACCCAACACAATGTATGAAAACAAACGTCTCACCATCTTTTAGCTCATTTTTTCTTAGCTTTTCTGAAAGTTCTAATTGAGTCATTACATTCTCATTCTCTCCATAATGGTACCACCCTTTGGGCTTATATTCATAAGCACCTGTCGCAGTGATAATTGTACCCACATTTAAATCGAATTCTTTGTTTTCAATTTTATTTTTGACTTTAACTTTAAAATCTCCAATGGATCCTTTAACATCCAAGACATTCGAATTTAAGTAAGTGATGATGTTCTTCATTTGATTATATTGCTTTAATGTTCCTTCTAAGAATTGTTTTGAATCAATACGGTCAAAATTGATTTTGTAGATTAAATTTAATTGACCCCCTAATTTATCGGTTTGTTCAACAAGATGCACTTTAAAGCCTTTATTTGCAATTTCAATTGCGGCACTTATTCCTGAGATTCCTCCACCTACCACCAGAGCCTCTGGAACGACCTTTCCTTTAATTTTATACTCTGGTTTTTGATTACTTACTCGAGCAACACCCATTCTAATAAGGTCTTTCGCTTTATCTGTAGCTCTAGGATTGTCATGCATATGTACCCATGAATCTAATTCACGAATACTGACAAAATTGAATAAATATTCGTTTAGTCCTGCCTCCCTGATAGTTTTCTGGAATAACGGTTCATGGGTTCGTGGAGTACATGCCGCAACAACAACCCTATTCAAATCTAGCTCGGATATCTTTTCTTTAATAATATCTTGTGTTAATTGGGAACAACTATATTTGTTTTCCATCGCAAAGGCAACGTGAGGTAATGACTTAGCATAATCAACTAAATTGGGAATGTCCATATATCCTCCGATGTTTATCCCGCATCTACATATGAACACACCTATCTTAGGTGCATCACTAGGTTTTACTTCTCTTAATGGTGGGAGTTCTACTTTAGTCTCTTCCGCACTTAACGGAACGGCATATGTAGCAGCTAATGCTGCAGCTCCACCTGCTTTAGCCACAGAATTTGCAATATCATCAGGAGATTGACATGATCCTGTTACGAAGATGCCCTCACGAGTAGATTTTAGGTCTTCCGTAGAATTATCTGTTTTGAAAAAACCTAATTCATTTCGTTCAATTCCCAGTATTTTAGCTAACTGTTCGGCATCTTCTCTTGGTTTTACGGCATTTGCTAACACTACAAGGTCAAATTCTCTTGTTTCAACTTCTCCTGTATCTAAATTAGCTGATTTAACGTACAAATTATGATTTTCCGGATTTTCTCTTACATCCCCCGGGATTCCATGATGATAATGTAAATCATATTCTTCTTTTGCTCTCTCTATAAATTCTTCTTGATTTTTTCCAATAACGCGAATATCATTGAAATAAATATGTACATCTGTTTCTGGAGCATGTTCTCTCGTTACCACTCCTTCTTTTGCCATATACATGCAACAAAATTTAGAACAATATGCACATAGATCCTCATTACGAGATCCAACACATGCAACAAAAGCTATATTATGAGCATGTTTTTTATCAGATGGACGTATTAGTTCTCCTCCAGTAGGGCCCGATGCACTCAATAATCTCTCATATTGCATGGCAGTTATAACGTTTGGATATTCTTCAAAATGATATCTATCTATTACAGAAGGATTAAGTTGATCATACCCAGTAGCAACGATAATAGAAGCAACGTCATAGGTTTTTAATTCATCTTTATCCTCCCAATTTATCGCTCCAGCTTCACATTCTTTTTCACATAATTGACAGGCTCCCTTCGTTAGATAAAGACACTTTTTAGCATCTATCACTGCTTTACGTGGAACTGCTTGAGGAAATGGAATATATATTGCTGTACGATTTCCCATAGATTCTTCAAATTCGGAAGGTATTTTTTTCATAGGGCATTTTTCACTACAGGCTCCACAACCAGTGCAAACATCCCAATTCACGTATTTAGCCTTCTTCTTTATTTTAACGGTAAATTTGCCTGCTTCACCATTGATTTCTTCCACTTCAGAATAAGGAAGAAGTTCGATATTAGGATGTCTACTACTTTCAACCATTTTTGGTGCGAGAATACATATAGAACAATCCAAAGTAGGAAATGTTTTGTCTAGTTGTGCCATTCTACCTCCAACTGAGGAGGTTCTTTCTACAAGTATCACTTTATAACCTTGTTCTGCCAACGATAAACTTGCTTCAATCCCCGAAATACCTGCTCCTATAATCATTATTGAACTTAACTTATTTTCCGACATTTTCTTTCTGAATTCAAAAATTTATGTTTGATTTTTATTAAAAAATTTACATGAGTTAAGAATTAACAATTAAAAAAAAAGTATATTGTTAAATCTAGTAATAATATCTTTTATAATGTAAACTAATCCTAAAAGAGTATTTAAAATTTATTGAAATGACGGATTATGTTAATTTTTAGCATAAAAATGTCATTAAAAGTTACTATATAGATCAGATTAAACAATATAATTACTGAGTTTTCATCTTAAAAGGTAAAAAAAATTGAAAAAAATAACTTTTTCATTTTAGTAAAATTTCGTTGTTAATAGAGATAAAATAAAATTTATTCTTTATAAGAAAGAATAAAATTGGCATTATTTCTTACTGTTGGATTATTTTATAACTTTAATGTTTAGTATTTTTCCATTTTTATCATAACATCTTATATTTTTTGGTCCATAAGGGAATCCTATTATGAAATGACATTTGAACTTTTTAAAAATATCCCCTAAATCTTGTGGTGAGGGACGAAGATTTCCAGAAGGATGTGAATGAACACTTGCCTGATAAAAATTATCTAATGGCAGTCTAGAGGAAGAATATATCCCAGATGTATTTGAAGTAAGTGTGCCTGGAGGCAAAATGAATTCAGTAAAAATATTTTTTTCCGTTTTCAAAATTCCTAAGATTTCTCTTGGATGATGTTCATGACATAAACGCAAAATTCCCTCTAATAATTCAGCTTTTATTAAAATAGTGTTAGATTCCAAATTGTTAATAAAAATTATGATTTCATTGATTATTTCTGAGATTTTTTTAGGATGATTTGATTTCCAAGTATTTAAGGAATAAATCACCCTATCAAGTTTTCTATATACCTCCCCCTTTTGATTGAGTAGTTTAACTTTAGGTTTTTTGGGAAAATTTCTATAATCAATTTCCAAAATGTTTCCATTCTTTATGGTAATTGAAAGATGAGATATTAAATTATTATTAAGCTTAACATTAGGAAAATGCTTTATGATATCTTGGTATTGATTTTCTAAATTATCCATTATTAAAGCTAAAAAAAAATACATTTCAAAAGAATTTTCTCATTTATTATGTTCTTGTCAGAAATGTTTATTTCTAAGCATTAAAACTTAAAAATTAAGATTTGTACACACAACCGCTAACAATCTTTTGTCGTACGTAAAAAGAAAACAAAATTGTCAGAGCTTATTTTTAAATTTAGGAATTGATATTATCCAAATATTAATCATAATAATAAAACAAATTAAGTTAATAATTTAATAATAAGCCATATAATACAATTAGAATCCGACGAAATTAATTAAAGAGGTCTTTACATTGAAAATTGTTGTGAGCGGGGCTTTGCAAGCTGGTAAATCAAGTTTTATTAAATATCTTGATGATAAAGCGTTAAATGTAGAAGCCAAAGCAAGAGATAACAAATACTATACCGTTGGTATGGATCTCGGTTGTGTTAAATTAAATGGGTTTGATGTCTTTCTTTTTGGTACTCCAGGATTATTAAGATTTAACGTCATGAGAGACGTGCTAATCAGAGGAACTGATGGGGTTATTTTTATTTTCGATGCGGTGCATCCAGAAAAGGATGAAGATGCAATAATAATTTTAAATGCGATTAGGAAAGCTATTGAACCTGAGACTCCAATTGTATATCTTGCAAATAAACAAGATTTAGCCGGGGCACGCCATCCAGAGATAATTAGGTCCCAGAATTATTTAAAAGATGATGTAATGGTCTTCCCAACGAGTACCCGAACTGGTGAGAATCTACAAGAATCGTTAAAGTATTTGGTTAATCAAATATATGATAATTATTCTTCACTACTAGTAGTATTACGTAATTATGAAAATGATATAGAAGGCCTTTCCGAGAAGTTAAATAAAAGTTCTATTGAAATGAGAGATCTCTTAAATAATCTTGAAATTAAAAGGTTTATTGAAGTAGATCGTTTTAATCGTACTTATAAAGTAAAAGATGGCCTTAAATTTTTAGCATAAATTATTTTTCAGCTTTTTTCATAGAACTTTGTTCTTTTCTTAATTCTAATTTATGTGCAGTCTGTAGTACAAAGTAACTAATCAACGTTCCTATTAAAAATGGGATTAATATTTGAAGCCATAATAGATCAAATGGTAGCAAATATGTTGGAGAAGGATGTTGGGGGTTTGAGGGTAAAGTTCTTAAATAATATGAGAAAGCAGATGAAATCCAAGTAAATGCCCAAGCAAGAAATGTTGCGATCCCTAACCACTTTCCTTTCTTATAGATGGAAGGTTTCCGAAAATAGGAAATATAGGTTTTCCAAATTATTACAATCATTACTGCAAAACTTGGCCATACATGAACCATAAAACTTAAATCTGTACCTTCAAAAGGAGGAATATTAAAAATTAAAGCACCAATAAATCCAGTTAATCCTGCAAATAAACCAAGAAAGTAAAGGGTTGTAGCAAATCCTCCAAATGCCCTATGTGTTCGAAATAAGATGTCATTCGTTTTAATTAGCGCTATTTTTTTCTTATAATAAGCACTATACCACCCTGTGTAAAGTTGTACTGTAGCACATAAACAACCTAACATAGTAACAATAGTGTTAAATTCTGCAACAGAATAAGTTATTCCACCAGTTGAAGCCATATTTTTCATCTCATCAATCTTTTTTAAAATCTTAATTAATATTTTTAAAAAAACCTTTGGATTATAATTAAAAAATTTTAATTTATAGGTCTAAAGGAGAGATTATATCTCCTTTTTCACTCTTCAAGAAATTAAGTTTCTTTCTCTGTTGCATTAGTGTATTCCAGAAGAAATCAGGTATATTTTCTTCCCTGCTATACATTTTTTCAACTCTATCTAGTTTTGATAATAATTTAGTTATCCTTAAAGAAAATTGTTGCGTGTATTCTTCTTTAGAATAATCCTTGTTAAGATATTCCCTGAAGAGAAACTTTAAATCTGAATATAATGGGATATATCCAATTGGAGTTTCAATAGCTGTAATGTCATTATGAACTCTTAATTCTGCCCACATTACCCAAACTAATTTATCAAGGATACCATTTAGATATTTACCTTTTTCATTCTTCAAAAAGTAATTTGTAGTAAAGACTTTAGGCGGATATTTTAAATTTTTGCCAAAAACTTGATGATTTTTTAAATACCTTCCCATACTTACCACTAGAAAATCCAAATTCGCCATTGGTTGCATGGTTCTAACACCTTCTTTTCCAATAGTAGCTGAAGTTGTTTCAGATTCGATGGTTGCTCCTAAATAAACACCATGTTCCCAATTAAAACTTTCTATAATAGGGGGCATAGTATCAGAATCTCTTCCACCATAGAATATCAAATGGATAGGAACTCCATTAGAAGCATTCAAATTTGGATTTGCATTAGGAAGCTCGCTTATTCTTATTGTATAACGAGCATTTGGATGTGCTAGAGGAATTTCGATTCCATCAATGTCTTCTTTTCCATGATACCAATCACCAGAAAAATTAAAACCGGTTTCTGGATGTTTTCTTCCATCACCTAACCAATAAGGAACATTATCTTTTATCAATACATTTGAAAAAATAGTTTCTCTAGGAGAAGTCAGTGCTTTAAAGATTTCAGGATCATCTTGCAAATTAACATCTTTTATAATTCCAAATATCCCATGCTCAATATTTACTCCATGACAATATCCATCTTCCCATTTTCTAATATACGCAATATCATCTCCAATTATTGTTTGTCCTGGTAACATTGCTGTAGATGTTTTACCACATGCACTAGGATATGCTCCGCAAGCATATGTTGTTCTACTTTTTCCCCTAGGATGCAATCCCATTATAAAATAATGCTCTGTTAGCCAATCTTCATTATTAGCTTTATAAATACCTAATCTCAATGCTAGTTTTTTAAGACCAAGGGAATTACCAGCATATTGATTATTAACCGTTAGAACTCGGCCTTCTTGTAAATCAATATAGATTCTTCTTTTTTCTAAGTTCTTAGTAACTGGAGGATTCCCTATTAATTCTCCAGAAGAATGGATAAAATAAAAAAAATCGTTGGATCCTTTTAATCTTTTAAATTCTTCATATCCTTCCCGATATAGAAGATCCTCACTATGTGCTACATAAAACGAATCCGTTAATTGAAGGGCTAGAATAGAAAATCGGGATCCTTTCGGACCTAAACAAAAGAAACGTACGATACATTCATGATCTTTCATACATCCTTTCATAATCTCAAATATCTCTTTTAATCCTTGTTCTCTTTCCATAGTATTAATCCAAGGATATTTGCCCTGTTCTTCTTTTGGAATAAGTACTTGTGTATTGTTTTTATCTCTTGCTTGATCGTGATTTGACATAGTAAAGAAACCGTCGTAATGAACAGTATGACCAGCCAAGGCCAGCTCAATTTCTTCTCTATTTATGATAGCCATGTTTCTTACATACTCTATATCATCTTGTGCATCAGAAATCACTGTAAGTTTATTTGGGGAGCATAAATCAACGAATTGAGTAATTATCTTTAATACATGCTCATTTTTCAATTCTAATAATTTCTCAAAATCACTGCGGGATAATAAACCCACATCCACATATCTTAATAATTCTCTAGAAATATCCATTTCACTCAATTGTTATAGAAAATAAAAAGCTTTCAATCTCAATAGGATAAAGAGTTTTATAATCATTTTAAACCTTATTAAAGAAGATAAAATCTTTAAAATATTTAATAGAGGTAAAAAAAAATAGAAAAAATTAATAAAAAATTACATTTCTTTAGACTTAGAACCTTTAGCACTAATAATTCGGTCTACTCTCAATATTAAATTAGCTAATTCGCTTCCAGCTTTGATAACATGATTAATTAAAGCAGCAGGTTCGACGATCCCTTTCTTAAAATTATCACTTATCTCGTTATTAATGGTATCGATGCCCATCCATTTATCTGTATCAGTCTTATGGGCTGCTCGTAGTTCAGTCATTTTTTCAATTTCATCTAAACCAGCATTTCGAATTAGAGTCTTTGGGATTTCCTCTAATGCAAGCGCAAACGCGTTTATGGCAAGTTGTTCTTTACCACTTATTTTATTAGCATAATCTCGTAACTTCTTAGCAATTTCTATATATATTGCGCCTCCTCCGGCTATAACGCTTTCAGTATCCATGACTTTCGCGATTACACATAACACATCATGTAAACTTATTTCAGCAGAGTTTAAAACCTTCTCTAACCCACCTTTCAGAAGAATTGATACCGATTTTGGATTTTTACATCCTGTAAATAAAGTATAATCATTCTTTTCAAGCTTATGAAATTTGATAGTCTCGGCATAGCCTAAATCGTTGGCGCTTAATGAACTAATATCATCTACTCTGGTTGCTCCTGTAGCTTTAGAGACTGCCTTTATATCATTGTCTCCGAGATTCTTTATTGCTGCTATTCCTTCACGTGCTAAATAAGCTCCAAATTTATCTGAGATGTCTTGACTATTTACAATCATATTTACGCCCAATTCCTTGAATTTAGAGAGGTGTTTTTGGAGCATTTTATCTTCTTGATCCAAAAACTTCTGTATATCTTCTGGATTCGAAATTCTAATTTGAGCATCAAATTCAGTTTTTACTACATCTAACTTTCTCCGGATCACTGCAATTTTAGCATTTTTTAACACATCAGGCATCCCAGAATCTACTTTTTCTTTCTCAATATAAACTCCGTTAATTAATTCTGTATCTTTAAGAGATTTTCCAGGAGCTTTGACAATTTTTACATTTGCAACTTTTGAAAAAGTATTTCCATCCTCATCTCTAATATGTTTTATAGCATCATACGCTAGATTCGCAAAAAAGTCTTTAATACCGACTATATCTTTAGAATTCATCGCTGTTTTGGCAACATTTCTAAAAATGTTTTCATCGTCTTTTGATACTTTTATAGCTAATTGATTAACCAGTTCCAATGCTTTATCTGCTGCTAATTTGTAACCATGGGTGATAGGTTTGGGGTGAACATCTTGTTCTATCAATTCCAAAGCGTTACTTAATAATGCAGCTGAAAAGATTACAGCTGTGGTTGTACCATCTCCGATATCTTCATCGATAGATTTTGCTACATTAACCATCATATTAGCAGCCACATTTTCAATATCTAGTTGTTTTAAGATTTCCGCGCCATCATTTGTAATCGTAACATCTCCAACGGAGTCCACGATCATTTTATTCATACCTTTTGGCCCTAAAGTTGATTTTACAGTATCGGTTATTGCCATTATTGCATTTATGTTTTGCATCCGAGCTTCTTTTTCTTTTGTTTCTTCTGTTCCTTCCTTTAATATTAATATTGGTACAGACATGATTTTCACTTAATCATTTTTATTATAATTAATCTATTAAATGAGATGGATTTTAAGAATTTTGTGATTTAGAGATCATTATATAAAAATCAAATTAATTTTCCAAAAATTATAAAGCTTGTTTAATTATTTTAACATATTCTGAAATTCGTTTAATTTAATAATAATTAATTTTTTATATATGAGAAAATGAAGAAAGCTCTTGATGAAATAGATAAGGATATAATTAAAATTCTTCAGGAGAATGCAAAAACAAGTTATCGCGAAATTCAAGATATGTTAGGAATATCAATTGGAACAATACACAATCGAATCTCAAAGCTCGAAAATAATAAGATTATTGAGGGATATACCGTTAAATTAAACAATGAACAGTTAGGATTTAAACTTACTTTTTTAATCCGAATTCAAATAGATGGAAAACACACTCAGGAAATTTTAGAGAAGATTAAAAGTAAACCAGAAGTTTGTTCAGTATTCCATACAACAGGGGAACAATCCGCAGCTTTGATCTGCCGTTTCAAAGAAGCGGGTGATGTGCACAACTTTATTAGAGAATTAAATGAAGAACAATTCGTAACTAAAACCATTTCAAATATGGTTTTAAAAGAATATAAAAATTCATCAATAGTAACACTTTAAATTAACCTTAAAGGAAGAAAAAAATTATTCCTTTTCTGATATAATATCTAATGAAATAGAATTTATACAATATCTCATTCCCGTAGGACGAGGGCCATCGTTGAACACATGTCCTAGATGCCCTCCACATTTACTACATAAAACTTCAGTTCTTATCATTCCGTAGCTCGTGTCTTTAATTTCTTTAATATTATCTTTTTCTATTGCAGTATAAAAGCTAGGCCATCCTGTACCAGATTTGAACTTAGTGCCTGAATCAAATAAGGGCGTACCACATCCAGCACAATAATATATGCCTTTCTCTTTATTATCTAAATATTTTCCTGTAAATGGAGCTTCAGTCCCTTTTTCTCTTAATACATAATATTGATCTTTTGTTAATTTTTTTTTCCAATACTCATCAGATTTTTTTTCATTTTCTATCATTGTATTGTAATAAAGAAAGTTTAAACTAATATTGATACGGTTTATAATTTTGTATAAAAATATTATAATTGATGGCATTTTAAAAAAAAGTTAGAGAAGAATCAATTTAAATTATAAAGTTGATATTTAAAAATATTTCAATGAGGAAATAATTAAATTCCATACAAAATAATCTATTTTTCAACAAGAAATGAGAGTTCGCCAGATATAATAATGCAGGTTACTTTGTTCGAGTTTGCTAAATTAGATATTGCTTCTTTGATAATGGTTGAATCTACATCAAATTTTTTATTATTAAGATAAATATTGATTATTTCTTCCTTTCTATAAGATATTCCTTGGTTCTTCACCAAAAAATTAAAAATATCTTGCTCGAGTATAACCATTTCATTAGGTTTTTTACTCGATTGGTTTTGATTGATAGTATTGTGGATTTTTGGATACAAATAGAGTAAAAGGATTGTAAGTATAATAGTAATAATTGTAAATAGGCTTATTAAATCCCCATACATGTAAACATTAGAAAACAGAAAAATTAATAGAATAAAAAGTACGCAAAATAAAAAGGTTTTACCCATTTCCCTTTTACGTTCGAGATCAGCTTGATTATCAATTTTGGGAAAAGTAGATGAATTTATAATACTCATGCTTTTAACTCGCAAATTATGTAATCGATAATTTTATCTATTTCTTCCTAGAAATTTATACATCATTTTGAAACAGCTTTGAAAGCTTTAAAAAATAAATTAATTGACTTATCTTAAAATTTTTTATTTGGGTTTTATTTTTATTATTAACAAAGAATTTTCGAAGTTGATCATTATGTCTAAAAATTATAACGGATTTAAAATTGATCCATGGGGTTCTGGTAAGTTAGAAGATGAGGACTATACAAGATTAATAAAAGATTTCGGTATTGAAGAAATAAGTGATAATGTAAAACTAAAATTATTCCAACATAAATTTATTCGGAGAAAAATTATTTTTGGGCATATTGATTTAGATTTAATTCTTAAAGCTATTGAAAATAACCAAAATTGGGCTGTTATGAGCGGAATCAAACCATCAGGCCCGTTTCATCTAGGAACATTAACAACTGCTATGGAAATCGTGGATTTTCAGAAATTAGGGGGTAAAGCATATTATTGTATCGCTGATATAGAATCTTGGGAAGACAATGGTATTACATTTGAAGAGGCCGAAACAACTGCAATCGATAATTTAGCAGATATATTAGCTTTAGGATTAGATCCATCCCCTAAAAAGGCTTATATTTGGAGACAATCAAAAGAACCGATTGTAAAGGATATATGTTTTAGAGTTAGCCGTCTTGTCACTCAGAATATGCTAAATGCAATATATGGAGAAAGAACATTTGGATTATACATTGCATCCTTAATACAGGTTGGAGATATCCTTTTACCTCAGATCCTAGATGGTGAGCAACCAACAGTGGTACCAGTAGGGATAGATCAAGCACCACACTTGAGACTAACAAGAGATTTGACCCAGAGAAGTTATAAGACCTTCTTTCGACCAGCATCGACCTATCATTTTCTATTAGCGGGAATAGATGGAGCAGATAAAATGTCAAAAAGGAATCCAAACAGTTATTTTACATTCAATGAATCTTTAGAATCAATTAGGAAAAAAGTAATGGGATCACTTACGGGTGGAAGAAGGAATAAAGCTGAACAGAAAGAATTGGGCGGAGAACCTCAGAAATGTATGATTTATAAAATGTTGATATACTTTTTTGAAGATGATGATAAACAGATTTCTGAGGATTTTCAAGGATGTGTTAAGGGTGAATTAATGTGTGGAGATCATAAAAAGCAATGTGCAGATAAAGTTTTATCTTTTATTAAAAAGCATCGAGAAAGAAAAGAAAAGTTAATAGATAAATCAAAGAAATTACTCCATCTCGATTAAATTAGGTTTATTTTAAAAAATCATCAAGAAACTAAGAGTGGAATTAAGATACTTGTTAAATCTGATATGAAATCTGTAAATCTTATCAGGAATTGTTCTTTAAGGTGTTCGTTGATGATAACAGATACAAAAATAGATTCTCCTTTTAGTTCAATTCTATGTAAATAAGAAATTAAGTCATCTCCAATAGAAGAGAACGTATATTCAGTCTCGTAAGATTCTTCCTGCATTCTTTTAAGAAGAAATAAATGGTCTTTAATTGATTCTATAAGTTCTAAATAGATCTCAGGTTCGATTAACTCGCTGTAAAATTCACTAATTATAATTCCATTTTTATCAAATAAAATAAGGGATTTACTGCCAAATTCATTAAGATAGTCTTCTAATAACTCTGAAAGGGCGAAAAATTTATCATCAAAAACCGAGAGTCCATAAGAGACTAATTGTACTATTGAAATAATATCATATATAGAGGTTTGTTGATAGAGAATCTTAAATGAATTGTAAGTCCTATTAATTTTTGATTTAAATTTTTCAATTTCAAAAAGAATGTCATTATTTCCATGAATTTCTGGATCAAATTTATGGAAACTTATGATAAGAGGAATATCCATCTTATGTGTATCGAAATGATGTAAGATCATATCTAAATATTCAAGGGAGGTGTTATAACGTTCTTTATCTTGGATATCAATGATATATACCAGTAAATCAGTATCTGCAAAATATAGATCTTGCTTTTCTTCATAGAGGGCTCTGTATTGTTTTTGACCTCCAAGATCCCAGAAAATAACTTTTTTTTTTAAAAATTCAGTAGCATGATATTCTACTCTTATGGTTGGAGTGAGAGAAACGATATCTTTGTGGAAGTCGTATTTCTTGTTTAAGGCCGTTAAAATAGAGGTTTTACCAGCATTATCAAGCCCAGCTATAATAATCTTTAACAAATCATCCATAATATTCCCTTTATCATATAAGTAACATTAATTTTAAAAATAGAGATTTAAATCTCTTCTTTTTATTTACAAGTAATTTTTTATTAGAAGGAGAAAATTCTTATTTTTAATCTTATGTGTATCTTAGAATTTTCTTCAACATATCTCATACTTTGAATATTACTTGAACAACATTTACATGATACTATTATTTTTAATTCGAATCAGTGATATTATTGTCAAGTTAATATTCAATAAAGAGGATTAGAGTGTTCGAAGAAGATAATAAATTTTTAGAATTTCTTAATTATCAAATCCACCAAAAAAATAAATTTGATAATATTATAAGAAAAATTCCCATGTTTAAAAGCATGATACAAGAAAGGCATAAAACAGTTTTAAAAATGATAAGTAAATTCGAAGATGTTCGACGTCGCGAAGTATATCATATGTTACTAAATGAATTTGGTAACATTATGGATAAGAAATAATTTATTAATTAGAGTATTTTTTTTCTACTCTCCTATAATTTGACAATAAATTTTTCGATTCCGGGGCTTTTCATCGCATTCGATAAAAATAATTTGTTGCCAGGTTCCTAAAATCAAAGTTGTATTATGAAATGGAAAGGTTTGTGAAGTTTTAAGTAGAAAGCTTCTTAAATGACCACTTCCATTATGGTCTCCCCACGTTTGATGGTGTCTATAATGGGCATCATATGGTAACAGGTTTTCCAGAAAATCCTTGATATCATGTTGTACTAACCCAGGTTCAAATTCTGTAGTTGAAATTGATGCAGTTGATCCTGCTACATGGACATTTACAATCCCGCTATGCAGACCACTTTCTTTTAAAGTATTTTGGACTTGATTTGTAATATTAATTACATCACAAAAAGGTTTAGTTTTTATTTCAAATGACTTTAATACAATCATTATTTTTTCTCTGTAATTATTTGTTATAATAAATTTAATTAGGTATTTTACTTTAAACTATTTATATCTTAGGAATAATAGGTTTATAGAACTACTATGAGTGATAAATTAAAGGAATTTTATAAAAAAATACATGACCCAAAAAATAAAATTCCACTTTACGCTTCTATTATCGTACGCCCTGGCAAGAAACTTGTCGATTTCAAAATTAAAAAGGAAGAAGAAAATATATTAAGAGTCATTGCACATGAAGAGAAGAGCAAAGGATGGTTTACTCATTCTTTTCATATACCTCTTAAGAATTTAGGCCTTTCGGATGATGTTAAGGATAAAGAGATTTTATCTAACCTCACAGATCCCGGTAAAATTCCGAATAAAGCTACTAAGTCTTTTGTTGAAGATATTTTACGAAAATATATTGATATTTTACCGGAGAAGAAGAAATATTTTTTTAAAACAGAACGATTTAAGAAAAAGAAAGAGTTACAAACTGGTGTGAAATTGAAAGGATTCTAATTACTTTATTTTAGAGCCTGGCGGCACATCTTTTCCATTTCTTTCATCTATCAGTAATAGAAATGGTTCTCCTTTAAAATCAGCAGCAAGAAGCATACCTTCACTTAGCTCACCCATAATGATTTTTGGTTTTAAATTCATAAGAATTACTATTTTACGCCCAATTAATTCTTCTTCTTTATAAAATTGAGATATACCCGTAATGATTTGTCGTAATCTTTCTTCTCCGCAATCTAATGATAACTTATAAAGATTTTTTGCTTTAGGGATGAGTTCACAAGATTTGATAAGAGCGACTCTGATATCTAATTTATTAAATTCTTCATATTCTATCAAGATAGATCACTACTCCTTAATGGCATTCCGTTTAAATCAACAAACACTGATTTTTCTGGTTTTCTTTCTCGAAAGGGATTCTCTTCATCATGTACATTTCTGGCAAAAGTAAGAAAACCTGTATGCCCTATCATGCGTACTTCTGGTCTCGTAGCATTTTCCTTGACTTGATAACGCCTTTTTATTAATTCATAGGTATTAACTTCAATAAAGGCGTTCTCACGTAAGGCAGCAGTCGTTTTCTTTACTTGTTCAATTGTGGGTGAAAAAGAAACTAAAGTTCCGCTCGTTCGTAAGTATTTTTTCACTTTTTCTATTGCATCCCATGGTTGGGGCATATCTAAAACGATAGAATCAATATCTTTTAGGTTTAGATCATCTTTTAATATATCTCCATAGGTTATAGATATTATGTCACTCAATTTGGCACTATGAATATTTTTATTTGCTTGTTTAAGGCTTTTTTCACTAATATCATATGAATAGATATGGCCATTAGGTCTAACATAGTTGCCTAAGATACATGTTAATGCTCCGGAGCCACATCCTGCTTCGAGCACCCGACTTCCAGGTCCTATTCCAGAATACATTAAAATGAGTCCCGCATCTTCAGGATAAATAATTTGGGTCTTTCTAGTCATATGAGTAACATAATCTGAAGGAAGTGGTTTGAGGAGATAAAATTTATATCCTTGAGAATCGTAAGGTTTTGAAAAAGTAACTGAACCAAAAGTTTTTCCTATAATATCATCATAGAAAATAGTACCCTTATGTGTTTGAAACTCTTTTCCTGATTTTACTTTAATTAACCATCTTCTTCTATCATCTAAAATAAGAAAAACCAGATCATTTTCCTCTATTAAATCATCAGTCATAAATTTTCACCAGAAACCAAAAAAAATTTCAGTAATTACTAGTAAATAATTGTATTTTTTATAAAAATCGATTTATTAATAATAATTTTTAGTATATTAAAAATCAGCTTGTTTACCTTTAAAGTTATAAGAATACATGGAATAAGAAAAGATGAATAAAGGGAACTCTAAGTTCTATTCTATACACAATTGTCAGTAATTATTATTCTATTTCCCCTTTTTTATTATGTTTTACAAAAAATATAAAATAAATGTTAAATTGAATTAATTAATCAAGAGTTAAGTATCGCTTTTTATTAATACTTTTTAATGAATTTATCTATGAGTAGGGACAACACAGGTACGTCTCAAGCTTCAAACCTCTCTTTTAAAGAACTTCAGTTTCAAATTGAAGAGTTTCGTAAGAAAAGAGATGATCTAAACCAAAAAACAAAAGATTACATTAATGAGTTACAGGAAATTGATAATCAGGTTGAAGCACAACTAAAAATTGCAAAAGAAAATTACCAAAAAAAACGTGATTACTGGAATAGTAAAGTTAAGAAATTAAAAGATAAGAAGATTGAATATAAAAAGATACTCGATGGTTTTATTGATGAGAAAAAAAACATTCTCAAAATAAATAAAAGTAATGGAGAATCAAAAAAAGTTTTTTCTATTAAACAAATAGAGCGAAAAATTGAAAATTTGGAGAGAAAAATCGAAATTGAATACCTCGATATTACTGAAGAGAATGCTATCATAGATAAAATCAAAGAATTAGCTGAAATGAAACAAAAATATCTTTCTGAAGAACAAAATAGTGAATTATTCAAACTTGAAAAAAAAATTAAAATTGTTAAATTAAATTTGAATAAAATTTACGAACAATTGAATAAGTGGTCAAATAAATCTCAAAATTATCATGCAAAAATGCATGAAACCTATCAATATGTCAACAATCTACGAGAAAAAAAAAAATCTCTTGAAGAAGAGCTAATTGTTAATAAAAAAGCCGCTGATGATTATCATGAGCGATTTTTGAGACTAATGAACCAAAGAAAAAAAGTATCTAGAGGAAAAAGACCACAAAATTTTGATAAGAGCACAAGAAGGCCATATAAGGTAAATACTAAACGAATGGAAGAATTAGAAAAATTGAAGCAGGACAAATTAGCTGAAGCTTTGGAGAAACAGAAAGCGGGAAAGAAATTAAATCTTTATGAAGCTCGACTAATTTTAGAAAAATCAAAGGGATAAGTATCATTAAATTAAGAGAGAATTTCTTAGCTTAATTCTCAACCAACGTTTTTTGATTTGGAGCATATTAAATACTTATTTTAGCCAAAAGGTTTAAAATATTTGGAAATTTATACTTTTTTAACTGTAGATTTAAAATTAGATTTTAGACTGATTAATATTGAGAAATAAAGTTGAAGAAATTAGACAAATTTTAATGGAACATAATAGATTATTTAGTGATTCAATTCCATTGATTGCTTCTGAGAACATAACTAGTCCTGCTGTAGATGAAGCTGCAAATTGTGATATGAGTCATAGATATGCAGAAGGATGGGTTGGACAGCGTGTTTATGCAGGATGCAAATATATTGATATGGTAGAAGATATTTGCATGGAATTAGCAAAAGAATATTTCAAGTGTATTCATGCTGATGTTAGACCGATATCTGGAGTTGTTGCAAATTTAGCAATGTATAATGCATTTACTTCTGATAACAATGGTAAAATGCTCATTATGCCAATTCCTAAAGGAGGACATATCTCTCATGCACCTAAATTCACAAAAAGTGGTATGGCCATTTATGGAACAGCAGGGACAGTTAGAGGCTTGAATATTGAATATATGGCCTTTGATAATGATGAAATGAATTTAGATGTAGATAAAACCGCAAAAATAATAAGAAGTTTTGAACCAGAACTTGTTTTATTTGGGGGATCCGTATTTTTATTTCCTCATCCAGTAAAAGAACTTAGTGAAGTAGCTAAAGAAGTTGGAGCGAATGTTGGTTATGATGCAGCTCATGTAGCTGGTTTAATAGGTTCAGGATACTTTCAAGACCCTTTAAGGGAGGGGGCTGATGTTATGACTATGAGTACCCATAAAACACTGCCAGGGCCTCAGCATGGTACACTTGTGTCAAATCGGGAAGATTTAATTGAAACATTGAGATCATGCACTTTTCCAGCATTGCTTTCTAATCATCATTTACATAATGTGGCAGCATTAGCTGTAGCATTTGCAGAAATGCTTGAGTTCGGGAAAGAATATCATAAAAATGTAATTCAGAATGCAAAAGCTTTAGCTCAAGCCTTAAATGAAAGAGGAATTAATGTTTTAATGGAACATAAGGGGTTCACCGAATCTCATCAGATTGTGGTAGATATCACCAAATTTGAAAAGACTATAGGTTTAGGAGGAGATATCGAAGCATTATTAGAGAAATGTAATATTATACTTAATCGGAACTTACTTCCATGGGATATTCAGGAAGGGAGGCATTATCAGAATCCTGGAGGACTTCGATTAGGTACCTCTGAAGTCACCCGCTTAGGTATGGGGAAAACAGAAATGGAAGATATCGCAGAATTTATTAAGAAGGTTATCGTTGATAAGTCAGATCCTAAAAAAATAAGAGAACAAGTTATAGAGTTTAAAAAGGGCTTTCAAGAGATTAAATATTGCTTTCAATCTCCTAATAAAGCATATGAATATATCAAGTTTTATTAGTATTTTTATTTCTTTTTTTAAAATTTAATAGAAAAATTTATCTTAAATAGCTGATTTTAGCAATCACCTAGTTATAATTAATTAATATACGAGTATTCATTTATTATGAGTCCTGTGAAGCTTGATGTACTACAACAAAATGAACAGAATTTAGTTTTAGAGGTAGAAGGAATTTCAATTGAAATGATTAATGCCATAAGGAGAATCATTTTGACAGAAATACCAGTTATGGCGATAGATGAAGTAATTATTTTAAAAAACGATAGCCCACTTTACGATGAAATTATTGCTCACAGATTAGGAATGCTCCCTCTAAAAACGGATTTAGATGTATATAAACTCCCTCGAGAATGTGAATGCTCAGGATATGGCTGTCCAATGTGCCAAGTATCCTTAACGTGTGAAATAACTAATGCAACGAATTCTCCTCTGATTATTTATTCGGGTGATTTAAAATCTAATGACCCTAAAATAATTCCAGTTGATCCTAATATACCCATTGTTAAAATCGATAAAAATAACAAAGTTATAATTGAAGCTTATGCAGTATTAGGAAGAGCAAAAGATCATGCAAAATGGCAAGCTGTTTCTAATGTCTTTTTTAGATATTACCCGATTGTAGAATTTAATGAAAAAGATTTAAAAAATGAAGAAGAAAATGAAGAAATCGCGAAAATGTGTCCTTTCAAGCTATTTGAATTAGATAGTAAAAAAAACTTGAAATTAAAGGAAGATTACTGGAAAGTTTGCACATTATGTAAATCTTGTGAAAAAATATCAGAGGGTAAAATTAAAGTATTACATAAAAAGGATGCTTACATTTTTTCGATAGAAAGTGATGGTGTATTACCATTTAAAACAATTATCAAAAAAACTTTTGAAATATTTACCGAAAAAATTGATGAATTCGCTACCAAACTAGAAGAATTAAAGATAGAGACATGAATAATCAAAAATTTATTAAAATATTATAAATTTAAGACTTTATATTTCAAGAGTTAATAATTAATGAGTGAAATACTATGAGCCATCGAATAACAGGTCCAAGCAATTATTATCAAAGGAAACTAATACGTGATTTATGGAAAACTAAGCGACGAATTTGGAAACAAGTTTCAAAAAAAATATCTGGACCTAGAAGGAATAGAATTGAAGCTAATTTATATCGAATTAATAAAAAAACTAAGGAAAATGATACCATAGTGATACCTGGCAAAATTTTAGCTTTAGGTGATTTAGATCATAAACTCACAATCGCATGTTTAGATTATTCTACATCAGCTAAAGATAAAATTGAAAAGTCGGGAAGCAAGCTTATTTCAATCGAGGAGTTATTAGAGCAAAATCCTGACGGTAAAAATGTTAAATTATTTTATTGAATTAATATAATAGTGAGAAAGTGTTGAAAATATGCAGGAATACTTATTATTTGATGCAAAAAATAAAATCTTAGGTCGATTTTGCAGCCAAATTGCTAAAAAAGCATTATTAGGAAATCTTATAGTCGTAATAAATTCTAAAGATTGTATTATAAGTGGAACTAAAGAAGATATTCATCAAAAATATTTAGCGAAATTAAATATCAGTACAGCTACAAATCCTCGTAGAGGTCCTTTCTGGCCAAGACGTCCGGATGTTTTTATGCGAGCTGTTATAAAGAAAATGTTACCCCGAAAAAAACTTAGAGGCAAGGAAGCTATAAGTCGAGTCCATGTTTATATTGCTGACATTCCCGAAAGATTTAGAAAAAGATATCAAAAATTAATCCCCCAAGAAATCCCAAATGCAGAAAGAACTAGACTTTCCTATTATAATAAATATATTACTTTAGAAAATCTTTGTATGAGAATTGGATGGAATAACAAAACTATAGAGGTGTAATCAAAATGTCAGAAAAAAGTAAGGTTATTCAAGCAGCAGGTAAACGAAAAACAGCAATTGCACGAGCAGTTTTACGTTATCCTTCTAAAGGCCAGGTAAAAATTAATAATGTCCCCTTAGCCCTATATGAGCCTGAAATTGCAAGATTGAGAATACAAGAAGTCTTAGAAGTTATTGGACACCCTAAGCTTGATAAGTGTAATATTATCATAAATGTAGAAGGTGGCGGTAAAATGGGCCAAACTAATGCGGTACGAATTGCAATCGCAAAATTAATTAATAAATTTCTTGGCACAAAAACGATAGAGAAAACATTAAGAGAATATGATGAGTCATTACTTTCAGGAGATTCAAGAAGAACCGAACCTAAACATTTTGGTGGATCGAAAGCTCGAAAAAGAAGACAAAAGTCTTTCAGATAAATCTTTTTTAACATATTTAAATAATTTCTATCGATGCCCCCAATTTTATAAGATCGCTTATAAAAGAGGGATATGAATCTTGAACGATATCGATCCGTTCAATTTTTGAATTTGTCATAGCATATAGATTTGCTATTGTTAAAGCCATAGCTATTCTATGATCATTCTCATGTAATACCTCTATTCCCTTTAACTCAGTGCAATGATGTATAGTTAATCCATCTTCACTTTCCTCAACATTTACACCCATCTTTTTTAATTCTCGAGCCATAATAGAAATTCTATCACTTTCTTTATACCTTAAACTTTTTGCGTTATAAAGGGAGGTTTTTCCAATCGCGAATACCCCAATTACTGCAAGAATTGGAAATAAATCAGGGTTATCTTGAATATTGATATCTAATCCTTTTAACGGATTTTTCCTTAAATTTCCTTTAATTATTAAAATTCCTTTTTCTTTATTCATTTCAATTTGAGCGCCCATATCTTGCAAAATCTCAATTAATCTTTTATCGCCTTGAGGACTATTAAAATCTAAATTGGATATAGTTATCAATGAGTCATCAAAACTTAAAACGCCAGCAGCTATGATATAAGAAACTGAAGAAAAATCTCCCGGGATTATAAAATTCTGAGCTCTATAGTATTGCTGACAAGGTATTATGTATTTTCCTAACCTCTTGTCATTTATCTGTTCCTGTATATTTATACCATAATGCTTTAAGACTTTTAAAGTAATAGCTATATAGGGATAAGATATTAAAGGGGATATAATATTGAGCGTTAGATGGTTAATTTTTTTACAAGAGATTAGAGGACCAACCATTAATAATGCAGTGATAAATTGGGAACTTACATCCCCTCTTATCTCTACATCATTGCATTTGCCCTTTTTTCTCTTAATAGACAATAATCCGGCATTTATATTATAAGAACCTCCCCATTTTATAAGAGCTTCGAGCAGTGGTATTATGGGTCTTTTTCTTTCAAAAAATACTCCTGTAAATTGTAAACCTCCTTCAACTAGTAAAGCTAATGCACTAAAAATCCTAATAGACGTACCTGAATTTCCAATATCAACAACTTCTTTACACGGTTTGAATATACCACCTAATCCTTTAACCATGTAATTATTTTCAGATACTTTAGAGATATGTACTCCTAGTTTCTTTAATATCTTGATTGTGATCTCAACATCTCCTCCAACTAAAGCATTTTTAATAACTGATACTCCGTCTGCTAAACTTGAAGCCATAAAAGCTCGATGAGAGTAACTTTTCGAAGGCGGGGCTCTAATATCCCCATTTAACTTAATCGTTGGCTTAATTTTAATTTCCAATTGATTCTCCTTCTTTTTAAATTGTTTTAAATAGGAATAAAAGTTTCGTGATATACTTATGTAAAGTTAATATATTAATATATCATAAAATTTGTCTTAAATATACTGATACAAGAAAAAAAATAATAGAAAGAATGAGTATAATAATTTATTTTTACTTATACTATTGATTAATTTAACAACTTTATAATGAGTTGATTATTATGACTGATAATTCTTTTGGTACTATTTTTAGAATAACTTCTTTTGGAGAAAGTCATGGGAGAATAGTCGGGGTTGTAATTGATGGAGTACCTCCTGGTCTGAACATCGATAAAAATTTTATTCAGAATGAATTGAATAAGAGGAGACCTGGACTTTCAAATTTAACTTCATCACGTATGGAACCAGATGAATTTGAAATTTTATCGGGCGTGTTTAATAATAGCACTACAGGTGCGCCATTATCCATAATTGTGAGAAATGAAGATGTTAAGTCCTTCCATTATGAAAAGATTAAAGATATTATCAGGCCCTCACATGCTGATTATCCTGCTTATGTCAAATATAAAGGTTTTGCTGATTATCGTGGATCAGGACGATTTTCGGGGAGAATCACAGTAGGATATGTAATAGCGGGAGCATTAGCAAAAATGATTTTAAAAGATTATGGAATTATTCCGTTTGCTTATACGAAAAGTATTGGTAATGTCTGGGATAATCAACAATACTCTTGTGAAAATATGAATAAATTAATCGCATTACGGGATAGCTCCCCTGTGAATGCGCTAAATTTGGTTCTATCAAATGAGATGATAAATGAAATTGAAACCGTGAAAAAAGAGAATGACTCGATCGGAGGCACAATTAAATGTATAATAAATAATGTGCCTCCTGGAATAGGGAGTCCAATTTTTGGCAGTCTAGAATCAAATATCAGTAAGGCAATGTTTTCTATACCAGCTATTAAAGGGATTGAGTTCGGGATTGGTTTCAAAGCTGCATCTATGAGAGGATCAGAACATAATGATCCATGGATTATATACCAAAATAAAATTATAACATCAAAAAATGACGCGGGAGGAATAATTGGAGGACTTTCTACAGGGATGCCTATAGAATTTACTGTTGCTGTAAAACCCACCGCTTCAATAGGTAAGGTACAAAAAACAATAAATATTAAGGTTATGAAAGGAGTGGATTTAAAATTGGAAGGGCGCCATGATCCTTGCATTGTGCCAAGAGCCGTTGTTATCGTTGAGGCAATGGCAGCTATAGTGATATTAGATGAATTACTGAAATCAGGTAAAATAAATACCTCTAATTGCAAAGAGGTGTTCTGATATAATAAATCATCCGATAAGCGCAATTTTATGCGGAGCAGGTAATAGAGGTATGACCGTTTATGGTCAATACGCCTTAAATTATCCTAATAGATTAAAATTTGTTGCAGTAGCAGAGCCAATTAAAAGCCGAAGGGAGCATTTTGCCAGATTACATAATATACCCTTAAAATCATGTTTTGATAGTTGGACAGATCTACTTGAAAAGGAACAACTAGCTAACATTGCGTTTATTTGTACTCAAGACCAAATGCATATTGAACCAACCATTCGAGCTTTAAAGAAAGGTTATGATGTATTATTGGAAAAACCAATGGCTAATACTTTAGAAGGGTGTATAAAAATTGTAAAATGTGCAGAAAACACAGGACGTATATTAGGTATCGGTCATGTATTAAGATATACTGACTTTTTTTCGAAAATAACTGAACTTATTCGAAATAAGGTGCTGGGAGAGATCGTGAATATTTCCCATAGCGAAAATGTTAGCTGGTATCATATGGCTCATTCGTTTGTAAGAGGAAATTGGAGGAATCAAGCACAATCTTCTCCTATGATATTAGCAAAATGTTGTCATGACCTTGATTTATTATATTGGATGATAGGAGCCTTACCAAAGAAGATAAGCTCATTTGGAAGTTTATTACATTTTACTCATAATAATGCCCCAAAAAGTGCTCCAAATTACTGTATAGAGGGTTGTCCAATCGAAAACTCCTGTTTATATTATGCTCCAAGGATTTATATTGATATTGCTCCTATTCTTCAGATAATGAAGTACAGTAATAATAGAGGATTAAGATTTCTAGCTAATTTAAGAAAAGAGCATAAGATATGGTTGAAATACCTTTCTAAAGTTATTAAACCATTGAATAGTTTAACTTATTGGAGGGAATGGCCTGTAGAGCCGTTATATTTCGGTCAAGATGCATACGAGAGAGAAGATTTTTCTGATGGAGCAAAGATGGAAATTTTAAGGTCAAGCCCTTATGGTAGGTGCGTATATAAATGTGATAACGATGTTGTCGATCATCAAGTAGTTAATATAGAGTTTATGAACGGTGCAACTGCTACGTTAATAATGCATGGATTTAGTGAACGTGAAGGCAGAACTTTAAGGATTGACGGGACAAGAGGAACATTATTCGGAGAATTTAGGGATTGCGGTCAGAAGATAACTATAAATGATCATTATAATGGAGAAGAAAAAATTATATTTACTAAAGATTTAACATTAAATACAAAAGCTCATGGAGGCGGAGATGATCTACTAATTTCTGCCTTTTTAGATAATGTCCTTGATAAAGATAAATCTCAACCATTAACTAATGCACGAGCAATTTTAGAAAGTCACCTAATGGCTTTTGCTGCACATAGTTCTCGATTATCCGGCCAAGTTATTCAAATGAAGTTATTTCGAGAAAAGGCAGAAAAATTATAAGCTTAAAATTTTTAGATAATTTTATTTAATGCTATTTTCTAAGATACATATAAAGGAATTTTTTTTTGAAATTGATGTAATGAGCGAAAAAATAGATACTTCTGGACAATTTATTGAATTTTATGTCAAAAAAGGGCATTATCTAGTGGAACTTTCAGAGAATCATTTTAAAAATAAGGAATATAGAAAATGCCTTGAACTCCTATCTCAAGCCCATACTATGTTTGAGAAAGGAGGAGCGAAAGAAGAGGCAGAAAAGGTCAAATTAAAATTTAATGATATTAAATTAAATTATTTAAATAAATAAAAGATCATTTATAATCAATTATTTTCTTTATTTTCGCAACTATATCCGTGATATGAGGCCCCTCCCAGAATATTTGACTACATTCTTTATTTGAGCACTGATAAAAATCGGAATAGTTTCTGAAACTTTCTGGTTTGATTTGATCTTTTATTGAACTTTTATCTGAAACTTTTACCAAAGAACTATTGCATACAGAACATCTACCGTGCTCAATTTGGAAATTATATTCTAAATTTAGTTTTAATTTAAGTTGTTTTAAGTAATTGTATACTCCCGCCCCTTCAAGAAAAATAGCATTATCTTTTATTTTTAAATAAAAAGCAAGATCTTTAGTAATAATAGTTCTTCTACTGTCTAAAGCATATTCTAATAATTTTTCATCAGGTACTGGATCTATATTATAATATGGTATCAAATCATTAGCATAGATAGTATCATAACCAAAAATTCGTAAAAATCTAGCGAGCTTCCCTAGCATCGCATCAACTAAAAATTTCATGATTATTATAAATATATTTAAATCTTCATATAAATAATATATTTAGAGAAGTTTATTGTATCTACATTTATTAATTGATAAGACATGGAAACCAAAGATTTAATGAAAAAAGCCACTATGTTTCATGGACATTTATGTCCTGGGGTGGCAATTGGTGTGCTAGCTGCAAAATTTTTCCTTAAATATGGATTTGAGCACTCTCCTGATGAAGAATTAGTTGCGGTAGTTGAAACAAATAATTGTAGTGTGGATGCATTACAAGCGATACTTAGTACCACTTATGGTAAAGGAAATCTAATTCATCATGATTATGGTAAAAATAATTATACCTTATATAGTAGGAGGAAACAAAAAGCAATAAGACTTTCATTAAAACCATCAATTTTCGAAGATAAAAAACTTTCAAGAGATGAAAAAATTCAAAAATTATTGAGTTTAGAACCAGAACAAATATTTACCATTAAAGAAGTAGAGTATGATCCTCCCAGTATGGCAACCATAGAAGATTCGGTCCCATGTGAAGTTTGTGGAGAACTTACAATGAGTAGTCGCATCATGAATTATCAGAATAGTAATATGTGCATTCCATGCTATAAACAATTTAAAAAATGAACTTTTTTTCTTTATTTTTAATATCACTAAAAAATAACTAGGTAATCCTTTATGAATAATACGATTAATCAATTTTTACCGGGAGCAGGTCCCTTTCATTATAAAGGAAACCATATTGGAATTTTAATGATTCCTGGTGGTGGTGGAGGAACTTGTGCTGATTTAAAACCATTAGCAGAGGATATCTATAAAGAAAATAAGTTTACGATTCATATTCCCTTATTACCAGGTTTTGGAACTAAGCCCGAAGATTTAAGGCGTGTCACTATCGATATATGGAAAAGAGCCTTAATAAAGGAATATAATACCCTAAAGGAAACCTGTTCTACTATCATTGTAGGGGGTCATTCTATGGGAGGGATTTTTTCTTTATTATTAGCAGCTCAATTTAAGGTTAACGGTATGTTTATTATTAGTACACCAATCGGAATAAGAGGAATAGGGGTAAAATTAGTACCGATTATTAAGCCTTTTATGAAATACCATAAGATTCCTTCAGAAAAATTTAAAGAAGAGACTAATGGAGAATGGGTGGGTTATGATAAAATTCCTTTAAACGTGCTTAAAAAAACTAAGTTATTATTAAAGGAGCTGAAAGCTATTTTACCGGAGATTAAAAGTCCAATTTTAATATTTCAGGGGAAGAAAGATACCCAGATCAATAAAGAAAGTATGGAAGAAATTTATAAAAGGATTAATTCTATCAAAAAAAGGAAGGTTTGGCTCGAAAATAATGACCATTCAATTTTAAACTGTCCTGATCATTTGCAGATTGTAAAAGAACTTAATAAGTTCATACGTGATATTGCGCTATAACATTTTTTATTCTACATCCGAAAATTATATATCAAATTTTTAATAGTTTATTCTTAAATAATGGTTTCGATATTATTTTAAATTTAAAAGAATGAAAATTAGGGAATTGACCAATAGGGATATTGATGAAATAACATTACTCATGAAAAATCTATGTCAATTAAGAGGACAAGAATTTGATGAGGAAAGATGGAGAATTAGTCTAATTGAACAAATGAGTAGAAATTCAAACACAGAGATTCTAGTTGCAATTGATGATGAGACAAATTCAATTTTAGGTATGGGAAATTGTTCAATAAGAACATCAGAGAATGGTGATCGGTTTGGCTATATTACAAATTTGATTGTTAAAGAGGAGAGCAGAAGGTTGGGAATTGGTGAAGAACTTATGCGCCATATGATTGATTATTTAAAAAGTAATCATATCACATCAATTAGATTAGCATTAAAACAAAATGTAGATAAGGTTGCACAAATTTTATTTACTAAATTGGGTTTTCAAGAAGTATTACATATATATGAATTAAAAATTTAATTTCTGAAAAGAAAAGTATTTTTCTTTTAGTTAATAACTATATAATGATAGTATAAAATAGTGTATTATTTTATTAGAAAAGCTAAACTGGGTTACATATGATACATAATGCTGAGAAAGGACACACTATATTAGTGAAAGGCCCTTCTAGAGTCGAATTATTGAAGGGAAAACTTGAAGTATTTGGTAAATATTTCAATCCAAATAAAAAAGAAGAGGAAAACGTGCTTGTTGTTCCTAGTGCCCATTTATATCCCTTATATGCTCTTGAGACATCAGAGATTGAAATTTTTTCCAATAATAAAGAAAATATAACCTATATTGAAGAAAATACCATTAATGAGGAGTGGAAAAATGCCAAGGATAAAATATTATCTGAGATTAAAAAAAGAAGCAACAATAATCCTCTCAAAATTATGGTCTTAGGAATTAGTAGTGGAAAAACTACCCTTATCAAATATTTAGCTAATAATTTCTTAAGAGAAGGCTTAAAAGGAGGATATTTAGACTCAGATCTTGGCCAGCAGTTGATGTATCTTCCTACTACTTTAAATATAGGAAAAATAAAGAATTCTATAGTTTCGAGTGCTGATATTGAAACTGAAGAAACTATATTCATTGGCAGCACGTTCCCAAAATCTAATTTTAAATACATTGTATCTCATTCATGCAAGGAACTAATTGAAAATTATAATAAAAGGCATAAAGATACAGATTTTATACTAATTGACACGGATGGCTGGATTAAAACGGAAGCAGGAATTGTTTACAAAACTTTTTTTATTAATAATGTTGATCCGGATATTTTAATCATATTTGACGATGATACAGTAGAAGAATTAAAGGAGATTGAAAAGGATGCTTCGAAATCAAAACATAGGAAAATTCTTCATCTAAAGCAAAAAAATAAATATTTCTATGAAAAAGATAAAGAAGAAAGACGATTCCTACGCCAAAGTCAATTTGCAAAGGTTTTAGAAACTTATAGGAAGATCACGATACCTTTAGACGGAATTAAATTTGTTAAATCCGATTATAATAAAGAAAATGATAATCTCATGGAAGTAGAGATTAATAAAAACAGCTTGATTACGCTACCTTATCATTACGTTATTATTTCTCTTATGACGGAAGACTCTAAAATGATTAAAATTGGTCTTCTTTTCATTATAAATATTGAAAAGAATTATATATTGTTATATTCAGATATGAGTTATAAAGAACAAATTGAAGTCAAAAAAATCCTTTTAGGAAGTTTAAGGTTAAGTACTAAAGGTAATCACCAAGGTTATCTCTACTTATAATGATATAACTACGAAATATATCTCATTAACATTATTAAATTCTTTTGCAAAAAAGTAGTGTAGTATTTAGTGAATTTGTGAAATTTGTTCTCTGTTTGCTTTCTTTAAGACATCTAAACATTCTCTATGGTAATAAATGTGCTTTTTTCCATAGAATTTTCCTGAGACTAGATCACCCAAAGTTACTTTATAATGCCGATCTAATTCTTTGTTCTCAATAAAAACTCCGCAAAATTCACAACGAATCATAATTCCAATTTTCTCTTTATTTACTTTATTTTTAAAAAAAAGTATTTAAAGCTAACTTAAAGCCGGAAAACAGCATTAATAGAATTAACTGGAAAAAAATTGGAGTGTTTTTCCAACCAAAACCATTTCATTCTT